>DASZGA010000254.1:0-4826 GCA_035939295.1 Candidatus Elarobacter sp. | reverse complement strand
CGCTGCTTGTTCATGACGTCGTCGTACTCGAGAACCTGCTTGCGGATCTCGTAGTTGTGGTTCTCGACCTTCGACTGCGCGTTCTCGATCGAGCGCGAGAGGATCCCGGCTTCGATCGGCGTCTCGTCGGTGAACTTGACGAAGTCCATCATCTTCTGCAGCCGCTCTTGTCCGAACAGCCGCATCAGCTCGTCTTCGAGCGCGATGTAGAAGCGCGTCGTCCCCGGATCGCCTTGGCGCCCGGCGCGGCCGCGCAGCTGGTTGTCGATCCGGCGCGACTCGTGCCGCTCGGTGCCGATGATGTGCAGCCCGCCGGCTTGCGGAACGCCTTCGCCGAGCTTGATGTCGACGCCGCGGCCGGCCATGTTGGTCGCGATCGTCACCGTGCCGGGGATCCCGGCGTCCTTGATGATCTGCGCTTCCTGCTCGTGGTACTTCGCGTTGAGGACTTGGCACTCGATCCCGCGGCGGCGCAGCATCATCGCCAGCCGCTCGGACTTCTCGATCGAGCGCGTCCCGACCAGCACCGGGCGGCCCTTCTGGTGCTCGGCGATGATGTCGTCGATCACCGCGTTGAACTTCGCCTCTTCGCTGCGGTAAACGATGTCGGCGTTGTCCTTGCGGCGCACCGGCATGTTCGTCGGCAGCACGACGACCGCGAGCCCGTAGATCTCGCGGAACTCGCGCTCCTCGGTCTTCGCGGTACCCGTCATCCCGGCGAGCTTGTCGTAGAGCCGGAAGTAGTTCTGGAACGTGATCGTTGCGAGCGTCTGGTCCTCGCTGCGGACGTTGAGCCCTTCCTTGGCTTCGATCGCCTGGTGGATCCCGTCGGAGTAGCGCCGGCCGTACATCAAACGGCCGGTGAACTCGTCGACGATGACGACTTCGCCGTCCTTGACGATGTACTGCTGGTCCTTGTGGAACAGATGCCACGCCTTGAGCGCGGCGTTGAGCTGGTGCGTCAGCTCCAGGTTGCGCTGGTCGTACAGGTTGCTGACGCCCAGCATCTTCTCGACCTTCGCGACGCCTTTTTCCGTGATCGGAACGGCGTGCGACTTCTGGTCGACGGTGAAGTCTTCGTCTTTCACCAAGCGCGGGATGATCTTCGCGAACTGGCCGTACAGCTCGGTCGCGTCGTGGCCTTGTCCGCTGATGATCAGCGGGGTGCGCGCCTCGTCGATCAGGATCGAGTCGACCTCGTCGACGATCGCGAAGTTCAGCTTGCGCTGCACCATCTGGTCGAGCGACCACGCCATGTTGTCGCGCAGGTAGTCGAACCCGACCTCGTTGTTGGTGACGTAGGTGACGTCCGAGTTGTACGCTTCTTTGCGCGCGTTGTGGTCGAGGTCGTGCTGGATGATCCCGACGGTGAGCCCGAGCGCGTTGTAGACGGGGCCCATCCACTCGGCGTCGCGCTTGGCGAGGTAGTCGTTGACGGTGACGACGTGGACGCCTTTGCCGGTCAGCGCGTTCAGGTAGACCGGGAGGGTCGCGACGAGCGTCTTGCCCTCGCCGGTCCGCATCTCGGCGACGTTCCCTTCGTGGAGCGCCTGGCCGCCCATGATCTGCACGTCGAAGTGGCGCATCCCGAGAACGCGCTTGCCGGCCTCGCGGACGACGGCGAACGCTTCGGGGAGGAGCGCGTCCAGCATCTCCTTCTCGCTCTTGTCCTGGGCGAGCCCGGCTTGCAGGCGCGCCTTGAACTCATCGGTCTTCGCGCGCAGCTCCTCGTCGGAGAGGACGGAGATCGAGGTTTCGAGAGCGTTGACTCGCTCGACGGTGCGCCGCAGCTTGACGAGCTCGCGCTCGTTGCCGTCGAACAGGGTCTTCAGAAAGGTCATACAGGTCTACAACCATTCGCCACGAGGGTCGGTTCCTCCCGACGCCTTCGTATCGCGGGGCGTGCTGGAGGTTACCCCGCGAGCTGGATTTTCGCCGGGCGGTTGAGCTGCTCGGCCGAGCTGCGGCGCAGCATCTCGCCGACGGTCACGAAGGTGTAGCCTGCTTTGCGGAACGCGCCGACGAGCGCCGGAAGCGCTGCGACCGTCGCCGGGCGGCCGCTGTGCAGCAGGACGATCTCGGGCGCGGTCGCGCGTTGCAGGATGTGCTCGCGCAGCGCGTCGGCCGGGACCGAGCGCCAGTCGCCCGGATCGTCGCTCCACAGGATGGTGTCGTAGCCCTCGGCCTGCGCCGTGCGCAGCGTCGCGACCGTGTAGCGACCGTGCGGCGGGCGGAAGAGCCGCCGCTCGGCAGGGTCGGGCGCGATCCGGGCCAGGCTCGCCGCGCCGTCGCGCAGCTCGGCCGCGACGGCCGCGTCGAGGAGCCGGTCGAGGTCGGGGTGGGTGAGGGTGTGGTCGGCGATCTCGTGTCCGCCGGCGGCGACGGCACGCGCGAGGCCGGGGAACTGCTCGGCGTCCCGGCCGATCAGGAAGAACGTCGCCGGGACGTGCAGGTCGTGCAGCGTCTGCAGCAACAGCGGCGTCGTGACCGGATAGGGCCCGTCGTCGAACGTCAGGGCGATCAGCCGCGGCCGCTGTGCAGCGGGGACGCGGGCCTTCCCGAGCAGCGCTTCTACCCGCGCACCGAACGAAGGCTCAGCCAGCGCCGCGGGATCGGCGCCGCGCAGCACGACGACCGGCCGGAGCAAGTCGTCCGACTTGAGCCACAACCGGTGCGCGCCGTAACCGAGCGCCCCCAGAACGACCACCGCGACCGCCACGACGGTCAGCGCGCGGCGGCTCACGCGGCTAGTGGGCGGGGGCGGCAGACGACGTCGGCGCTGCGGAGGCGGAGGCGGTCGCGTAGTCGCGCCCGACGATCACGGTGACCACGGTGCGCGGGCCCGGCGTCGCATCGGTTGCCGGCGTGACGGCCGCGGTCGGGATGCCGAGGTCGGCGCGGACCCGCTCGCCGGCGTACGACACCTTCGAGGCCGGCCGGATCTGCGTCGTGTCGTAGCCGAACGTGTCGGCGTTGCCGACCGAGTCGACGAGGTACCCCAGCTTCGTCAGCCTCGCCGAGACGGTGCCGGCCAGTCCCGCGATACCGCTTCCGTTCTGCACGATCACGTGGACGTTGGACGGTTTCACGGACTGCAGCGCCGTCTGCGGCGGCGGCGTGACGTTTCCGTACGGCCCGAGCAGCGCGGCGACGAGCTGACGCTTCTGCGCCTCGTCCGGGATGACGACCTGACCGCCCCACGTCGTGTCCTTCGTGTCGGTGTAGCCGATCGTCGACGCCTTGCTCAGATCGGCAATGTTCGCGTCCTTGAACGCCCACGCCAGCGACTTCTCTTCGTCGAACGTCAAGTTCGTCATCACGTTCTTGTTCAGCGCGCCGAGCAGCTGGCCGATGTGGAGCAAGTCGTTGAACTTGTTGCCCTTGAGCTTGGACATCGTGATGTGGATGATCTGCTGCTGGCGCTGCGTGCGGCACAGATCGCTGCACGCGTCGTGGCGGAAGCGGCTGTACGCCATCGCCTGGTACCCGTTCATGTGCTGCATGCCGGGCTTGAAGTGGATGTGCAGATGACCCCAGCTGTCGTCGTAATCCATCGTCTCGGTGACCATGACGTCGATCCCGCCGATCGCGTCGACGAAATCTTTCAAGCCGTTGGCGTTGACGACGACGTAGCGGTCGAACGTCGCGCCGCCGCCCACGTTCTTCGGCATCCCGAGGAAATCGCCGATGACCTGGTCGGCGAGCTTCACGCCGCCGTCCGAGTACGCTTCGTTGATCTTGGTGTCGTGGCCGTTGACGATCGCTTCGCTGTCGCGCAGGATCGAGACCAGCTTCATCGACTTCGTGGGAAAGTCGAGCCCGGCGACCATGATGGTGTCGCTCCGCGCGCCCTTGGAGTACGGCATCCCCTTGTCGTCGTAGTTGAAGTCGACGCCGAGCAGCATGATGTAGATCCGGTCGCGACCGAATACCGTCGCCGGCGGCGGAACGAACACCGGGACGTAGTGGCTCGCGCTGTTCACGAAGCTCTCGCCCTTGGTCACCATCCGGTACGCGATCAGCCCGAACACGACGCCGACCAGGATCAGCAGAATCCCGCCGATGTACGAGAGCAGCGCGCGCCAGCCGCCGGAGCGCTCGCCGCCGCCGGGCGGCGGCTCGGAGCGGCGCCGCCGCGGCGGATCGCCGCTGGGCGGAACGGGCGGCGGAGGATCGGCGACCAAATACTTGCTCATACCGGAACCTCCGTGCGCACCAGCGTGCCGTAGAAGTCGAACGCGGTGTTGCCTCCGAGCCGCACGCCGACGAACGCGCCGGGTTCGGCCTCGCCGGTGAAAACGATCGCGCCGTCGACGCCGGGCGCTTCGCCCATCGAGCGGCCCGCCAGCACGTGCGACGCGCGCAACGCGACAGCGAGCGGGTCGGTCTTGCGCAGCGTGCGGCGCTCTTCGACCAGCACGCGGACGACCTGACCGGCGCGTTTCGCCCGCGCCCGTTCCGAAGCGCGCCGCTGCGCATCGCGCAGCCGCAGCAGCCGGCGGCGCTTCTCACGCTCCGAGACCTGATCCGAAAGATCGGCTCCCGGCGTGCCGTCTTCACGCGAGTAGGTGAAGAAGCCGACGCGGTCGAGCTCGGCGCGCTCGATCCACTGCTCGAGCTCCGCGACGTCGTCCTCGGTTTCGCCGGGGAACCCGACGATGAACGTCGAGCGCATCGTGATTCCGGGGACGCGGCGCCGGAAGTCTTCGACGATCTCGAGATACCGCGCGCCGTTCGACGGCCGCAGCATCCGGCGCAGCACCGGCGCGCTGACGTGCTGGAGCGGCATGTCCATGTACGTGCAGACTTTCGGCAGCGCCGCCATC
>DASZGA010000253.1:0-4414 GCA_035939295.1 Candidatus Elarobacter sp. | reverse complement strand
AGCACGCGGCCCGATCCGCAGTTCGGCGGCGCGAGCGCGACGTTCGAGATGAGCGCACACGATTGCGCCGGGAAGCTGCTCTGGAAACAAACCCACAGCAACGACGCCGGCGGCACCGCAGGCGCACAGCTAGCGACGGAGCGCGCGGTCGACGCCGCGATCGGCGCCTATCTGAACCCGCCGCACCGCAAGCGCTAAGCCTCTTCGGCTTCTCCTGAGTCGAGCAACCCGACCGGCAGCTCGACGGTGATCCGTTTCGCGCCGACGTCGATCGCCTTGACGAACGCGCGAACGAGCGGGACCATTGCGCGCCTGTTCGGCGCGCCGCGCAGCGCGACCGTCAGCACGTCTTGCGCGGGGTAGTGCTCTACCGAGACGACATCGGCGAGCGCGGTGCCGTTCGCGTCGACGAGCGCGCAGCCGGCGAGATCGTCGTCGAAATACTCGCCTTCGTCCAGCTCGACATCGCCGCGTTCGATCGCGAGCGTCGCGCCGACGAGCGCTTGGGCCGCGCTTGCGTCGTCGATGCCGTCGAACGTGAGCAGCGGCCGGCCTTGATGCAGCCGCAGCGTCCGCACGCGCAAGGCGCGCGACGTGCCGTCGGGAAGCGTCGCGCGCAATCCGATGCCTGCGGCGAGCGCGCCTTCGCCGATGCGGCTGGCCGCGACTTTCAGCTCGCCGCGCAAGCCGAAAACGCCGACCACCCGGCCGGCGTTCGCGTCACTTCGCGGCGTCGTCACCCTTTTTGCGGCGGCCCTTGGGTCGGCGGCTCTTGGCATCGGCGTCCTTGGCATCGGCGTCGACAGCCTTGTCCTGGGGCGCTGCGACCTCGACGACGTCGTCTTTGTCATCGTCTTCGGCGACGCCGGCTTCAGCGCCGTTCGCAGCGACGCTCGAGCTCACCGCGGGCTCGCGGTCGCCGGCGTGCTCGGCTTCGCCCTCGAGCACTTCGTCCTCGAACGAGATGATGTCGATGCTGATCCGCGTCTCGGCGCTCGCGCGCACCAGCGTGCGCAGCGCTTGCGCTACGCGCCCGCTGCGGCCGATCACCTTGCCGAGATCTTCGTGCTCGACGACCAGCTCGACGACCGGGCCTTTGTCGGTCTCGACCTCTTCGACCAGCACGACGTCCGGCTTCGAGACGAGCTTGCGCGCGAGAAACCCGAGCAGATCGAGCGCACGCTGCTGCGCGACCGCCGGATCTTCGGTCTTGCGAGCACCGCGGTCGGCACCGTACTCACGCCGTGGACGACGTCCTTCGGCCGAAGGTGCACCGGTGCCGCCGGCGGTGCGGTCGCGCCGGCCTTCGCCGCGCGGTCCGCGCCGCGGCCGTTCTTCTTCCGGCTCGATGTCGTCGTGCGCGGCTTCGTCCGAGGCGATCCGCCGCGCGCCGAGGGTCGACTTCCGCTCTTCGTCGTCAGCCTTCTCGTCGTCGCCGAAGAGTCCGAACTCGTCGTCGAACGCGCTCATCGCTTAGCTCTTCTTGCCCTTCGGAGGCCGCTTCGTCTCGGAGATCGGGCCGCGTTCCACCAGGCCGAGCTCCGCGAACAGACGGCGCACGGGATCGGACGGCTGCGCACCCTTCTCGAGCCACTGCTTCGCCTTGTCCTGATCGACGACGAGCGTCTTCGGTTCGGTGCGCGGGTTGTAGTGCCCGAGGATCTCGAGAAAACGGCCGTCGCGCGGCGAGCGCGCGTCGGCGACCACGAAACGGTACGTCGGCTGTTTCTTGGCGCCCATGCGCCGGAGTCTGATCTTGACCATACTAGCTTTCTAGGAATTCCCGCTCATCGTCAGCGGGCGGTTGGAGTGAAAAACCTTACCGGCCCAAGCCGACGGGGAGCTTCGGGAAGCGCCCCTTCTTCAGCCCGCCGAGCTGCTTCATCATCTGGCGCGACGACTCGAACTGCTTCACCAGCCGGTTGACGTCGGCCACCTGCGTCCCGCTGCCCATCGCGATCCGCTTGCGCCGCGAGCCGTTCAGGATCTCGGGCCGCTCGCGCTCGCGCCTGGTCATCGAGCAGATGATCGCCTCGATCTTCGAGACGTCTTTCTCGTCGATGTTGACCTCTTTCGGCAGCGCCTTCGAAAGGCCCGGGATCATCTTCATGATCTCGGTCATCGAGCCCATCTTGCGCACTTGCCGCAGCTGCGCGAGGAAGTCGTCGAGCGTGAACTGCGACTTGCGCATCTTCGCGGCGAGCTCTTCGGCCTGCTGCTCGGAGTAGACGGACTGCGTCTTCTCGATGAGCGTGAGGACGTCGCCCATCCCGAGGATGCGCGAGGCGAGCCGGTCGGGATGGAACGGTTCGAGCGCGGTGACCTTCTCACCGGTCCCGACGAACTTGATCGGTGCGCCGGTGATGCGGTGGATCGAAAGCGCCGCGCCGCCGCGCGCGTCGCCGTCCATCTTGGTCAGGATCACGCCCGTGATCCCGAGCCGCTCGTTGAACGTCTTGGCGACGCTGACCGCTTCTTGCCCGGTCATCGCGTCGGCGACGAACAGGATCTCGGTGGGCTTGACCGCCGCCTTGATCTTCTCGAGCTCGTCCATGAGCCGCTCGTCGATCTGCAAACGGCCGGCGGTGTCGATGATGACCGTTGCTATCCCGAGCCGCCGCGCTTCGGCGACGCCGTCGCGCGCGATCTTCACCGGATCGCCCTGACCCTCGTCGAACACCGGGAGGTCGATCTGTTTTCCGAGCGTCTTGAGCTGATCGATCGCGGCGGGACGATAGACGTCGGCCGCGACCAGCAGCGTGCGCCGCCCTTGCTCTTTGAGCCGCAGCGCGAGCTTGCCCGCGTGCGTCGTTTTGCCGGAGCCCTGCAGCCCGACCATGAGGTACACGGTCGGCGGCGCGTCGCTGTAGGTGAGCCGCGCCTCGGCGCCGCCCATCACCTCGACCAGCTCGTCGTGCACGAGCTTGATCACGGTCTGCGCCGGCGTGAGCGAGGTCAGGACGTCGGAGCCGACCGCCCGTTCCTTGATGCTCGCAACGAACTCTTTCGCGACCGGCAGCGCAACGTCGGCCTCGAGCAGCGCGACGCGAACTTCCCGCAATACCTCAGCGACGTCCGACTCGGTGAGTCGGCCGCGGTTCGCCAGCCGGTCGAAGATCGCGCCTAAGCGCTCGCTGAGGGCTTCGAGCAAGTGTTAGTCCGGGGCCTTGACGGCGTCGATCTTCTGGACCGCGTCGCCGACGGTCTTGATCTTCTCGGCTTCTTCGTCCGGGATGTCGATCCCGAACTCGGTTTCGAACGCCATGACGAGCTCGACTTGATCGAGGGAGTCCGCGCCGAGGTCGTCGGTGATCGACGCCTCCGGTGTGACCTCGTTCGGCTCGACGCCGAGCTGTTCGACGATGATCTTCTTGACGCGTTCTAAAGTCTCGGAAGCCATGGTTTTCGTTCAGTCTCCTACGTGCGAGTTGTTGAGCTACATCAGATAACCGCCGTCGACGACCACGGTTTGACCGGTGACGTAACGGGCGGCATCGGAGGCGAGAAAGGTCACGACGGGGGCGACGTCTTCCGGCGAGCCGGGACGTCGGAGGGCGATCGAGCCGAGATAGTGCTCGCGCGCGGCGGCCGGCATCTCGACGGTCATCGCCGTCTCGATGAGACCGGGCGCGACCGCGTTGACCCGAACGTTGCGCGAGCCGAGCTCCTTCGCGAGCGACTTGGCGAGCCCCAGGACGCCCGCTTTCGTCGCCGCGTAGGCGCTCTGTCCGGCATTACCCGCAATCCCGACGATCGACGACACGAAGACGATCGCACCGCCGCGCTGCTTGACCATCGGTTTCGCGACGGCGGCGCTCAGGTAGAACGCGGACTTGAGGTTCACGTCGATCAGCCGGTCGAGATCGTCGCGCTTGAAGCGCAGGATCAAACCGTCTTTCGCCTGACCGGCGTTGGCGACCGCGACGTCGATCCGGCCGTGCTCTTCGAGCACCGCGGCGACGCCCTCGTTCACTTCGTCCTCGGCGGCGACGTCGACGGCGCGGATCGTCACCTTGGCGCCCGGACGCGCTTCGAGACACGCGAACTCGGTCTCGGCGAGCGCGAGCATGTCGCGGCCGAACAGCGCAGCGTCGGCGCCGGCGCGGACGAGGTCGACCGCGATCGCGCGCCCGATCCCGCGGCTCGCGCCGGTCACGACCGCAACCTTCCCGGTCATCCTTCGACCAGCTCCGGGCGCTGCGCGTCGGCCACCTGAGCCCGGAATTTCTCGACGCCCGCGGCGTCGGAGACGGTGATCGCCTTGGGCGCGCCGTCGATTCGCTTGAACATCGGCGCGAGGACCGGCGAGGCGCCGAACTCGACGATCAGATCGAGTCCTTGCGCGACCATCGCGACGGCAGTGTCGTGCCAGAGCACTTCGTCGGTCACCGAGCGGATCAGGTTCGCCTTGATC
>DASZGA010000252.1:0-29594 GCA_035939295.1 Candidatus Elarobacter sp. | reverse complement strand
TACGAGTGGGCGTTCGACGACGTCAACCCGCCGGTGCACGCGTGGGCCGCCCTGCGCGCGTACAAGATCGAGGCGAAGCGAAACGGCGGCGCCGGCGATTTCCGGTTCCTGGAGTCGATCTTCCAGAAGCTGCTGCTGAACTTCACCTGGTGGGTGAACCGCAAGGACGTCGCCGGCCGCAACGTCTTTCAGGGCGGCTTCCTCGGGCTCGACAACATCGGCCCGTTCGACCGCAGCGCGAAGCTTCCCGAGGGAGCGTACCTTGCGCAGAGCGACGGGACGTCGTGGATGGCGGTCTACGCGCTGAACATGCTCGCGATCGCGCTCGAGCTCGCGAAGGTCGAGAACATCTACGAGGACATCGCATCGAAGTTCTTCGAGCACTTCCTCATCATCGCCGATGCGATGAACTCGGTCCGCGACGACGAGCTCGGGCTGTGGGATCCCGGCGACGAGTTCTACTACGACCAGCTCTACGTCCCCGGCGGCGAGCGGATCCCGATGAAGGTCCGCAGCGTCGTCGGGATCGTCCCCGTCTTCGCCGTCGAGACGCTCGGCGCGAAGACGCTGGAGCAGCTGCCGCATTTTCGCAAGCGCGTCGACTGGTTTCTCGCCAACCGCCCGGAGCTCGCCGAGAACGTCGCGCGAATCGACGTCGCCGGAAGCGGCGAGCGCCGCCTGATGGCGATCTGCAACCCCGACCGGCTGCGCCGCATCTTGCGCCGCGTCTTCGACGAGAGCGAGTTCCTCTCACCGCACGGCGTGCGAATGCTCTCGCGCTATCACCTCGAGCATCCCTACGTGCTCAAGATCGCCGGCCAGGAGTTTCGCTGCGACTACGAACCGGCCGAGTCGACCAGCGGACTCTTCGGCGGCAACTCGAACTGGCGCGGCCCGGTGTGGATGCCGCTGAACTACCTGCTGATCGAATCGTTGCAGAAGTTCCATCACTACCTCGGCGACGAGTACACCGTCGAGTTTCCGACCGGCTCCGGCCGCATGCTGAACCTCTGGCAGATCTCGCAAGAGCTCTCGAACCGGCTCGTCGATCTCTTCCGCCGCGACGCAACGGGCCGCCGCCCCTTCAACGGCGAGAACGCGCTCTTCCAAACGGACCCGCACTGGCGAGATCACATCCTCTTCCACGAGTACTTCCACGCCGACACCGGCGAAGGACTCGGTGCCTCCCACCAAACCGGCTGGACCGGCCTCGTCGCAAAACTCATCGACCAGCTCGCCCGTTACGGCCCGCCGGCGAACTTGAGTGCTTAGATTCTGACGGCCTCGCACGGCCAATCTGCGGCTGCCAGAAGCAGCGTCTCGACATCGTCGACATCCGAGGTGTAGATGTGACTCGCTTGCAGCCTCTCCGCCAGAGCCACGACGATCGCGTCCATCGCGTTTTGGCCGCCCGACGACCTCAGAAGCTCTCCGGCGCGCTTCGCAAGCGTTTCGTCGACCTCGACGACGCCCGGTCTGAGCAGTCCGAAACGGCTTTCCGCCAAGCCGCGATGGGCACGCCAAAACTCGGTGATCGTCGAAGCGGCGACTGCAAGCGCGCTGCGTTCTTTGGTCCGCGCCAGCAACTCGGTTGCGACGTGGTCCCGCTGCGCCAAGGCGAGAAAGAAGCCGGTGTCCAGCACGACGACCGTCAGCGACGTGCTTTTCGACGTTTTTCTGCCCGATGCCGCGCATCCTCGAGGCGGCGATCCGCCTCGGCTTTCTCGTCCGGCGTTATCGTTCCGGTCGAACGCTCGACATCCCGAACCACGGCGTCGATGCCGCGCGCCTGCACGTACAGGACGAACGCTTCGTTAGCCACTTGTGAATATTCCCGATCGCCGGCGATCTCTCGGAGCGCGCTGTCGAGATCGGGGCGGACGGTGATCGACCGCTTGACGAACGGCGGAGCCTTCTTGCTCGTTGGCCCGAGTGCCGCGTAGCCGTGCTTCTTCGCCGCCATTCTTCAATCCTACCGCGAGTAGGATTGAAACGTCAAGTCCGGCCGAGCGATCGAGGTTCGATGCGTTCATAAAACATCCGGTGCCCGCCACGCGTTCGGAAATGCGCGGTCGCGGGAAAATGCGGCCTCCGGCGAACGCGCGTAGGGATGCGGTACGATTTGGCGGTTATCGGGTCTGGGCAAGGCGGGGTGCCGCTGGCGGCGGACTTTGCGCAGGCCGGGAAGCGGGTCGTGCTGTTCGAGCGCGGTGACGTCGGCGGGTGCTGCGTCAACGTCGGGTGTACGCCTTCGAAGTCGTTTCTCGCTTCGGCGCATGCGGCGGGGCGCGCGCGGCGCGCGGTCGACGTGCACGTGCGGTGCGACGTGCGTGTCGACGTTCCGGCGGTGATGGCGCGCGTGCGGCGGATCGTCGGCGAATGGCGTTCCGGCGTTGCGGAGAAGATCGCGAAGCACGGCGTCGAGCTGGTGCGCGCGGAAGCGTCCTTCGATGCGCCGCACGTTCTGCGTGCCGGCGGCGAGACGTACGAGGCCGACGTCGTCGTGCTCGACACCGGCGGGCGCGCGAACGTGCCGCCGATCGAAGGGCTCGCGGGAACGCCGTACCTCACCAACGAGAACTTCTTCCTGCAAGAGACGCTGCCGAAAAAGCTGGTCGTGCTCGGCTCGGGCTACATCGGGCTGGAGCTCGGACAGGGCGCGGCGCGGCTCGGCAGCGAGGTCACGATCGTCACGCCGGACGACCGGCTCATCGCGCGCGAAGAGACCGACGTCTGCAGCGTGCTCACCAAGTCGTTCGAGCGCGACGGGATCATCACGATGCTCGAGCGCAAAGCGACGAAGGTCGCCTACGACGCCGGTACGTTCACGGTGACGCTGACCGACGGAACGACGCTCGCCGGCGACGGCCTGCTGCTCGCGATCGGCCGCCGTCCTAACATCCCCGACGGAACGGTCGAACGCGCCGGGATCGCGCTCGACCACCACGGCTTCGTCAAATGCGACGAACATCTTCGCACGACCGTGGCGGACCACTACGCGCTGGGGGACGTCGCCGGACAGCCGCAGTTCACCCACGTCGCATGGGAAGACTACCGCCGGCTCAAGGCGATCATCGGCGGGGACCTCTCGCGGACGCGCGACGACCGCGTCGTCGGCTACGCGATGTACGTCGAGCCGCAAGTCGGCCGGGTCGGGATCACCGCCGACCAAGCGGCGGAGAAAAAGATCGAGCACCGCGTCGTGACGCAGCAGCTGACCGAGGTCGCGCGCGGCACTGAGTGGTCGCTCGAAGACGGGTTCTTTCGCTTGGTCGTCGATCCGCGGAACGATGCGATCCTCGGCGCGACGTTCATCGGGTACGAAGCGGGGGAATTGATCCACGTGATCCTCGCGCACATGGAAGCCGGCTCGACGTGGCGCGTCCTCGAGCGCTCCGTCCACATCCACCCGACCTTCGCCGAAGGGCTGCCGACGCTCGCCCGCCGGCTCATATGATCGCCGCCGAACAGCTCGACGCGCTCGAGCACGGCCGCGAGGGCGATCCGTTTGCGCTGTTGGGCCCGCACGCGCTCGGCACCGGCACCGTCGTGCGCGCCTTCGTTCCCGGCGCGCGCGCGGTTCGCGTCGTCGACGAGGACGGTCGCGCGATCGCCGAAGCCGAACCGGTCGGCAAGAACGGTCTCTTCGAAGCGTACGCCGTCGCGCTCCCGCCGAGCTACAAGCTGCAAATCGACGATGCGAACGGAACGCGCACGATCGAGGATCCGTACCGCTTCGGGCCGATCCTCGGCGATCTGGACGCGTGGCTGTTCGCGCAGGGGAACCATCACGACCTGTACCGTGTCCTGGGCGCGCATCCCGACACGATCGACGGCGTGCGCGGAACGCGCTTCGCGGTGTGGGCACCGAACGCGTCGCGCGTCAGCGTCGTCGGCGACTGGAACGACTGGGACGGCCGCGTTCACCCGATGCGGCTGCGGCGCGAAGCCGGCGTGTGGGAGATCTTCCTCCCCGGCGTCGAGCCGGGCGCGCGCTATAAGTACGAGCTGCTCGGCCCGAACGGTGCGCTGCTCCCGCTCCGCGCCGACCCGTTCGCGTTTCGCGGCGAGAAGCGCCCCGCGAACGCCTCGGTTGTCACCGCGCCGTCGGCCTACGAATGGCACGACGAGGCGTGGCTGCAAGTCCGCGGTGAAAAACAGCGCCGCGACGCGCCGATCCAGATCTACGAAGTCCACCTCGGCTCGTGGAAGCGCGTCCCCGAGGACGGCGACCGTTTTCTCACCTACCGCGAGCTCGCCGAACAGCTGGTTCCGTACGTCAAAGACCTCGGCTTCACGCACATCGAGCTGCTTCCGATCACCGAGCACCCGTTCGACTTGAGCTGGGGCTATCAGACGACGAGTTGGTTCGCGCCGACCAGCCGCTTCGGCGAGCCCGACGATTTCCGCGCGTTCGTCGACGCCGCGCATGCCGCGGGGATCGGCGTGATCCTCGACTGGGTCCCCGGCCACTTCCCGACCGACGCGCACGCGCTCGGCACGTTCGACGGCACGCCGCTCTACGAGCACGCCGATCCGCGCGAAGGGTTCCACCGTGAGTGGGGGACGTACGTCTTCAACCTCGGCCGCAACGAGGTGCAGAACTTTCTGATCGCTTCCGCGCTCTACTGGCTGCGCGAATTTCACGTCGACGGTTTGCGCGTCGACGCGGTCGCGTCGATTCTGTACCGCGACTACTCGCGCAAGGAGGGCGAGTGGATCCCCAACCGTTACGGCGGCCGCGAAAACCTCGAAGCGGTCGCGTTCCTGCGCCGGCTCAACGCGACGCTGTACGGCGAGGTCCCCGGAATCGCGACGTTCGCCGAAGAGTCGACGGCATGGCCGGGCGTAACGATCCCGGTCGAGTTCGGCGGGCTCGGCTTCGGCTACAAGTGGAACATGGGGTGGATGCACGACACGCTCGACTTTCTCGAGCGCGACCCGCTCTTCCGCGGCCACCACTTGAACGAGATCTCGTTCGGGCTGGTCTACGCGTTCAGCGAGAACTTCGTCCTGCCGCTCTCGCACGACGAGGTCGTGCACGGAAAGCGCTCGCTGCTGGGACGGATGCCGGGGAACGACGAGCAGCAGTTCGCGAACCTGCGACTGCTCTACGGCTTGATGTGGGCGCATCCCGGGAAGAAGCTGCTCTTCGCCGGCGGCGAGTTCGCGCAACGCGCCGAGTGGCGGGCGCAAGCTTCGCTCGACTGGCACCTGACCCGCTACGCGCCGCACCACGGCGTGCAGCAGCTCGTCCACGACGCCAACCGGATCGCGCGCGAGCACGGCGCGCTGCACGAGCGCGACTGCGAGCCCTCAGGGTTCGAATGGGTCGCGTACGACGACTGGCGCAACGCCGTCGTCGCGTTCATCCGCTGGGACGCGGCGCGCGACGGTCACGTCGTGTGCGCGTTCAACTTCAGCGGGGCGCGGCACGAGGGCTACGTCGTCGGCGTCCCGCGGCGCGGCGAGTACCGCGAGCTGCTGAACACCGATTCCTCCGTCTACGGCGGCGCCGGCGTGGGTAACGGTGCCTCGGTGACCGCCTCCGACCGCCCCGCGCACGGGCGCCCGTTTTCGCTTTCGCTGACGCTTCCGCCGCTGACCGCGATCTGGCTCGCCCCTTGATCCCGGCGGCGCAGCGCGTCGAGGCGGGGCTGCCGTACCCGCTCGGCGCGACGTGGGACGGCAAGGGCGTGAACTTCGCGCTGTTCAGCGCGAACGCCGAGAAGGTCGAGCTGTGCGTCTTCGACGCGCGCGGACGCCGCGAGCTGGCGCGCATCGCGCTCCCCGAGTACACCGACGAAGTGTGGCACGGATATCTCCCCGACGCGCGGCCGGGGATGCTGTACGGCTACCGCGTCCGGGGACCCTACGATCCGCCGCGCGGCCACCGCTTCAACAACCACAAGCTGCTGCTCGACCCGTACGCCAAAGCGCTGGCGGGAAAGCTGCGCTGGACCGACGCGCACTACGGCTACCGGATCGGCTCGCACCGCGAAGACCTTTCGTTCGACCGGCGCGACAACGCGAGCGCGATGCCGAAGTGCGTCGTCCTCGAAGAAGCGTTCACCTGGGGCGCCGAGTTCCGCCCTTCGGTGCCGTGGACCGACACCGTGTTCTACGAGCTGCACGTCAAAGGATTCACGCAGCAGCATCCGGCGGTGCCGCCGGCGCTGCGCGGGACGTTCGCCGGGCTGGCCTCGCCGGCGATCATCGAGTACCTGCACGAGCTCGGCGTGACGACGCTCGAGCTCCTTCCGGTGCATGCGTTCGTCGACGACCGCCGGCTGGTCGAAGCGAAGCTGCGCAACTACTGGGGCTACAACTCGATCGGGTTCTTCGCGCCGGAACCGCGCTATCTGCAGAGCGACCCGAGCGAGTTCAAGACGATGGTGAAGCACCTGCACGAGGCGGGGATCGAAGTCGTCCTCGACGTCGTGTACAACCACACGGCGGAGGGGAATCATCTCGGCCCAACCCTCTCGTTCAAAGGGATCGACAACGCCTCGTACTACCGCCTCGCCGAGGACCGGCGTTACTACGAAGACTTCACCGGGACCGGGAACACCGTCGACACGCGGCACCCGCGCGTGCTGCAGATGGTGATGGACTCGCTGCGTTATTGGGTGCTGGAGATGCACGTCGACGGCTTCCGGTTCGACCTCGCGCCGGCGCTCGCGCGCGAGGACCACGGCGCGTACCGGCGCGACGCGGCCTTCTTCAAGGCGATCGCGCAAGACCCGGTGCTCTCGCGCGTCAAGATGATCGCGGAGCCGTGGGACGTCGGTCCGGGCGGCTACCAGCTCGGCAACTTTCCGCCCGGCTGGTCGGAGTGGAACGGAAAGTACCGCGACACGGTGCGACGCTTCTGGCGCGGCGACATGGGCGTGCTGCCGGAGCTCGCCTCGCGGCTCGCCGGCTCGTCCGACCTGTTCGCGCACAATGGCCGCCGCCCGCGCGCGAGCGTCAACTTCGTCACCGTGCACGACGGCTTCACGCTCGACGACCTGGTCTCGTACGACCATAAGCACAACGAAGCGAACCACGAGCAGAACCGCGACGGCGCCGACGACAACTGGAGCTGGAACCACGGCGCCGAAGGCCCGACCAACGACCACGAGATCGTCGTGCTGCGCGAGCGGCAGAAGCGCAATCTGCTGGCGACGCTGTTCTTCTCGCTCGGCGTCCCGCTGATGCTCGCCGGCGACGAGCACGGCCGCACGCAGCGCGGGAACAACAACGCGTACGCGCAGGACAACGAGATCTCGTGGCTCGACTGGAGCTCGCTCGGACCGCGCGACCACGCGCTCGAGGACTTCGTCAAGACGCTGCTGCGGATGCGGCGCGAGCATCCCGCGTTTAAGCGCGACGCGTTCTTCCGCGGCGAGCCGGTCGACGCGAGCGGGCGAAAGGACATCGCCTGGATGAGGCCCGACGGGCACGAGATGACGGGCGAGGACTGGGGCGCCGAGCGGCGCACGATCGGCTTCTTTCTCGGGTTGCGGCCGACGCTGTTCGTCGCGATGAACGCCGCCCCGGACGACGTCGCGTTCGCGCTCCCCGACGCCGAGCACATCGCGTGGTCGCTCGTCCTCGACACGGCGATCGAAGGCGGCGCACAGCGCGACGTTCCGAGCGACGAGATCGTCGTCTACCCGATGGTCTCGCGCTCGCTCGCGGTCTTCGCGGGGCGCGCTTCGTGACTTCGCGAATCGCGCGCTCGTACGTCGACGCGCTCGGCACCGAGCGCCGCGCGGCGCCCGAGACCGTCGCGCGCTTCGAAGAGCTGCTCGCCGAACCGCCGCAGCACATCGTCGCGCCGGCGGTCGTGCTGCGCGAAGGCGAGCCGCTGGCGGTCGACCTCACGCTCCCCGCGATGAGCTGGACCGAGAACCTCCGCTGGACGCTGGTCCGCGAGGACGGCAGCACCGAAGAGGGCACGTTCGCGCTGCGCGGCGCGCCGGTCGTGCGCGCCGACCAGCGTCCCGACGTCACCTACGACACGCGGCGGATCGCGCTCGCGGGGCCGCAGCCGCTCGGGCTGCACAAGCTGGCGCTGGACGTTGCTGCGTACGCGCGCGCGAGCGTGCACGTCGTCGTCGTCCCCGAGCGCGCGTACCCGCCGCACGGGCGGACGTGGGGGATCGCGCTGCAGCTCTACACGCTGCGCAGCGAGCGCAATCTCGGGATCGGGGACTTCGCCGACTTGCGCGCGGCCTGCCGGCTCCTCGGCGCGCGCGGCGCTTCGTACGTCGGAATCAACCCGCTGCACGCGACGTTCCGCGGCGACGCCGACGCCGCCAGCCCGTACGCCGCATCGTCACGCCGCTGGCTCAACTGGCTCTACGTCGCGGTCGACGACGTTCCGGAAGCAAACGACAAGAGCGTCCGCGCGATCCTCGAGCACCCCGAGCGCGTCGAGTACCTGGCCGACTTGCGCGCCAGCGACGACGTTCACTACGCCGGCGTCGCGGAGGCGAAGGACGAGCTGCTGCGCGCGTGCTTCGCCGTGCTCGCGCAGCGGCCGGCGCGGCGGAAGAAATTCGAGGCATGGTGCGAGTCGCAGGGCGAGCCGCTGCGCCGCTTCGCCGTGTTCGAAGTGGTGACGGCGCGCTTCGGCCGTGACTTCACGTCGTGGCCGGCGGCGTTTCGCGCGCCGGACGCGCCGGACGTCGCGCTGTTCGCAGCCTCGGAGCAGCAGGAAGTCGAGTACGCGATGTACCTGCAGTGGCTCGCCGCCGAACAGCTCGACGCGGTCTGCGCCGACGCCGCGAAGCACGGCGTGACGCTCTACCGCGACCTCGCCGTCGGCGTCGACCAGAACTCGGCCGACGTGTGGGCCGATGCGGGCGCGTACGTCTCGGGCGTCTCCGTCGGCGCGCCGCCCGACGCCCTCAACACGCTCGGCCAAGACTGGGGTCTTCCGCCGGTCGACCCGCGCACGCTCGCGCGCGACGGCTACGCCGGGATGCTGGCGCTGCTGCAGGCGAACTGTCACGCCGCCGGCGCGCTGCGAATCGACCATGCGTTCTCGCTCGCGCGGCTGTACTGGATCCCGCGCGGCGGCGACCCGCGCAGCGGGACGTATGTCGAGTACCCGCTCGACGATCTGCGCGGGATCGTCGCGCTCGCGAGCGTGCGCGAGCGCTGCGTCGTGATCGGCGAGGATCTCGGGACCGTACCCGAGGGGTTTCGCGAGAAGATGGAAGCGACCGGGATCCTTTCGTACCGCATCCTGTTCTTCGAGCGGCGCCTCGACGGGACGTTCGCCGCGCCCGAGGAGTACCCGGCGCTCGCGCTCGCGGCGTCGGGAACGCACGATCTGCCGACGATCCCGGCCTGGCTCCGCGGCGAGGATGCCGCGCTTCGCGAACGGCTCGGACTTCTGGAAACGCCGCTCGAGCAAGAGCGCGTCGCGCGGGAAAAGGACCGGGCGATGCTGCTCGACACGCTGGTCGCGCACGGCGACCTCTCGCCCGAAGAGCGCGACGACGACGTCGCGGTCGCCGTCGCGGCGAACCGCTACCTGGCGGCGACGCCGTGCGCGATCGTGATGGCGCAGCTCGAGGACGTTCTCGAAGAGCGCCGCCCGGTGAACGTCCCGGGAACCTCGACGCAATACCCGAACTGGCGCCGTAAGCTGAGCACCGGCCTGGACGCGCTCGCTTCCGATCCCCGCCTCGCCCGCCTCTGCACCGCCCTCAACGAACTTCGCCCGAGAGCAACGCCGTGAAAGCAGTCTTGATGGCTGGAGGCGAGGGATCTCGTCTCCGACCGCTGACGTCCCGCCGTCCCAAGCCGCTCGCGCCGGTCGCGGGAAAACCGGTGATGGAGCTGATCGTCGAGCTGCTGAAGCGTCACGGGTTCGACGAGATCGTCGCGACGCTGCACTATCTCGCCGACGAGATCGAGTCGTACTTCGGCGACGGGAGCGCGCACGGCATCGCGATGCACTACGTCGTCGAGGACACGCCGCTCGGGACCGCGGGCGCCGTGAAGATGGCGCACGACCTGCTCGCCGGCGAGACGTTCCTGGTGATCAGCGGCGACGCGCTCACCGACCTCGACCTCTCCGCCGTCGTCCGCCACCACCAAGAGCAGGGGAACGACGTCACGATCGCGCTGCAGCGGGTGACCAACCCGCTCGAGTTCGGCGTCGTCGTCACCGACGAGAACGGCCGCATCGTTCGCTTTTTGGAGAAGCCGTCGTGGGGCGAGGTCTTCTCCGACACGATCAACACCGGGATCTACGTCTTGGAGCCGACGATCCTCGACCGCATGCAGCGCGGTAAGGTCTACGACTTCTCGAAGGATCTCTTCCCCGAGATGCTGCGCGAAGGCGCGAAGCTCGGCGGCTACGTCATCGACGCGTACTGGACCGACATCGGCAACCTCGAGCAATATCAAGAAGCGAACTACGACGCCGTCTCCGGCAAGGTGCGGATCGGCTTCCCGGGGACCGAGATCGCACCGGGCGTGTGGGCCGGCGAGGGCGCGCGCATCGATCCCGGCGCGCGAATCGAAGCGCCCGTCATCCTCGGGAGCGACGTGCGGATCGCCGCCGGCGCGTCGATCACCGGCCCGTCGGCGATCGGAAACCGCGCGATCATCGAACGCGGCGCGAGCATCTGCCGCAGCGTGCTGTGGGAAGACGTCTACGTCGGTGAAGAAGCGTCGCTGAGCGACTGCACCGTCGCCGACCGCAACACGATCGAGAAGCGCGCGACGATCCACGAGAACACCGTGCTCGGGCGCGGCTGCACGATCGGCGCGGGCGCGACCGTCAACGCGCACCTCAAGCTGTGGCCCGACAAGTGGGTCAACCCCGGCTCGATCGTGTCGATGTCGCTGATCTACGGGCAGAAGTGGCCGGGATCGCTGTTCGGTTCGGTCGGGATCAGCGGCCTTGCGAACCTCGAGATCACCCCTGAGTTCGCACTCAAGCTCGGCCAGGCGTTCGGCACCTGGCTGAAACCCGGCCAGACGGTGATGACGAGCCGCGACACGCATCCCGCCTCACGCGTGATGAACCGCTGCATCATCTCCGGTCTGCTTTCGGTCGGGGTCAACGTGCTCGACCTGCGCTCGTATCCGCTCCCGCTCGCGCGCTACGCCGTGCGCGTCGGCAGCGACGGCGGCATTCACGTCCGCGTCGCGCCGGACGACCCGAACGCGCTGGTCTTCGAGTTCTTCGACCACACGGGGATCGGGATCGACAAAGGCGCGGAGCGCAAGGTCGAAAACCTCTTCTTCCGCGAGGATTTCCGGCGCACGCCGATGGACGAGGTCGGCCGGCTCGACTTCCCCTCGCGCGCGCTCGAGCGCTACTCCGGCGCGTTCGTGCAAGCGCTCCACGCCGAAGCGCTGCGCGAAGCGAACTTCCGCGTCGTGATCGACTACGCGTTCGGCAACGCGTCGATCGTCCTCCCGCAGATCCTCGGCGGGCTCGGCGTCGAGCAGATCGCGCTGAACGCGTACTTCGACGCCGGCAAGGTGCGCACGTTCCGCGAGGACCGCGAGCGCCACCTGGCCCAGCTCACCTCGGTCGTCACCTCGCTCGAAGCGAACCTCGGCGTGCTGATCGACGCCGACGGCGAGACCGCGACGCTCGTCGACGACACCGGGCAAATCCTGGGCCGCAACCGTTTGATGGCGCTGCTCACGCTGCTGGTCGCGCGCGCGAAGCCGGGCGCACGGATCGCGATGCCGCTCACCGTGCCGAGCGTCGTCGAACGGATCGCGCAAGACAACGGCGCGACGATCGTGCGGACGCGCAGCGACCGCCGCTCGCTGATGGCGCTCGCCGAGCAGGAAGGGAGCGCGCTCGCGTTTGCCGGCGGGATGAACTACGAGCTGATCTTCCCCGAGTTCCAACCCGCGTTCGACGGGATCTACGCGACCGCGAAGATCATGGAGCTGCTCGCGGCCGAACACCGCAAGCTCTCCGAGCTCGCCGCGATGCTTCCGCCGTGGCACCTTGCCGGGCGCGTCGTGCCGTGTCCATGGGATCGCAAGGGCGCCGTGATGCGCTCGCTGCACGACGAAGCAGCGCACGGCAACGGCAAGGTCGAGACGCTTGACGGGATTCGGCTGCCGCGGCCGGACGGTTGGGTGCTCGTTCTCCCCGATGCGGCCGAAGCGGCGGTCAACGTGTGGGCGGAAGGCAAATCCGACGACGAAGCGGAGCGCTACGCCGACGAGATCGCGCACCGCGTGCGCGAGATAGCGGCTGCCGGCTGACGGACATCTCCTGCTGAGCAAGCGCGAACGTCGCGCTTGTCACAGTCTGCGCTGGAATTGAACGACTGCGATCTTTCTCGGAAGGTCGACTTTCGTCGGACGTAGATTCCCCCAACGCGGCCGGGGGTGGTACCGTGTGTGGGCGATCCCGGGCGAACTCTTCTACTCAACGATAGGAGTCGTCTATTCTTATGCTTTCCCGTAAGCGGGTGTATTCCAATTTGTCCGCCGCCGGTGCGGCGCTCGCGATTCTGGCGAGCGGCCTCGCCGGGTGCTCGGGCGGTGGCGGCACGACCGCCGTCGCGCCGGTGCCGCAACAGCAGCAGCCCGCGGCCCCTGGGGTGTCCGCGCAGAGCGACGAGCGCGTCGTGCAGACGATCAACGTCAGCACGTCGGCGCAAACCTCCGTCGCGCACGCGGCGGCGTACAAGCTCCCGCTGCAAGGCGAGCGGCACACGCCGCTTTCCGTCGGCCGCGCGGTGCGCTCGGGCGGCATCTACGATCTCGCCTACTACGGCGGGCCGTACCTGACCAGCTCGACCTCGTACAACATCTACGTCAACTGCGCCGGCACGTGCTGGGGCACGACCTCGCCGGGCACGACGCTCGGCCGGCTCGCGAGCAGCACGCTCGTGCACGTCATCGACCAGTACACGGGCTCGACGGCGAACGGCCGCTATCCGTACGGCGGCGGCTACCAGGTGAACTACAACACTTCGGGGACGCTGCAGGACCAGGACATCTACAACATCATCCACGCGGTCGCGGTCTCGGTGGGGACCGGCTACGGGAAGATGTACCACGTGTTCCTGCAGTCGGGCGTGCACCAGTGCAGCGCCAACGCGGGCGGCTGCTACGCGCAGAACGGCGGCTATTGCGCGTATCACGGCAACGTCGACTTCGGCGACATCGGCCACACCATCTACTCCGTCGAGCCGTATCAGGCGATCAGCGGCTGCTCCTCGCCGAACGGCAAGGTCGTCGACTCGACGATCTCGACGCTCTCGCACGAGTACTTCGAGGCGATCACCGATCCCGACGTCCCCAACAACGTCGCCTGGTACAACAACTACGGCGGCGAGATCGGCGACATCTGCCGCAACAGCTACGGCAACGTGAGCCTGAGCGGCTACACGTACAACATGCAGCGCGAGTACTCGAACCGCATCAGCGCCTGCACGTTCACCCAGTAACCCCGTAATCGGCCGAGCGAGGGTGGCTCGGCTCCGAGCTCAGCGGCGCGCGTCGTGCGAACGGCGCGCGCCGCGGTTTTTCCAGAACGTCCGCTCCGGCCAGCGCGTCTCCAGCGCATAGTACGAACGCCGCTGCGCGACGTACGCGTCGAACGCGCGCTGGACCCGGTTCGCGTACGCGTCGAGCGCAGCACCGTCGCCGTCGAGCACGCGGTGGACCGCATCGGCGAGCTCTCGCGCGTCGCGGAACGCCTTCGTGATCCCGAACCCGGAGAGCGGGTCGTACGCCGCGGCGGCGTCGCCGGCGGCCGCCCAGCCGTTGCCCGCCGCGCACGCGCGAACCGACGACGGTACGTGCACGACGTGCGAGGCGATGATTCGCGCGGAGCCGATTCGAGCGCACGTCAACGGCGCCTGTTCGAGCTGCTCCGAAAGCCCGATCCCTTCGACCGTGTAGATCTCGGGATCGGTGAGAAATGTAGCGACGGTCTCGCCCGAGGGGAGCGGCGCGCAGTACCACCACCCGTCCGGCGCGCTCTCGACGAGCGTTCGCAGATCGCGCGGCGGCGCGCCGTCGTGCGCGACGCGAACGAACACCGCGACCAGCACGTCGTCGACGACGCGCTTGTCGTCCGCGCCGAGCCGCGTGCCGTTGCGCCCGCTCGCATCGACGACGAAACGCGCGGCGACCGTTTCGCCGCCGTCGAGCACGATTCGCCACGCCGCATCGTCGCCGCGCGCGCATCGCGTCACGCGCGCGCCGGTACGCACGTCGGCGCCGGCCTCAGATGCCGCCGCGCACAGCAGCTCGTCGAACGTGTTGCGGTCGACGTGCAGGCCGCTCCCGTAGCGGTTTGCGACAAAATCGGTCTCGGCGGGCTCCGGACCGCCCCACGCGGAGAGCGTCCCCGGCGATTCGAGCGCGCCCGAGGCGAGGACGCCGTCCCGCACGCCGAGCTCGCGGAGCAGCGGGTTGCATTCGGGCGCGAGCGTCTCGCCGAACCGCGGCCCGCCGAACGCGCTCGCTTCGAGGACGACCACGTCGCGGCCGCGCAGCGCGAGGACGCGCGCGACGGCGGCACCCGCGGGGCCGCCGCCGATCACGGCGACATCGTGCGCGGCGCTCATCCGGACCTCCGTAGGATTTCGGAGGGCGTCGGGCTCGCCTCGCGAGAAGCGGGCGGGATGCGCCGTCCGACCAACCGCCTCTTCGTGCTCGCCTCCGCCGTCGCGCTCCTCGCCGCCGGAGCCGCGCCGAATCCGCCGGCTCCGCCCGCCGTCCGTCCCGTCACCGAGACGCACTTCGGCGTCACGGTCACCGACCCGTACCGCTACTTCGAGGATCCGAAAGACCCGGGGCTCGCGACGTACTTCAAAACGCAGAGCGCGTACACGCGTGCGGTGCTCGACGCGCTCCCCGGCCGGACGGCGCTCGCCAAGCGGATCGCCGAGCTCGACAACGCGACCGAGTCGGTCAGCGACGTCCAGCCCGTCGGCGGAACGTACTTCTACCAGAAGCGGCCCGCCGGCGCGAACACGACCCGGCTCTACGCGCGCGGCGTCTCCGGCGGTTCCGAGCGGCTCGTGTTCGATCCCGACCGCTTCGCGAAATCGAAGAGCGAGCACTACACGATCGACTACTACTCGCCCTCGCCGAACGCGCGATACGTCGCGGTCGGCCTCTCCGAAGGCGGCTCGGAGAAGACCTTCATGCGCGTGATCGACGCGCGCAGCGGGCAGCTTCTCTCCGACGCGATCGACCGCGCGATCTATGTCGCGCCGTCGTGGCGCGACGACGGCCGTTCGTTCTACTACTTCCGCACGCCGAAGGCGCGCCCCAACGCGCCGCAGAGCGAGCGCGACACCAAAGGCGTGGCACGGCTGCACGTCCTCGGCCGTAACCCCGACGCCGACCCGGCGATCTTCGGCTACGGTCTCACGCCGCGGATCCCGCTGGCGCCCGAAGACGTCGGCATCGTCACCGTCTCGCCGCGCTCGCGCTGGGCGGTCGCCGTCGTCGCGCACGGCGTGCAGAACGAGATCCAGCTCTACGCCGCACCGGCGGCGGCGGCGACGAGCGCGCGCACGCCGTGGCGCAAGCTCGCCGACTACCGCGACAACGTCCTCGGCGCGACCGCGGTCGCCGACACGCTTTACGTCAGCTCGCACAAGAACGCGGCGCGCCACCGCATCCTCGCGCTCGACCTGCGCAACGGCTCGCTGGCGAGCGCGCGCGTCGTCGTTCCGGAATCGGAGCGGGTGATCGAAGACATCTCGCTCGCGGGCGACGGCTTCTACCTGCGCGACCTCGAGGGCGGGCTCTCGAAGCTGCGCAAGCTCGCCGTCGCTGCGAACGGGGCACCGGGCACGGTCTCCGAGGTCACCCTCCCGTACACCGGTGCCGTCGGGGCCGTCGCAACCGATCCGATGATCGGCGGCGCCAGCTTCGTCGAAGCGTCGTGGACGCAGTCGGCGCGCTGGTTCCGCACCTCGCCGAGCGGAACCGTCTTCGACACCGGCTTGCGCAAGCAGAACGATCCCGACTACTCGGGGATCACCTCGCAGGAAGTCCTCGCGACGAGCGCCGACGGCACGCAAGTTCCGCTCTCCATCGTGCTGCAGAAAAACGCCGCGCTCGACGGCTCGCATCCGACCGTCGTCGACGGCTACGGCGCCTACGGGATCGTGATCCGGCCGTCGTTCTCGGCGACGCGGCTGGCCTGGCTCGAGCGCGGCGGCATCTACGCCGAATGCCATCCGCGCGGCGGCGGCGAGTACGGCGAGGACTGGCACTTCGGCGCGCACATCGCGACGAAGCAGCGCACGATCGACGACTTCATCGGCTGCGCGCGCTATCTGATCGACCACAAGTACACGCAGCCGGCGAAGCTCGCCGGTCAAGGAACGAGCGCCGGCGGGGTGACGATCGGCAACGCGATCGTGCAGCACCCCGAGCTGTTCGCCGCCGCGCTCGATGTCGTCGGCGACACCAACGCGGTCCGCGACGAGTTCGCCGAAGGCGGTCCGGCGAACATTCCGGAGTTCGGAACGATCACGAACAAGACCGGCTGGGACGCGCTGTACGCGACCGACGCGTACCTGCACGTGAAAGACCACACACCGTATCCCGCGGTGCTCGCGGTCACCGGCGCGAACGACCCGCGCGTCGCGCCGTGGATCGTCGGCAAGTTCGCCGCGCGCTTACAAGCCGCGACCTCGAGCGGAAAGCCGGTGCTGCTGCGCGTCGACTACGACGCGGGACACGGGTTCCTCGGCAGCTCGCGCGTGCAAGGGCAACAGCTCGCGACCGACGAGTACTCGTTCCTGCTCTGGCAGCTCGGCGATCCGGCGTTCGCGACGGCTACGCGGGCGGCGCCGCCGGCGTCGCCGTAGCGCGCGGCACGTTCGGCGGCTCGAAGCGGATGACGTTGCGGCGGTAGTCGAGCACGACGGCGTAGCGGCGCAGGATCCGCGTCCCGACGTTCGCGGCGACGGTCGGGTTCGCTTCGGCGCCGGCGACCGCGTCGGTCAGCAGCAGCGGAACGTCGGTGACGCGCAGCGCGCCGAGCCGCAGCTCGTCGCCGTGCGCGTAGTACGCGTGGATCGGCCCACCGACCCCTGAGATCGGATAGTCCGATGCGACCGCGTGGTAGCGCGTGCGCAGATCGTGCGCCTGCACGAACGGCGCGTTGACGTCGACCGCGCTCTCGCTTCCCGTATCGATCGTCATCGCGCCGGGGATCCCGTCGAGCGCGCCGTCGACCTGCGGCTGCCGGTCTTCGAACACGAACGGGACCGTGACGCCGTCACCGGACAGCTCGCGCGCGTCGGTCGCAAGCCACAATTTCGCGCGCACGAAGTCGATGCGCACCGCGAGGCGCGCGAGCAGCTCGTAACCGACGATCCCGTCGAACGGCGCGCTCTTCCCGAAGTCGAGCACGACGAACGGCTGATCGCGCAGCTCGGCGCCGCCGATCGTCACGCGGCGCGCGGTTGCGTACTGCGTCTTCACCAGCCGGGCGCCCGCGCCGCCGACCGTTCCGCTTCCGACCGGTTGCAGGCCCGCGCGCCGCGCGGCGTCCGGCGCGATCACGTTCTGTCCACCCGTGTCGAGCAGAAAGCGCAGCGGCGGCCCGCCGTTCACCGCCACCCCGATCACGGGCGGAACTGCCGAGACCATTTGCAGCGCCTCGACGTCGTGCAGTGTGAAATCACGCGGCTCGGACGGCGGCGCGAACGCGCTCGCAGGCACGGAACGCGGCGTCTCGACCGAACGCACGCGCGCTGTCCACGTTCCGTTGTCCGAGCTGTCGGCGAACGTGAACGGGACGACGAGCGAGCCCGCCGCGCGGTATGCATCGAACGACGTGCGCTCGGTCTGCGCGCCGATGTGGCGCACGAACGCGGTCACGAAACCGCGCGCCGGATCGACGGAGATCTCCGGCGCGCGCGTGCCGCAGCCGCACGGCTGCGCGAACGCCGCCGGCGCGAGCGCGTGTGCCCACGCGACGATCGCACCGCGCTCGTCCACGTTGCCTTCGATCCGCGGCATCCCGGTCGCGTCGGCGCGCCACGCGCGCGCGCCGTCCCAGCCTTCCCCTTCCGAGACCGGACCGGCATCGAAGCGCCGCACGAACGCACCGCTCACGCGGTCGACGAGCAGCGTCCCGCGGCCGGCAACGCCGTACGCCGTGACGTCGAGCTGCAGACGAACGTAGCGCGGAGCGCGGGCGTCCGCCGCCCGGATCACCGGCGGGTTGGCGCCGAGCGCCGCCGCGAGCGCAAGCTGCGCGATCATCGGACCGGATCGAGATACATCGCCCGACCGCGATAGTCGAAGACGATGACGAACCGGCGCAGCAGCGGGAGACCGGCGTTGCCGATCGTGCTCGGATCGTCCATCGCACCGCCGTTCGCGAGGTCGAGCGCGAGCGGAACGTCGTGGACGACGACGCGGCCCAGCCGTACGGTGCGCGCATGCGCGCGATAGTCCGGGAGCGACCCGCCGATCCCGCCTCCCAATTCGAACACCTTCGCCTTATACCGCCGCAGCAGGTCGTGCGCGCGGACCGCCGGCGAGGTGACGTCGAGCCCGTACGTGCTTCCGGTGTCGATCGTGATCGCGCCGCGCAACCCGTCGATCTCGCCGTCGACCTGCGGCTGCCCGCCTTCGAGGACGATCGGAATCCGCGCCCCGCGCGGGTGCAGCGACGACACGCGCCGCGCGAGCTGCATCCGGCGAAGCCGCAGATCGATGCGCGCCGCAAGCCGCGCGAAGAGCTCGTAACCGATCAAGCCGTCGGTGCGGCCGCCGTCGGCGAGATCGCGGTCGGCGAGCACTTCGATCGGCTGATCGCGCAGCACGGCGCCGCCGATCCGAACGCGTTTCGCGGTCGCGAGCCGCACCGGAACGAGATGCGGTCCGACCCCGCCGCTCGTCGCACTTCCGAACAGGCGCAGCTTCGAGCGCCGCGCAGCCGACGCGCTGAGCGTATAGCCCGATCCGGTATCGACGAGCACGCGCAGCGGTGGTCCGTCGTCGACGCGAATCGTGACGACCGGCCCGTCCGGATACATCGCGAGCGGAACGGTGGTGATCCCCATCAGCGTCGTGTCGTTCGGCGGCCGCGGCGCAGAGAACGCCTCGCTTACGACGTGCGCCGTAAACGCGACCGAACGCAACGTCTCGTGCATGTCGCCGAAATCGGAATGGCTTCGTATCGCCGCCGGGACGACGAGGCTTCCGATGGTGCGATACGCTTCGACGGTCAGCGTCGTGTGCGACGATTGTGCGCGCAGCTCGGCGGAGACGAGGCGGCCCGTCGCGCGATCGATTCGCACGTCGAAGGAGCGGCTCAACGCCGGATAGCGGAGCCGATCGGTGACGTAGCGAGCATTCGACGAAAGCCTCACCACGTGCGGCACGACGCGCGGCGGGCCGGCGAGAAGATACGCCGTGGCAAGGATCATCGAACGGTCGTCGGCTTGATCGGCGACCTCCGCCAGACCGGTAGCGTCACCGGCCCACGCGCGCACGCCGTCGTAGCCATCCCAGCTGCTCGCCGGGCCGGCCTTGGTGTGGTCGACGAAACGGCCGGTTGCGCGGTCGACGACGACGTCGTCCGTCCCGTGGATCCCGAGGACCACCGCGTCGTAGCGGAGCAGCACGAAGCGCGGCGGCGGCGGCGCGCCCGGGACGGCGCGAATCACCCTGATGTCAGGAACCGCGCTCGCGTGTGTCGGAGTAGCTGTGAGTGCGAGCGCGGCCGTGACGGCCATAAAGAACGTCACGTCCCGCGTGTTAGGCGAAGGTGCTTAGCGTCCCCTGCGATTTCCGCTGCGGGCGCCGCCGTTGAAGCTCCGGTTTCCAGCGGAGATATGCGCGTTTCCGGCGACGTGCGCATTGCGCGCGGGCGCCGAGCGGTGCGGCGGCGCGGCGGGGACGGGCGCCCGCTCGGGGAGCGCCGGGACCTTGGAGCGGTCGATGCGGCGGGCGAGGACCTTCTCGATGTCGCGGAAGAGCGGCTCTTCCTCGCGCGAGACGAAGGTGATCGCATCGCCGGTCTGCTCGGCGCGCGCCGTGCGGCCGACGCGGTGGACGTAATCCTCGGGGACCATCGGGACGTCGTAGTTCACGACGTGGCCGAGGTCGACGATGTCGATCCCGCGCGCCGCGACGTCGGTCGCGACCAGCACGCGCAGCTTGCCGCGCTTGAAGTCCGCGAGCGCGCGCATCCGCTGGGCCTGCGAGCGGTCGCCGTGGATCCGCTCCGCGGCGACGTTGTGCTTCTCGAGCGCGAGCGCGAGCCGGTTCGCGCGCGCCTTGGTGCGCGTGAACGCGATCGCGTTGTAGATGTTGTTGTCTTTCAGCAGCTCGACCAGCAGATCGGTCTTGCTCTGCTGCGGGACGGTGTACGCGGTGTGCGTGATCCCTTCGGCGGCCGTCGCGTGGCTCTGCGCGACCATCTCGACGCGGACCGGATCGTGCATCAGCTCGCGGGTGAGCTTCTGCACTTCGGGCGCGATCGTCGCCGAGAACAGCAGCGTCTGCCGCTCGCGGGGGAGCTTCGCGACGATGCGCTTCACCGCCGGCAGGAAGCCCATGTCGAGCATGCGGTCAGCTTCGTCGAGGACGAGCAGCGAGACGTCGTCGAGCCGCGCCATCCCTTGGTTCATGAGATCCATCAGACGGCCGGGGGTCGCGACGATGATCTCGGTTCCGCGCGCGAACGCCGCCCGCTGGCCGCCGAAGCCGACGCCGCCGTAGATCGCGGCGACGCGCAGGTTCGTGCCCTTGCCCAGCGCGGCGAGGTGCGAGGCGATCTGCGCCGCGAGCTCGCGCGTCGGGGCGAGGATCAGCGCGTGCGTCTTCTTGCGCTGCAGCGGAGCGAGCCGCTCGAGGATGGGCAGCCCGAAGGCGGCGGTCTTGCCGGTCCCGGTCTGGGCGCTGGCGAGGACGTCCTTGCCGGCCAGCGCCGGCGGGATCGCGGCAGCTTGGACGGGGGTCGCGGTGGTGAAGCCGAGCTCGCGCACGGCACGTAACGACACCGGGCTCAGGCCCAGTGCTTCAAAATTCGGTTGCATCGATTCTTTCGAAACGGAGCGCGCGAGGTCGATCGTCGGTGTTTCGAAAGATCGCGCAAGGAAGGGTGTGTCAGCAAAGCTGACACGTCAGTATATCACATGCGGACGAAATGTCGAACGGACGTTTGTCGCCGCCTCAGGCGAGCGCCAGCCGAGGCCCGGGCGCGCGACCGGTGAGCTGCATCAGCGCCGCGACCGAATCGGCCTTTCCGAAGCGGTACCCCTGGCCCGAGTGGCAGCCGAGCGCCGTCACGCGCTGGATCTGCACGTCGTCTTCGAGCCCTTCGGCGATGACGCGCAGCCCGAGCGCCTTCGCGATCGCGACGATCGAGGTGACGATCGCTTCGTCGTACGGATCGGTCGCGATGTCGCGGACGAACGAGCGGTCGACCTTGAGCACGCTGATCGGGAGCCGCTTGAGATACGAGAGCGAACTGTAGCCGATCCCGAAGTCGTCCATCGCGATGTCGACGCCGAGCGCATAGAGCTTGCGCAGCACCGGGAGAACGCTGTCGTCGAGCGAGACGCTCTCGGTGATCTCGATCGCGAGCGCGCTCGGCGGAAGCCCGAACTCGTGGAGGACGCGCGCGACCAGATCGGGGAGATCGGGCTCGCGCAGATCGCGCGACGAGACGTTGATCGCGACGCGGAAGTCGGGGACGACGCGGCGCATCCGCGCTGCCGTCTCGCACGCCTCGCGCAGCACCCAGCGGTCGATCGCGACAATCGATCCCGTCTCCTCGGCGATCCCGATGAAGAGGTTCGGCAGGATCAGCCCGCGCTCGGGGTGCCGCCAGCGCACGAGCGCTTCGCAGCCGACGAGCTCGTGCGTCGTCAGCGAGACGATCGGCTGATAGCGGAGCTCGAGCTCGCCGCGGCTCAGCGCGCCGCGCAATTCGTTCTCGAGCGCGAGCCGGTCGACGGCGACCGACTCCATCGAGCGGTCGTACACGGCGTAGCGGTTTCCGCCCATCCCTTTGGCGCGGTACATCGCTGCGTCCGCGTGCGCGACCAGCGCTTCGCCGTCGCCGCCGTGTTCCGGAAACGCCGCGGCGCCGATGCTCGCGGTGACGTGCAGCTCGCGGCCGCGCACCGTCACCGGTGCCGCCAGCGAGCGCAGCAGCCGCTGCGAGACGAGCTGGATCTCGTCCGGCTCGTGAATGTGCGGCAGCAGGACGATGAACTCGTCGCCGCCCGGCCGCACGACGATGTCGCCGCCGCGCACCGCGCTCTGCAGCCGCGCCGCGACCTCGCGCAAGACGTCGTCGCCGGTGCTGTGCCCGAGCGTGTCGTTGATCGTCTTGAAGCGGTCGAGGTCGAGAAACAGCACCGCGAAGCAGCGCGCGTCCTGCTCGGCGGCGGCGACCGTTTCGGTCAGCTTCTGCTCGAGTGAAAGCCGGTTCGGGAGCCCGGTGAGACGGTCGCGGTGCGCCGCGTCGAAAAACTTGTCTTGCGCCCGCTTGAGCTCGGTGATGTCGATCGAGACGCCGACCGCGCCGACGACGTTGCTCGCCGCGTCGGAGAGCGGCTCGACGTGGTGCCGCAGCCAGTGCTCGGCGCGTTCGCTCTCGACGCGCGCCGGCTTGCCGGCGAAGACGCCCTTGAGGACGTTGCCGCCGACCAGCGCATCGAGCGGCTGCGCGATCAGCTCGTCGGCGCCGATCCCGAGCTGTTCCAGCGCGCCGCCCGAAACCGTCGTGAAGCGGCCGTCGCGGTCGGTCGTCCACAGCACCGCATCGACGTGCTGCGTGACGAGCCGCAACCGCTGTTCGTTTTCGCGCAGCCGCAGCTCGGCGCGCGTCCGCTCCGAGACGTCGCGCAGCGAGACCAGCGTTTCGTTCGCGGCGGCGTGGATTCGCACTTCGACCCACGTTTCGCGGGCGGCGAACGACTGCAGCCGCTCGACCGGCACGCCGGTGCGGCGGGCTTCGCGGATTTCGGGAACGAGCTCCGAGGCGAGCGGATCGATCACGTGCTGAAGCTTGAGCCCGACCAGCTCGCCGGCCGAGACCCGCAGCAGCCGTTCCGCTTCTTCGTTGACCAGGGTGATGCACAGGTCTTCGTCGACGATGTACATCCCGTCGCCGACGGTCTCCAAGATGTTGAGCCGCTTCTCGGCGGCGTCCGCCGCCGCCGAGAGCGCGGCGTTTCCGCGCAGCCGGGCGCGGCGCAGGCTCGCCGCCGTCACCACCGCCGTAACGGAGGTGAGGAGTGCGATGACTGCGGCCGCGACCAGCGCGAGGGTCATGCCAGCCGCCGCCGCCGTGCTTCTTGCAGAAACGCGGCGCGCGTGTCGGTACCGAACGCTTTGAGCACCGTTGCGATCTGGCGTTCGATCGTGAACATACTGCGGCTGAAGCGGCGTGAGAGCTCCGCGACGTCCGCGCCGCTCAAGAGCGCCCGTGCGATCTGACGTTGCAGCGGTGAAAGCTGCGCCGGCATCGCGTCCTCGCGCGCCATCGCCTCTTCGGCGTGGTTTGCGAGCGGGCAGTCCGGATAGGCGCCGGCGTGGCGGATCGAAGCTTCCCGCCATTTCGATTCGCCGGTCAGCTCCCCGAGCGCGGTCGCGGTGACCGACGCGCGGTAGTGGAACGACGAGGCTTCGAAGATGTCGTAGGCTTCGCGCAGCGCGGCGACGGCTGCTTCGCGCCGCCCGAGCGTCTGCTCGATGCGGCCCTCGGCGTATTTCGCGTGCGCCGTCGCGCGGCGGTCCTGGTGGAGCGCCAGCGACGGATCGACGTTCTCCGTCCCGATCTGCGAGTACATCGCGGCGTACCGCTGCGCCCGCGGCGCGTCGGTCGGCGCGTGCAACACCGCCAGCAGAACGAGCACCGCGCGGTCTTCGCCGAACGTGCTCCCCCAGCGGATGTCGTATGCGAGAGCATCCGCTTGAGCGAGCTCTTCGGCGGCCCAGAACTCGTTTCCGGACATCCGCGCCACGTACGCCCGATCGAGATGGGACATCACGCGCCACGGTGTGGTCGGAGCGAGCATCCGAGCGTCCTTGAACGCCCATTGCGCCTCGCCGGCCCGGCCCCGCATGAACGCGTCCCAACCGAACGCGCGCACGGAGTCGAAGCGGTAGAACTGGACGTCCGGAGTCCACGCGAGGGCGTCGGAGGCGGCTCGCGCCGCGGCGACGGCATCGCCGTCCGCGGTTTCGAACCCGACCACGGACAACGCGTGAATCGAAGACGCCAGCGTGAGCACGTCGACCGGTTCCGGCGTGGGCATCAGCGCGTACGCTACGGCCCGCCGCAGATCGGCGACGTGCGCCGGGTAGTTTTCCGCGCCGGCGTGGAGCCAGCCGCGGTACGCGTACGCGGCCGACGCGATGCTCGGATCCGGATGAGCGATCGCGAGCGCCGCTTCGGGAGCGGAGGCATCGCAGTCGCGCCGGAACCAGCGCATCCGCAGGTCATGGTACGCCATCGTGTTGGGTCCGTCCGGGAGCGCGTGCATCAACGCACGTGCCTCGGCGTAGCGCGATTCCGCTTGCGAGAAGGCGCGCACCGTAGCGTACGCCCTTCCGAACTGGATCGCGAAGTTGAAGCGGCCGGCCGGCGAGGACGGCACGTCCTCGACCGTGGTGAGATAGCTCACCGCGCCGACAGCGTCACGGCGGCCGATCGTATCGGCCTTCGTGACGATTGCTTCCTCGACGAACTCGTCGGGCCAGTCTTCACAGCCTTCGAGCAGCTCGAGCGCCGCGTCGTACAGCGCCGATCGCAGGGCGACGCGCGCGTCGCGAAGCGAATCGGCGACGGACGAAGCGTCCGTCTTGTTCGACATTGGTAGTCCGCCTACGTCAGTCGTTCAGCGTGCCGAGATTGATCTGACTGTTCGGTCCTACGATCACGTAGGTCGATGGTGATGCCCCAGGATCGGCATCCGCCGCCGTGACGGTCATGCCCGCATTGGTCGTGTACGTGTTGGCGACGGTGATCGTGTACCCGCCGGCTTTGATGCCGTGGATGTGGAACGTTCCGTCGGCGCCGCTGACCGAGGTGTTCGTGACGTTGCCGCCCGCATCGGTCGCGACGATCATCGCGTTGGCGACGGGTGCGCCGGCCGCGTTCGCGACGGTGCCGGTGATCGAGGGGCTACCGAGCCCGGCGGTCACGGTCGGAGTCAGCAAGACGACGCCGTTGGCCAGGTTCGCCGATTGGAAGACGTTGAAGTCGAGCGACGCGCCGATGGTCTGGCCGTCGCTGCCGGTGACGTCGAGGGGAATGGTCACGGCCTCGATCGCCTGCGTCGGATCCCACCACGGATGGTTCGGATCGACGAACTGCGCCGGGTACGTTTGACCGTTGTAGGTGACGCTGGTGACCGACGGATCGAGCAGGAGCTGGATGGCGGGATACGAGCCCTCCGGGAGGGTCCCCTTGCCGAGGTTCATCGAGCTCGTCTGCAGCGCGAGCAGGTTCACCACTTGCGCCTTGTCGTTGGCGATCAGCTGCCAGGAGTCGCCGTTCGCGTCGATCGCGTCGACGCCGAGGATCCCGGCGTTGAACTGCGAGTTCGCAGCCGTCGCGCCGATCAGCGGGGCGTCGAAGATATCGAGGACGACGTCGAACAGGCGCGGCGGCGCACCGCCGAGGACGTTCAGAGGCGCGCGGCCCGCGCTCTTGAGGTGCCGGACGTGCTTTTGGGCGGTGGTCTTCGCCCCAGGGAGGGCCGTCGAGGCGCCGTGAGGCGCGCTGCACGCACCGAGGATGAGCGTGGCGGCGATCGCGAGGGACAGGTTGCGTTTCATCCGTGAAACTCCGACGGGAAACGGCGGCCATCAAAACGATGACCGAGAGCTCTACGTGAGCCCGCCGCTCGTGTTCCTTACGGAACCGAACGAACGTACCGTGGGGTGCGCCCTCACCCGCTCTGCGGAAACGGCGAGCGCAAGCCGTTGTCCAGATCATTCTGCCTATCTGTGACCCAGGTCAAACGTCCTATTCTGTTAAGACCGTGTCCGGGCTCACGTCCCTTATCCGGAACCTACCGCCCGCCCGAGACGTCCAGGATCGCGCCCGTCACGTAGGACGCCGCCGGCGAGAGGAGCCACAGGACCGTCTCGGCGACCTCCTGCGGGGTCCCGATCCGGCCCATCGGGACCATCGGCGCGATCTGCGCGACCCGCTCCGGCCGGCCGCCGCGGGCGTGGATCTCGGTGTCGATCAGCCCGGGCGCGACCGCGTTGACGCGGATCCCCTCGCGCGCGACCTCCTTCGCGAGGCCGCGAGTCAGCGTGTCGACGGCGGCCTTGGACGCCGCGTAATGGACGTACTCGTTCGGCGAGCCGAGCCCGGCGGCGCGCGAGGAAACGATCACGATCGAGCCGCCGGGGCCGCCGCGCGCCGAGGACATTCGCCGCACCGCCTCGCGCGCGCACAGGAACGCGCCGGTCACGTTGACCGCCAGGACGCGCTCCAGCGTCGCAACGTCGATCTCGTCGACGCGGGTGAAGCGGCCGGTGATTCCGGCGTTGATGACCAGCGCGTCGAGCCGTCCGAACGCGTCGTCGACCGCCTCGAACGCGGCGACGACGTCGTCTTCGCTCGCGACGTCGGCACGGATGAGGACGCTGCGGCGCCCGCTCCCGTCGATCTCCGCAGCGACCGTCTCCGCCGCGGTGCGATCTTCGGCGAAGGTCAGCGCGACGTCGTAACCGGCCGCGGCGGCGCCGCGGACGACCGCCGCGCCGATCCCGCGGCTGCCGCCGGTGACGAGAACGACGGGACCGTCGGCGCGCGGAACGTCCACTACTTCGCGACCGCTTCGACGTAGGCGATCTTGCGGCCGAGCGATTCGAGGACGTGCGACCAGGTGTAGCGCGCGGCGGTCTGCGCGCCGTTCGCGCGCAGCTCCTCGCCGAGCCGTTTGTCGGAAAAGAGCGAGAGGAGGTACGTCGCGAGCTCGCGGCCGTCGCCGGTGTCGCAGACGATCGCGTTGACGAACGGCTCGGCGTACTCTTCGCCGGTCGCGCCGCAGACCGCGATCCCGCCGGCCGCCATCACCTCCAGCCCGACCAGGCCGAACGGCTCCTTCCCGCTGTTCGCGAGCACCGCGTCGGCGGCCGCGTACAGCGCGAAGAGCGTCGCCTCGTCGAGGAACGCGCGGATGTGGACGACCGGCGTGTCGGCGGCGGCCAGCCGCTGCGCGAGCTCGCGCCAGTCCGAGCCTTCGTAGTCGAGCCGGCAGACGGCGAGCCGGCGCTCGCGCGCGCGCCCGAAGACGACGTTGCCGTACGGTTCTTTTCCGCCGCGCACGATCAACCGCGCGTCGATCCCGGCGGCGCGCACCTCGGCGAGCGCGTCGATCGCCTGAAGCCAGTTCTTGTCCGGATCGAAGCGGCCGACTTTGACGCAGGTCGGGCGCTCGCCGAACACCGCGCGAAACGCTGCGGTCTGCTCGGGATCGGCCCCGTCGAGCAGCGCCGGATCGATTCCGTTCGGGATCACCAGCGCGGCGACGTTCCACTGCGCGAGCTCGAACTTCATGTACTTGCTGACCGCGGTGATCGCGGCGGCGCGGGTGAGCGTCGGCCAGTGGATCTTCTCGAAACCGTAGGTGTTGTTCGCGTTCCACATCAGCGTCAGCGCGGAACGGACGCCCCGCTCGCGCGCCAGGCGATCGATCGCGATCGCGACGTTCGCCGTCTGCCACTCTTCGCAGATGACGAGGACGCGCTCGCCGCTCGCCTGCGCCGGAACGACCATCTCGTCGACGATCCACGGCGGAAGCGAGGTCTCCCAGTCGTGCACTTTCCCGGCCTCGCCGTCGTACGCGTTGCGCGGATGCTGCAGCGAGATCCACTGCGACCAGCGCCGCAGCGTGACGCCGGGATCGCTCGCTTCGACCGCCGCCGAGTTCGGATCGCCTGCAAAGAACAGCTGAACGTCGTGACCCGCGGCGCCGAGCGCGCGCGCGAGCTGCGTCACACGGGTCCCGAGCCCGCCGATCGATGCGTACCGGTCCGGCCCCTCGAACGAGAGGATGGCGACGTGCCGAGGGATCATCGGGGCTTCTACGCGAGAACCGTCGCGAATACTGCCGCGTCGACGTTGCCGCCGGTCAGGATCGCGGCGACGCGCCGCCCTTGCAGCCGCTCCCTATCGGCGTAGACCGCCGCGACCGCCGCCGCGCCGGCGCCTTCGGCGACGTTGTGCGTGTCGGTGAAGATCCAGCGCATCGCCGCTTCGATCTCGTCTTCGGAGACGGTCACGATCCGCGAGGCGCCGTCGCGAATCGCCGCGAACGCTTCGGGGTCGGGGACGCGCACGGCCATCCCGTCGGCGATCGTCTCGGCGCTCGCGGTTTCGCGCGGGCTGCTGCCGTAATCGAGGACGTTCGCGTACGCGGGCAAACGCTCCGTGACGACGCCGACGATGACCGAGTAGAGCCCCAGCAGCTCGCGCACCGCGATCACCCCCGAGATCCCCGAACCGAGCCCGATCGGAACGTAGATCGCGTCGAACGGCTCTTCGAACAGCTCGCGCGCGTACGTCGCGACGCCGCGCACCAGATCGCGGTGATACGACGGCACGAACTCGGCGTGCGGATCCGACGCGACGAGTCGCGCCGCGTAGTCCTTTGCGTCGTCGAAGTCGCGGCCGTGCACGATCAGCTCGGCGCCGAGCGCGCGCATCGCGGCGTTTTTCTCGGTGGAGTTCCCTTCGGGGACGACGATCGTCGCGCGCAGCCCGGCGCGCGAGGCGGCGAACGCGATGCTCTGCCCATGGTTTCCGCGCGTCGCGCTGACGAGCCGGCGCACGTGGGGAGCGCGCTCGCGCAGCGCGTCGACGTACGTCAACCCGCCGCGCACCTTGAACGAACCCAGCGGGGTGTGGTTCTCGTGCTTCAGCGTCAAATCCACGCCGAGCCGCTCGCACAGCAACGGCCAGCGGTACGCCGGCGTCGGCGGGACGGCCTCGCGGACGAGCGCGGCGGCGCCGTCGATCTCCGCCAGCGTGAGGCCGAACGGGACGACGGCGCGCGAGGAGATCATGCTACGCGGTGGCGAGCTGGCGCAGGACGTATTGCAGGATCCCGCCGTGGCGGTAGTACTCCGCTTCGTCGGGGGTGTCGATGCGGACGAGCGCGTCGAACTGCTTCGCTGCGCCGTTCGCGCCGGATGCGGTGACCTTCACCTTCATCCCCGGCTCGAGCTTCGCGGCGACGCCCTCGATCGCGTACGTCTCTTCGCCGCTGAGGCCGAGCGACTCGCGCGTCGCGCCGCCGGTGTACTGTAGCGGGAGAATCCCCATCCCGATCAGGTTCGAGCGGTGGATCCGTTCGAACGACTCGGCGACGACGGCCTTGATCCCGAGCAGGTACGGGCCTTTCGCCGCCCAGTCGCGCGAGCTGCCGCTCCCGTACTCTTTTCCGGCCAGCACGATCAGCGGGGTTCCAGCGGCGCGATACTTTTCGCTCGCATCGTAGATCGACATCTGCTCGTTCGTGGGCAGATATCGCGTAACGCCGCCCTCGATGCCGGGGACGAGCAAGTTGCGCAGCCGGATGTTCGCGAACGTGCCGCGGACCATCACCTCGTGGTTGCCGCGCCGCGCGCCGTAC
>DASZGA010000251.1:0-25299 GCA_035939295.1 Candidatus Elarobacter sp. | reverse complement strand
GGCGTCAGCGGCTATCCGCCGATCAGTACGAGCTGGTCCACCTTCGGGCAGTCGGAAAACATCGTCTACACGCAGTACGTGCAGCAGGGTGTGAGGCTGATGCAAAACATCAACCCGGTCGTGTTCCAACCGGGAGCGACGCTGACGTGCTTCGTCGACTTGAAGGTGCAAGCGCCGTCGACGACCGATCCGTTCTGCGCGCCGAACGGCGTGATCGAGAACGCCGACATCATGGACGAATCGCTGTACTACGATCCGAACCTGCAGTGGACGGCACTGCCGGGCTTCTATTCCACCGCGACCGAGACGCTGCCGAAGTGCTTCGACGTGCTGCCGAACAAAGCGGCGTCGCCGCTGTGGACGTGGCCCGGCGGGACCCCGATCACGTTCTCGCTCTCGCTCTCGAGCGGGCCGCAATCGCTGCCGATGGCCGGCGGGACGCCGCTGATCCTCGACACGATCGCCCCCTCGTCGACGACGACGGCGCCGCTTCCGTTCACCTGCACGCCGTCCGGCTGCGCCGCGGCGTGGATGCCCGGCAACCCGCCGAGCGGCGCGCAGCGCGGAACGTCGGCGTTCCGGCTCCTCGGGTGGCCGGCGGGGGCGTCGCTCGGCACGACGTTCACGGCAACTCCTCCGTCGAACGCGCCGCTCGGCTCGCAGATGTGCAACGAAGCCTTCGGCGTCATGCCGCCGCCGCTCGGCCCGGCACCGCTCGACTTCTACTGGAAGCACCCGGACCCGAACAACTCCTCGCAGACCGTGCACGCGAAAGCATGCGCAGCCGTCATCGCGACCGGGACGATTCAGGCGCACAAGATCGTGATCGTCGATCCCGGTTTCGTGGCGCCGAGCTACAACTTCCCGGTCACCCTCGCGTGCACGAACCCGCAATATCCCGTGCCGAACGTGCCCGTCACCCTTGCGGCAAACGGAACCGTGTCGATTCCGGGGATCCCGCTGAACAGCACCTGCACCGCGAGCGAGATCTTGCCGCAACCCACCGCCGGGACGGGCGGCGCGTGCCGGCTCCAGGGCTGGCTACCGCCCACGTTCAACCCGAACCCGCTGGGGCCGACGACGATCGGCACGACGTTGCTCACCGTCACCAACCACTACGGTTGTTTGATGAGCGTGAGCGGCACGATCCAGCTCCAGAAAGTCGTGACGGCGAACGGCACGTACACGCCGCCGCCGTCGGCGGCGTTCCCGGTCACAGCCAACTGCGGGAGCGTCACGCCGACCGTCACGGTTCCCTCGAACGGCACGGCGCAAATCGCCAACCTCGCGCCGGGTTTGACGTGCGGGTTCACCGAGCAGCTTCCGGCGCCGACCAGCGCGCCCGGTTGCAACAACCTCGGCTGGTTCCCGCCCGTCTTCACGCCGCCGACCGTGACCACGAATGCCGGTACCGTCACCGTGACGGTCGCGAACCAGTACGGCTGCGTCTCGCCTGCCGGCGCCGCGCTCGCGGTGACCAAGATCGTGCACTCGCAGCCAGGCTTCACGCCGCCGCCGAACGCCGGCTTTCTCACCTACGCGCAGTGTCAGGCGGGCGCGCAGTACGTCAACCCGCTGCCGAACATGCTGACCGCCGGCGCGACCGGTTTGCTCACCAACATTCCGGCCGGCGCGACGTGCACGGTGTACGAGCTTCCGCCGCCGCCGATGCCGATGCCGAGCGGATGCGCCTCGGTAGGATGGTCCGCTCCGCTGATCGCTCCGAACCCGGTCGTCGCCTCGGCGAACGCGACCTACCCGGTGACGATCACGAACAACTTCGGCTGCGTCGCCCCGAACGGTCCGACCGGGACGGTGATCGTGAAGAAGATCGTGGCGAGCGGCACGTTCCCGGCGCCGGCGATCCCGTTCACCGTTACGCTGCAATGCCAGAACGGGCCGGCCTACGCGTTGCCGATCAGCAGCAGCGGGATGGCGACGTTCACGAACGTCACCGGCGGGTTGACGTGCACCGCCGGCGAGCTACCGCTTCCGCCGCCCGTCCCCAACGCTGCATGCCCGAGTCTCGGGTGGTTCCCGGTTCAGTTCTCGCCGAACCCCGTCGTCGTCCCGTCCGGCGGAAGCGTGCTGATCACCGCAACCAACACCTACGGATGTCTGCCGTGACGCGTTAGGCAATCGTTACGACGGCGACGGAGACGTCGTGCGCGGTGCTGTGGTGCAGGAGCGCATCGGCGGTGCGGTTTCCGGAGTCCCACCACGCTGGCTCGATCGGGACCGTCGCGGCGGCGATCAGGTCGTCGCGGCGGAGGTGCAGCGATTCGATGAGGTCTTTCGGCTCGATCCCGGTGCCGAGCGCGCCGGCGCGGCCGTGGATCGGGTGCTGCTTTCCGGAGCCGTCGATCAATGCGGCGTGCAGCTGTCCGGCGCCGGCAGCGTCGACGTCGACGCCGTCCGGCGCAAACGCCAGCAGCAGCACCGCGGCGGCGAGGAGATCGTCGCGGTGCTCGCGCGCATGCTTCTGCACGACGCGGTCGAGCGCGCCGAGCGCGGTCCCCAGCGCCTTGCGCGAGGTAACGAGCGCGCGCGCACCGGTGCGCAGCAGATCGCTTACGACGACCGGGTCGTTCCCCGCGAGCACCGCGCCTACGGCGACGACCGTCGCGCCGTCGGCGCTGCGCCACGTCTCGGCGAACGTCGTGCCGTGCTTGCGCGCGTGCGGCGCGCGGGACGCGACCTCGGCTTGCATCGTCATTCTCGCCTGCTCTCTTCGGTGCGCCGCCGCATCACGATCGCGTCGCGCGGCGGCCCGTCGCGGCGCGGGATCGCGCCCCGCTGCGTCTCGATCTCGACGAAGCCGCAGGCGAGGTAGAGCGCGCGCGCGGCCTCGTTGTCGGGAAAGACGCGCAGCACCAGCGCGCGCTTCTCGTTCGTCGCAGCCCACGCGATCGCGCGCTCGAGCAGCGCGCGGCCGATCCCGCGGCGGCGGTGCGATGCGGCGACGATCATTCCGAGCTCGGGCTCGTCGCGTCCGATATCCCACACCGTCAGATCGCCGACGATCGTGCGCCGCTCGAGCGCGACCCAGCCGACGGAGTAGCGGTGCAGCAGCGAGTCGCGCTGCCGCGCGATCCGTTCGTCGACATCGAACGGCCACTCGGTCGCGATCCACTGCCCTTCGCGCGCGACGTCGGCTTGCAGCGCGACGACGGGCGCGACGTCGCGTTCGCCTTTCGGGCGCACCGACCACGACGGCCGCGCCACCTCAGCGAATGCCGAGCTTTTCGAGATACGACGGCAGCACGTCGACCGGATCGCCGCCGTCGTTCACCGAGAGCCCGTGCCACGCATAGCGCACGACACCGTCCGAATCGATCAGGAAATCGGCCGGGATCCGGTACTTCGTTCCGGCGTGCAGCTGCGCGTCGGGCGCGACGATCGCATCGAGCTGATCGATCGGGTAGATCGCGACGGTGAACGGTAGCGCGGCGTTCGCGATCGCGGTGTGGGCGGCTGCGGTGTCTTCGAGGACGTCGACGCCGACGAAACGGACGCGGTCGCCGTACTTCGCGTACGCGCTGCGCACGAACGGCATCGCTTCCTGGCACGGCCCGCACCAGCCGGCGAACAGAAAGACGTAGGTCGGCTTTCCGCGCAGGTCCTCGAACGCGAGCGGACTCCCGTCGCTGACGGTCAGCGTCACCGCCGGCGCGCGCTTGCCGACCGCGTCGGAGAGGTCGAACACCGTGGGGGCGCGCCGGGCCGCGCCGGTCAGGGCCAGCGTGGCCGCGAGGGCGAGGGCGAGCGCGCGAAGGGCGGACATGGCGAGAGCCCGTCTTGCGACGGGCTCCCAAGGGCATTCCTTCTTTGGCTACTCGGCCGAACCGCCGCCGCCGCCGGTCGGGCGCGGTCGCCGCCGGCGCGGACCGCGGTCGCCACCGCCGCCGCCTCCGCCCGAGCCGCTGCTTTCGCGGCGCGGCGGGGCGCCGTTGCCGCGCGAACCGGCGTACTCGCCGTCGCCCGACCGCGGGCGCGGCGCGCTTTCGGACTCGCCTCCGCCGGCGTCGCCGCCGAGCATCGCCTTGCGGCTCAGGTTGATCCGGCCTTGCGAGTCGATCTCCATGACCTTGACCATGATCTGGTCGCCCGGCTTCACCACGTCCTCGACCCGCTCCACGCGTTGCGGCGCGAGCTGCGAGATGTGCACGAGGCCTTCCTTGCCCGGCAAGATCGCGACGAACGCGCCGAAGTTCATCAGGCGCGTGACGGTGCCGAGGTAGGTCTCACCCGGTTTCACTTCCTTGGTGAGCGCCTCGACCATCTGCTTCGCCTTCTCGGCACCGGCGGCGTTCGAGCCGGCGATGAAGACGCGGCCGTCGTTCTCGATGTCGATCTTCACGCCGGTGTCGGCGACGATCTTGTTGATCACCTTGCCGCCGGGTCCGATCACGTCTTTGATCTTGTCGGGGTTGATCTGCAGCACGATCATCCGCGGCGCGAACTCGGAGAGCTCCTTGCGCGGCTCGGCGATCGTCTCTTTGAGCTTGTCGATGATGAACAGGCGCGACTTCTTCGCTTCGGTCAGCGCGTTGCGCATGATCTCGACCGTGATCCCGGCGACCTTGATGTCCATCTGGATCGCGGTGATCCCGTCGACCGTCCCGGCGACCTTGAAGTCCATCTCGCCGAGCGCGTCTTCGATCCCCTGAATGTCGGTGAGGATCGCGTAGTCCTTGCCCTTGAGGATCAGCCCCATCGCGACGCCCGCGACGTGGCCTTTGAGCGGGACGCCGGCGTCGAGCAGCGCGAGCGTCGAACCGCAGACCGACGCCATCGACGACGATCCGTTCGATTCCAGCACTTCGCTGATCACCCGCAGCGTGTACGGGAAGTCGGCTTCGTCCGGCAGCACCGGAACGATCGCGCGCTCCGCGAGCTGGCCGTGGCCGATCTCGCGGCGCCCCGGCGAACGCATCGGGCGCGTCTCCCCGACCGAGTACGGCGGGAAGTTGTAGTAGTGCATGTAGCGCTTGTTCGGAATCGCGAGGATCCCGTCGAGGCGCTGCTCGTCGCTGATCGAGCCGAGCGTCGCGGCGGTGAAGACCTGCGTCTGACCGCGGGTGAAGACGCCGGAGCCGTGGACGCGCGGGACGTAGTGCGTCTTGCACCAGATCGGGCGAATCTCACCCGGCTTGCGGCCGTCGGGACGAATCTTCTCGTCGACGACCATCGTGCGAAGCTCGTCCTCTTCCATCGCCTTGATGATCTTCTCGAAGTCCTTGCTCTTGGGATCTTCGAGGAGCGCGCGCAGGTCGGGATCGGGCTTCTTCGCCAGCTTCGCGAGCGCACTTTCGCGCGAGAGCTCGTTGAGCGCTTCGTTGCGCGCGAGCTTGTCGGTGACGCGCATCGCCTTGGAAACTTCCTTGGCGAAGTTCTTGCGCACCCACTTGTCGAGCTTCTCGTCGGTGGTGAGCAGCGGGTACTCGCGCTTCGCCTTGCCGGCTTTCTTCGCCAGCTCGTCGATCGCGGCGACGATCTTCTTGACCTCGCCGTGCGCGAACTCGACCGCGCCGAGGAACTCCTCCTCGGAGATCTCCTTCGCGCCGCCTTCGACCATCATGATGTCGGTCGCCGTCCCGGCGACGACGATCTCCATCCCGCCGGCTTCGTACTGCTCGAGGGTCGGGTTGGTGATGTAGTTGCCGTTCTCGTCGCGGCCGACGCGGACGGCGGCGACGTTCTTCTGGAACGGGATGTCGCTGACGGCAAGCGCCGCGCCGGCGGCGCAGACGGCGAGCACGTCGCTGTCGAGCACGGGATCGGTCGAAAGAACCGTCGCGATGATTTGAATGTCGTTGCGGAAACCGTCCGGAAAAAGCGGACGGATGGGGCGATCGATCTGCCGCGCGCTCAGGACCGCGTGTTCCGACGGTCTCCCTTCGCGCTTGATGTAACCGCCCGGTATCTTGCCGGCCGCGTACATCTTCTCTTCGTAATCGCAGGTGAGGGGGAAGAAGTCGATTCCCTCACGCGGTTTCTCCGACGCCGTCGCGGCGCAGAGGACGACGATCTGATCGCCGTAGCGGACGAGAGCGCTGCCGTTTGCTTGCTTCGCAAGCTCGCCCGTCTCAATGACGAGCTGCCGGCCACCGATCTCGAGCGAGACGGATTCTGGCACTGGTACTCCTAGATTTTCGATTCTTGCTTTGTTCTTCGTTTTGTGTGAACAGGCTCGGGTTCGTCGCCGCCGTGAAGGCGGCCTTGTCGGCAAGCAAGAGAGCCTCGGCAAACGCCGAGGCTCTTTCTTTTCTTGGGGCTGCCGTTCGCCGGTTAGCGGCGCAGGCCGAGGTCCGCGATCAGTTTGCGGTAGCGCTCGAGATCCTTGTGCTGCAAGTACGCGAGCAGGCGCCGGCGCTGACCGACCTGCATCAGCAGGCCGCGGCGGCTGTGGTGATCCTTCTTGTGGATCTTCAGGTGCTCGGTGAGCTGGTTGATCGACGCGGTGAGGATCGCGATCTGCACGTCGGCCGAGCCGGTGTCGTTCGGACCGCGACCGTACTTGGTCGACAGGTCCGACTTTTGTTCTTTGGTCAGGGGCACGGGGTACTGGACTCTCCTTTCGACTCGCGCGTCTGCAGACTCCGTGGGTCCGCGACGGCGACCGGCGGATCATATCAAATCCGGCCTCCCGCGTCAAAGCGCCGGGTTCTCGTTCGCCTCTTCTTGGGCGGTCGCGATCGCCTCGCGCAGCGCCTGCAGCTCGGGCGGGAGATCGGTCGTGCGCTCGGCGAGCATCTCGAGCGCGGTCAGCGCGCGGCGCGCTTCGGCCCTATCGATGGGAACGTACAGCGTGCGCGTGAGCTCGTCGTCGAGCCGCTCGAGCGCGCGCTTCGCCATGTTCGCCTGACCGAACGAGTACGCGTGGTGGCTGGCGTTTCCGAGCAGCTTCAGCTCGGATTCGAGCCAGTCGCGGTAGTCCTTGAGCAAGACGTCCTCCAATGCGCGCGGAACCGGGTGCGCGGTGAGCGATGACCTTCAGGCGGGTGACGACTACGTGACGGTGGCGCGCGTGGCCGACGTCGCGCCGGGGACCGGGAAAGCCGTCGTCGTCGGCGACCGCGAGATCGCGCTCTTCAACGTCGACGGGACGTTCTATGCCCTCGACAACACCTGCCCGCACCAAGGCGGCCCGCTGGCGGAAGGCTGGATCGAGGGGACCCAGGTCACCTGCCCGTGGCACGCCTGGACGTTCAAGCTCACCGACGGCAAGATGACACTCGGCGACTACGCCTCCGTCGATCCGTACGACGTTCGCGTCGATGGCGAGCAGGTGCAAGTCAGCCGCACGCCGCGGCCGGGATAAGCGTGCGTCAGCTACCCCGATTGTGCTCGTTACAGGTAAAAATGACGCCGGGATCGCCTTCGCTGAATCGGCAAAAGTCCTCGCCACTAACCGAGTGACCGTCTGTCGCCCGTATTTGCCCGGCCACGTAGAAGCGATAGCGACCCGATCGGAAGTGCGTGTACTCCGCTTTTTTCAGTAGCGGTCCCGAAATCTTGAAGATCCGTCTCTCGTTCGGCCCAAGGTTCGCTATCATATGCGGTTCGGCTGCTGCGGCATCAACGGCGAAGCTCCGCGGCCGGTCGATCCGGTCCTTGTGCCCTGTGTCGATCTTCCCGAAGAAGGTGCCTCCTGTGCCTGCAATCGTTACCGCGAATGCCGCAGCATTGGCATAGTGCACTGCCGCGTACAACCGCATCCCTGCTCCCTCTCTGCGCCAGCCGATCGCGATACGTTCGATGCGAACGACTTGCACATCGACCGTCGGTCGTAACATAGATTGGGAGGCCAGCGAGCCGAGGGCAAGGGTCACTACGATCGTCCCTACCGGGGCGATCGCCTTCCGAATTCCGGCGAGATGCGCTGGCCACGGCACGAGATCTGTGATGAACCATATTAGGGCCGCGCACAGGGCGGCCGCGCCAAGATAGAATGCGACAACGACGAAATTCCGAGGCCAAAGCACGAACGCCGCGCCAGCTACGACCGGAGCGACTAGGCCGATGATAGCAAGCTGGTCGTGCCGTTGGTGCCATCTTACTCGGTTCGTACGTGCCGAGACGCTGCTCGTGTCGGAGACTCCGCCCATGGAGCCGGCGACCGGCGGGCGCGGCGCTGCAGTAACTTCGTGCGGTGCCGCAGAGCGTCGCTCGGATAGCCGCGTACTCTCGGACCTTAAAAGGCCCAGGAGCAGGGCCGGAAGCCGTGCCAGAAGTCCCGCCAGGCCGCCGGCGATGATCAAAAGGGCGGCATCCGCCAGGAACGTGAGATCGGTCGCCCTACGGGATTCGTCGTCGTTCGAACGCATCGCCCACCGCTTTTCTGCCACGTGTCGGCGGCTGAGGTGGATTCAGATCAGCTTCTCCCATCGCGATGGGTGTGAATATGAGTAATGCTACCACATGAGCGGGGTGCTGTCACCTGCAAACCATGGTTGACATAGTCGGAGCCCTACGATATTCTTCAAGCGGGGGAAGGGGCTTCTAGGTCGGACGCGGCTGAGCGGTAAGGGTCAAGTGGTTAGCGAGGTTTTCGGGGAGGTAGCCATGCCTATTAGGGCTGCTCCCTCGAGGCCCGGCTGTCGCGTTTCCATTGTCGGGGACGCGGACCTCGATGGAGTAACATTCCGATTCGAGCACGACAGGCTTATCATCGAGACGGAAATCGACGGTAAAATTGTAGTGCATATGCGGGACGGTGAGATCTCGATTCGAATTGACGACGGCGGGGGCGGCGTGATGTCGGGCGAGGAGTTCATTATCCGAGAACGGCGGCTACCGGCCGAATAGCCGCCAAAAGAAAAAGCCGCTCGGTATACACCGAGCGGCTTTTTTCTTGGCTCCTCCGCCTACGGGATCACAATCTCGCTTCGTTCACCGTTACGATTGATCACGACCGAAGCGTTGTCTTCCTGGATCGCACGTTCGATATGGTCTGCGAGGTAGACCGCCTGGCGCAGCGCTTCAGTGATCGTCACGCCTTTGCGCTTCGCCATGAGCTGAATCTTGGCGTACACGCGCTGAGGAAAGATGACGTGAACACGCCGAAAGTCGGCCAGTTCGCGGCTTCCGTCGCCGTCGCCCGTCAGCTCGACCGCTCGATCGCCTTTCGTCTTCCCGTTTTCTTCACGAGGCAATGTTACAGTACCAAGGTGAGCCATCGCTCTTCTCCTCACAGGTTCGTCCCCCGATGCTCGCGGTCGCAGGGGCACAGGGGCCAACGCTGGGGTAAACGTACGCCCATTGCGTCCCCCACACCACGGGGCGCTCCGGAGAACCCGATCGTACAACCTTCGACTTGAATGTGCAATAGATGCGCATCGCGTGGCCCTGCCCTGCCTATTAGCCACGTCGTTCGACTCCTCGGTTGGCGGGGCCTACCACATATAGTGTATAAAGGAATGCGTATCCACAACATCCTGGGCCAGATCCTCCACGGCCTTAGGCGAGCGCGTCGCGGAGGTCGGCGATCCGGCGCGAGCCGGTCGCGAAGAGCGCGACTCGCAGCGCTGTGACGAGCTCGTCGATCAGCGCTGCGACGGCGGCGTCGGACTCGTCGGCGGCGCGCAGAAACGGCAGGGCCAGGCCGGCCAGATCGGCGCCGAGCGCGAGCGCCTTGGCGATCTGAACGCCGTCGCGGATCCCGCCGCTGGCGACCAGCGGGACCGACGGGAGCGCGGCCCGCAGCGCGGCGGTTCCGCGCGGCGTCGCGTACCCCCAGTCGCCGAACGCCTCGGCGATCCGCTCGCGGGCCGCATCGCCGGAGCGCTTCCCCTCGACCCGCGCCCACGACGTCCCGCCGGCCCCGGCGACGTCGATTGCCGCGACACCGCACTCCAGCAGCCGGGCCGCGGTCGACGGCGCGATCCCCGAGCCGACGCTCTTCGCGATCACCGGGACGTCGAGCGCCGCGCAGACGGCGGCGATCTTCTGCTCCAGGCCGCGGAAATTGGTGTCGCCGCCGGACTGCAGCGCTTCCTGGAGCGGGTTGAGGTGCAGGTAGAGCCCGTCGGCGGCGAGCTCGTCGACGAGCCGGCGCGCGTCGTCGACTCGCACCGCATAGTTCAGCTGGACGGCGCCGAGATTTGCGAACAACACGACTTTCGGGGCGACGCCGCGCACGTCGAACGTCGTGCGCAGCTCGCCGTCCTCGAGCATCGCGCGGCCGCTTCCGAGCGCGAAGGCGATCCCGGCGGCCTCGGCGCCGCGCGCCAGGCGGCGGTTGATCTCGGCGGCGCGCGCCGTCCCGCCGGTCATCGAGGAGATCAGGATCGGCGCGCGGAGCGGCCGGCCGAGGAACGCGGTCGAGACGTCGACGTCGGCGAGCGCAATCTCCGGGAGCGCCTCGTGCCGCAGCCGCACGGCGTCCCAGCCGGCGTCGAGCCGCGAGGCGACGTCCTCGTTGAGGCACACGTCCAGGTGTCGCGACTTGCGCTGCTCGGTCGACTCCGCCATCGTCGCGAGAGGCCTCCGCGCCGCGGGCGGCGATCCCCTTCATGGAATGGACGTTCAGCAACCGGCCTACGACGGCGCGACCGGGACCGCCGGCGGCACGGCCTTCGGCGCGGCGCTGGTGAAGCTCGCCGCGGCCAAGGAGCTCGACCTTGCGGGGCTCGCCGATGCAGCCGAGCTCGACCCGGCGCTGGTCGAGCGGGTCGCCGCCGGCGAGGCGCGGCTGGCGGTGCCGGCGATGGCGCGGCTGGCGCGCGCGCTGCGGCTGCGGCCGATCGGGTTCCTCCAACAGACGGGGCTGCTGGGGCTCGACGTGTACGCCGGCGGGCTCGACCCGCTTTACTTCCTCCCCGACGGCCAGATCCGGTACGACGCGCGGATCTACATGCGCGAGATCAACCCGCGCCACGCGGTCCCCGAGGGCGACATGACGAAGCGCAACCCGGTCTTCAAGGCGATCGCCGAGGACACGGTGCTCGACCCTCTCGGCAAGCTCGAGATCGAGCTCGCCTACCTGTTGCGAGCGGCCGTCCAGGGCACCGGCGGAGCGCTCTGACGCGGCCCTCGGAACGGCGCGAAGCAGCCGGTCTCCCGAAAGGCGGCCCGGCGGCGCGGTGAGAACGCCCGTTCCCCTATGGAAATCGAAGGTAAGCGAATCGCAGCGCTCGTCGGCGACGGGTTTGAGGAATCCGAGCTGATCGAGCCGCGCCGTGCGCTCGAAGAAGCCGGCGCGATCGTGACGATCGTCGGAATCGACGACCGCGCGCTCTCGAAGATCCGCGGAAAGCGCGGACTCGACGAAGGGCAGAGCGTGAAGGCCGAAGAGCTCGTCGCCGACGTGACCGCCGACGATTTCGACGCGCTGCTGATCCCAGGCGGCCAGTCGCCGGACCACATCCGCACCAACAAAGACGTGCAGCGGTTCGTCAAAGAGTTCGACCAGGCGAAGAAACCGATGTTCGTGATCTGCCACGGCCCGCAGGTGCTGATCTCGTCGAACGTCGTGCGCGGCCGCACGCTGACCGGCTACGCCTCGATCGCCGACGACATCCGCAACGCCGGCGGCCTCTACCGCGACCAGCCGGTCGTCCTCGACGGAAACTGGGTCACCTCGCGCAACCCCGGCGACCTGATCCTCTTCAACCGCGCGATCATCGAAAAGCTCGCCGCCCAAAGCGCGCCGGTGTAAACCGTAGCGCCCGCTCGCCCTTGTCGCGCGCCTCCGAGCGCGTGATGGGCGAGCGTGAGCGAATTTCTCAAATCGTTCGAAACCCTCGGCGGCCTCACGGTGGACCAAGTGCTTGCGTTCGCAGCGCTCGTCGTCCCCGGCTTTGTCTCGCTGCGCGTCTACGAGATGCTCCGCGGCGGCGAAAGCCGAACGATCAATGAAGTCGTGATCGACGTGGTCGTGTACAGCTTCGCGACCGATCTCGTAGCAGCCATCGCGCTGGCGCTTCTATCTGCCTTCGTACCGCCCCCGGCGCAGCCGCCCGTCAAAGCGATCGTCTCGATCGTCATAATCGCCACCATACCGGTAGCGCTCGCTGTCACGCTCTTCCACGTTCAGCACTCGCTGATGCGGAATCGCGCCATCCCCGACACGCGGACCAAACCGTGGAATCGCATGGTCGAACAGATCACGAAAGAACGGCTTGATGCCGGCGTGATCTTGACGTTGCGGGACGGACGAGCGATCGGAGCGCGGCTCCCAACGCCTGCGGTGTTGGCTTCGGAGAGCGACGACTTGCTGCTCGGCGAGGTATGGACAATTGACAAAGAACGTGCGACGTTCGCTGAGCCTTCATCGGGTTCGCTGGGTATTATTGTGAGTCGCGCCGATTGCCAAACGATCGAGTTCGTGCGGTGGGACAAACAAACCAGTGATCGCTCGGAACGTCTCAGCGTGGGAGCACGAAAATGACGATCATCGACACGTATGTTTATCTCATCTTGAAATTGATATATAGGGAACGGATGACGCCCTGGGGCGTTCGCGACCTTGCTCCGGAGGAGTATTCCACGACGGTGCCGCGTTCGCATAAGCGGCCCGAAAAAGTACCTACTCCACCGCGGTAAGCCTCGGATTGGGGCGTTCGGGGCGGCCTACTTTGTGGCATTCGCGCCAGCCGGTGCCGTTGTCGATCGCGACGATGTCGGCGGTGAAGTCGAACGAGCCGGCGCCTTTGAAGAACGCGCTGCCGACGGCGTAGGCGTCGGTGGGGACGTCGTCGTGCTCGAACTTGCGGATGCGGTCCGCGTCGAAGCCGCCGCTGACGACGATCTTCACGTGACGGAACCCCTCGGCGTCGAGCGCGCTGCGCACGTTGTGCACGAGCTGCGCATTGACGCCGGTCGGCGGGAACGTCCCCATCTGCGGGATCACGCTCTTGTCGACCAGCGTCCCCGAGGTGTCGAGCCGCACGGCCCAGAGCCGCTCGCCGAGCGCGCGCGCACACGCCAGCGACGTTCCGACGCAGTCGTTGTCGAAGTCGACCAGCGCGATCACGTTGACCGAGGGATCGATGTGCTGCGCGAACTTCTCGGTCGCGAGGACGGTGTCGCCGCCGTACGCCGCGATCAGCGCGTGCGGCACGGTCCCCATCCCGCGCGAGCCCCACCACTCCGCGTTCGCGTCGGTCGACACGCCGAGCGCGCCCGAGATGTACGCCGCGTAACCGTCGCCGGTCTGCACCAAGTGATGGTCGAAGCGCGCCGGAAAGAACAGCACTTCCTTCCCGCCCGCCGCGTCGACGATCGCGCGCGCGTTCGTTGCGATCCGCGTGCGCCGGGCGAGCACGCCGAGGTACGGCGTCTCCAGGTGGGCGAAAAGCGCGTAGTCGCCCTCGATCGTCATCACGGTCTCGAACGGAGCGATCGCGTCGCCGTCGTAGAGCGCGCGCACGGCCAAGCGGTCCCACCCGTCTTCCCACGAGCCGTCGTGCGCACGCCGCCCGCTGCACAGCTTCAGGATCGCGATCGCTTCATCGATCCCGCACAGCACCGCTTGATTGCGCTGAAAGACCTGCATCCGCACGCGCGGGTGGTAGCCGTCCTTCTCCAGGATCTCGCGAGCGCGGTTGAAGTAGACGTCGGAATAGTAGCCGTCGCGCATCTTCTCGACCGGCAGGTTCAGGATCGCCGGGTCGAGACGACGGCGCTCGGTACGGAGCATGGGACGCCCCTACGCGGACGTGGAACGAACTCCTCGTCAAATGCCAGTTTCGACCAATACCGAGATCGCGCTCAAGCTGCGCGAGATTCGCACCCTGATGGAGTTCGCGGGCGAACCGTTCTTCAAGTTCATGGCGTACGAGCGGGCCGCGGAGACGCTGGAGAACGCGCCGCCGCTGGGCGCCGTCACCGACGCCGCGCAGCTGACCGAGCTGCCGGGAATCGGGAAAACGATCGCCGGCCGGATCGTCACGCTGGCGCAGACCGGGACCGATCCGTACCTGGAGGAGTTGCGCGCCAAGTACCCCTCGACGCTGATGGAGGTGCTCAAGGTCCAAGGGGTCGGGATGAAGACCGCGCAGCAGCTCTTCGAACGGCTCGGGATCGCCTCGCTCGCCGATCTCGAACGCGCGCTCGATGCCGGCGCGCTGGGCGAGATCCCGCGGCTCGGCGCGAAGTCGATCGACAACATCCGCCGCGGCGTGCTGGCGTACAAGGGCCGCTCGAAGCGCACTCCGCTCGGCGTCGCGCTCCCGGTCGCGCGCGAAGTCATGGACTATCTCCGCAAGATGACCGACGCGAAGGACCTCGCCGTCGCCGGCAGCGTTCGCCGTCAGGAGCCGACCGTCGGCGACGTCGACATCGTCTGCACCTCGGAGACCGCGAACGAAGTGATCACCGCGTTCACGGCGTGGGATCGCGCCGAAGCCGTCCTCGCCGAAGGGCCGACGAAAGCCAGCATCTGGCTCAGCGGCGGCCTGCAGATCGACTTGCGCGTGCTGCCGGCGCACTTGTACGGCAACCTGCTGCAGCACTTCACCGGCTCGCGCGAGCACAACATTCAGTTTCGCGAGCTCGCGGTGCGCAAGAACTTGCGCGTGAGCGAGAACGGGATCGTCGACTTGACCGACGGCCGCACCATCGTCTGCCGCACCGAAGAAGAAGTCTACGCCGCGCTCGGGATGGCGTACATTCCGCCGGAGATGCGGCTCGGCGTCGGCGAGATCGACGCGGCCCGCGAGGGAACGCTTCCGCGCGTCGTCGAGCTGTCCGACCTCAAGGGCGACTTCCACATGCATTCGACGTGGTCAGACGGCCGCGACACGCTCGAAGCAATGATCGCGGCGTGCGCCGCGCGCGGCTATCAGTACCACGCGCTGAGCGATCACTCGTGGGGACGCGGGCGCATCGGGATCGACCCCGAGGACCTGCGCGCGCAGCGCGCACGAATCCGTGAGATCGGCGAGCGCTACGGAATTCGTACGCTCTCCGCATCGGAGGTCGACATCCGCGCCGACGGCTCGCTCGACTTCGACGACGCGGTCCTGGCCGAGCTCGACATCGTCGTCGCCTCGGTGCATTCGGCCTTCAACCAGTCGCGCGAGGAGATGACGGCACGGCTGATTCGCGCCTGCGAGAACCCGTACGTGACGGTCATCGGGCACCCGACGGGGCGCAACGTCGAGACGTTCGCCGGCTACGACTTCGACCACGACGCGGTCTTCGCTGCGGCAGCGCGCACCGGCACCGCGCTCGAGATCGACGGGCAGCCGGCGCGGCTTGACTTGCCGAGCCCGCTCGCAAGACGAGCGAAATCGTACGGTGTCACGTTCGCCTGCGACTCCGACGCGCACGCGGTCGGGCAGCTCGAAAACGTGGCGTACGCGGTCGGGCAGGCGCGCCGAGGCTGGGTTACCGCCGCCGAAGTCCTCAACGCGCGGCCGCTGGAGGAAGTCCTGGCGTTCGTGGGGGCGAAGCGTGCACGTGCCGCAGATGCCCAGCCCCGCGCCGATACCTCCGTCTGAAGAGCGGCGGCTAGCCGCCCTCTACGAATACGAGCTCCTCGATACTCCGAGCGAGGATCTCTTCGACGCGTTCACCCACCTCGCGGCCGAGCTGTGCGACGCACCGATCTCGCTGATCTCGCTGATCGACCGCGACCGGCAGTGGTTCAAGTCGGCGCTCGGCATGGACGTGCGCGAAACGGGGCGCGACACCGCGTTCTGCGCGCACGCAATCTTGCAGGAGGGGATCTTCGAGGTCGACGACGCGCAGCAAGACGAGCGCTTCGCCGACAACCCGCTGGTCACGGGCGAAGAGCACATCCGGTTCTACGCCGGCTATCCGCTGCGCTCGAGCGACGGCGAAGCGGTCGGCACGATCTGCGTCCTCGACCGCCGGCCGCGCGAGCTGACGGCCGAGCAGCGCACCGCGCTGACCGCGATCGGCGACGCCGTCGTCGAGCAGTTCGAAGCGCGCCGCACGCTGCTGCGGCTGTTCGACAGCTCGCAGACCGAGCTGTACCACGTCGACGTCGCGGCCGGGCGGATTCTCTTTGCGAGCGACGCGGCGCGCAGAAACCTCGGCTACACCACCGAAGAGCTGCGGGGGGTTCCGCTCGACGCGCTGCTCCCGTCCCTCTCGAAAGAGGGGCGGATGCTCGAGCGGCTCGCGGAGATGCGCGCGAACCCCGGCCGCCGTCTGGACCTGCGCACGACGGCGCGCCGCAAGGACGGGACGACGTATCCCATCGAGCTGCGGCTCGAGCTCGTTCCGACGCGGACGCGCGAACTCGTCCTCGTCGTCGCCACCGACCTGACCGAGAGCGAGCGCGCGCAGCAGCGGATCAACCTGCTCTCCGCCGCGATCGAAGCGGCGCAGGATCCGATCATCCTCGCGAAGCCCGGTGCGACGCCCGGCGAGCCGTCGATGATCGTCTACGCGAACGAAGCGTTCGTGCGGATGAAGGGCGCGACGCAGCCGGACCAAGTGATCGGACACGCCACCAACGAGTTCTTCGGGCCGAAGACCGACCTCTCGAAGCTGGAGCACATGCGCGCAGAGGTGATGGCGGGGCGCTCGGCGCGGATCGAGTACATCACCTACCGGATCGACGGCTCGTACTATCACACCGAAGCGTCGGCGCGGCCGCTCCTCGACGACGACGGCGGGGTGAGGCACTTCGTCGTCGTGCAGCGCGACGTCACCGAGCAGGTGCTGCGCGGCGCGCAGCTCACGCTGCAGAACGAACGGCTGACCGCGCTCACCTCGATCGCGCGGACCCTGTTCGCCTCGCTCGAGCCGACCGTGCTGGTCGAAGCGCTGCTCTCCGGCGTCCACGAGCTCGTGGCGGGCAACGCGACGCTGTACGCGCCGCGGCCGCGCGGCGGGTTCGCCTCGACGACCGATCTCGCGCTGCGCGACGAGTCGCAGCAGGCCGACGCGTTCGTCGCGCTGGCGTCGCGCAGCGACGTCTGCGTGCTCGACGAGTTCGAGCATCGCGCGGCGGTGCGCGTCCCTGGTTCCGGCGGCGGGACCGCGTACGTGCTCGACGTGCAGCGCACCGCCCCGTTCAGCACCGCCGACGTCTTCGCGATCGGTCTGCTCGGCCAGTACTTCGCCGTCGCGGCGCGCAACGTCGAGCTGTACCGCGAGCTGACCTCGCGGCGCGACGCGGTCGTCGAGCTGAACCAGGTGAAGAACGACCTGATCGCGATGCTCGCGCACGACTTCAAGGGGCCGCTGACGACGATCGTCGGTTTTGCCGACGTCCTCGCCGAGGACGAGCGGTTCGACTACGAGTCGCGCCAGTATCTCGGAATGATCTCTTCGAGCGCGATGCGGTTGGCGTCGCTCGCGACCGATACGCTGGCGCTCTCGCGGCTCGAGCAGAACGAGCTCGCGCTCGCGCTCGGCGACGTCGATCTGGTCGCGCTCGTCCGCGACGTCGTGCGCGTCTTCTCGGTCACGCGGCCGATCGACTTGCGCGTCTCGGGCGCGCCGCTGGTCGTGACGGGCGATCCCGCGCGGCTGCGCCAAGTCATCGAGAACATCGTCGGCAACGCGATCAAGTACTCGCCGGGCGGCGAGCCGGTCGAGGTCGCGATGCGCGCGCGCCAGGGCGGCGTCGAGATGACGGTGCGCGACCGCGGGATCGGGATCCCCGAGAGCGAGCGCGCGAAACTGTTCGGCCGCTTCGCGCGCGCCAGCAACGCCCGCGCGCTCGGGATCGGCGGGACCGGTTTCGGTTTGTACCTCTCGCGCACGATCGTCGAGCTGCACGGCGGCGCGATCGACGTCGAGTCGGTCGAGGGGCAAGGCTCGACGTTCCGCATCTACATCCCGGCGCAGCCACTGCACCGCTCGATCGCGCCGATCCGGATCGCGCTGCTCGACGTCGACGGTGACGCGCGCTCGTACGTCGCGCACGCGCTGCGCGACGACGGGTTCGCCGTCAGCGTCGCCGTGAACGGCGAAGAGATGCTGCGCGCGATCGCCGAGGGGCACTTCGACGTCGCGCTGGTCGACGCCGACCGGCTCGGGATGCCGGCGGATCAGTTCCTCACCCGCACCAACGGCACGCCGCTGGTGCGAATCGGCGTGCGCATCCCGGCCGTCCAAGACGGCTGGCACGCGATCCTCACCAAGCCGTTCCTGATGAAAGACCTCTACGGCGCCGTCGACACCGCCCTCGACCGCGCCAACAACGGCGGCCGCCCGAACACGCCGACGACCACCACGTCACCCTGACGGTTTTACGCCCACTCGAACGGCGGCCGGTCGAGCGCGTTTGTCAACTCCGCCGGATCGGCGTAAATCGCGTCGGCGTCGCGCAGCGTTGTGGGGTCGTTGCCGCCGCAGCGGAGCGCGACGCATTTCACGCCGGCTTTGTGCGCTGCCTCGACGTCGTACTTCGTGTCGCCGGTCATCACCGCTGCGGACGGCGCGACGCCGCCTTTTTTCAGCGCGGCGGTGACGATGTCGGGAGCGGGCTTGGACTCCTCCGCGTCGTCGCTGGTCGAGGCGACGTCGACCAGCGGGCCCAAGTCGCCGACGGCGAGCAGGTCGTCGAGCTCGGCTTTCTTCGCCGAGGTCGCGACCACGACGCGCGCGCCGCGGGCGCGGACCGCTTCGAGGAGCTCGTGAGCGCCGCGCGTCGGGCGCAGCCCCCGCAGTTCCCGCTCCTTGAAGATCTCGAGCCGCCGGCGCAGGATCGTCTTCCCGGGCTCGTGCTCGTCCGACAGTCCCGGGACCAGCTCGGGGAGGACACGGTCGCCGCCCATCCCGATCAGCGGCCGCACGCGCTCGAACGGCACCTCGTACCCTGCTTCGGCGAGCGCCGCGGCCCACGCGCGGGCGTGCGCGTCGTTGGAGTCGATCAGCGTCCCGTCGACGTCGAAGAGTACGGCTCTGGTCACGGGGATCGGTGTACCCGTCGCGAAGCCGTCTCGACCTAGCTTCCGACCTCTCGCGCGAGGACATCTTGGCCAGCACGAAACGCCCCACGATCGACCTCACCTCTCTCCTTGCCGGCGCGGCGAACGCGATCGGGAAACGCGTCGGGCCGCTGCCGAACGTGCTTTCGAAACGCTCGAAGACGCTGCGGCCGCGGATCCACGACGCGAAGAAGACGCCCAGCGTCTGTCCGTACTGCGCGGTCGGCTGCGGCACGATGGTCTACAGCAAGGGGAACGAGATCCTCGACATCGAGGGGAACCCCGACTCGCCGATCAGCGGCGGAACGCTGTGCCCGAAAGGTGCCGCGACGTTCCAGCTGCACGTCAACCCGAACCGCTGGACGACCGCGAAATACCGTGCGCCGTTCGCGCGCGAGTGGACCGACGTCCCGTACGACTGGGCGATGGAACAGATCGCCGCGCGGATCAAAGACACGCGCGACCGCACCTTCACCGAGTTCGACGAGCAGGGGCGGCGCGTCGCGCGCACCACCGCGATGGCGTCGCTCGGCGGCGCGACGCTCGACTGCGAAGAGAACTACCTCATCACGAAGCTTTGGCGCTCGCTCGGCGGCGTCTTCGTCGAGAACCAGGCGCGAATTTGACATAGCTCGACGGTGCCCGGTCTGGGCACCCTCTACGGCCGCGGCGGCGCGACGACGTTCCTGATGGACCTGCAGCACGCCGACCTCATCCTGATCCAGGGGTCGAACTTCGCCGAGAACCACCCCGTCGGTTTCCGTTTCGTCACCAAGGCGAAGGAACGCGGCGCGAAGGTGGTCCACGTCGATCCGCGCTTCACGCGCACCAGCGCGCTCGCCGACACGTACATCCCGATCCGCAGCGGCACCGACATCGCGTTCACCGGCGCGATCATCAACTACGTGCTTCAAAACAAGCTGTACTTCGAAGAGTACGTGCTCAACTACACCAACGCGTCGTACATCGTCGACGAGCGCTTCGCCGACACCGAAGACCTCGAAGGGATCTTCTCCGGCTTCGATCCCGCCAAGGGCGTCTACGACCCGCAGACCTGGAAGTACGAGCTCGAAACGAACGGCGAGGCGTCGGAGGCCGGCGGAAGCGGCAAGGACGCGCAGGGAGGCGGAACGTCGCCGACCACCGGTGGTCATCCCGAGCACGGCACGCGGCGGCCGAAGCACGACCCGACGATGCAGCACCCGCGCTGCGTCCTCCAACTGCTGAAGAAGCACTTCTCGCGCTACACGCCGGAGGTCGTCGAGCGCGTCTGCGGCTCGCCGAAGGAGCAGTTCATCGAGCTCTGCAAGCTGGTCGTCGCCAACAGCGGCCGCGAGCGAACGATGACGTACTGCTACGCGATGGGCTGGGCGCAGCACACCGTCGGCGTGCAGAACATCCGCGCCGCCGCGACGCTGCAGGCGCTGCTCGGCAACACCGGGCGCCCCGGCGGCGGGATCCTCGCGCTGCGCGGCCACGCCTCGATCCAAGGCTCGACCGACATCGCGACGCTTTACGACCTGCTGCCCGGCTACATCAAGGCGCCCTCGCTCGAGCGCGGTGAAGACACGTTCGAGAAGTGGGCGAAGAACTGGACGAACCCCACCGGCTGGTGGTCGAACTGGCGCAAGTACGCGGTCTCGCAGCTGAAGGCGTGGTACGGCGACGCGGCGCGCGCCGACAACGACTGGGCGTACGACTATCTTCCGAAGAACACCGGCGACCACTCGCATCAGCCGATGTTCTTCACCATGAAAGACGGCGGGATCGAAGGGATGATCCTGTGGGGTCAAAATCCCGCCGTCGGCGGACAGAACGCCGCGCTGCAGCGCGCGGCGCTCGGGCAGTTGAAGTATCTTGTCTGCCAGGACCTCTTCGAAACCGAGAGCGCGGCGTTCTGGAAGCGCGAAGGCGTCGATCCGACCACGATCGGGACCGAGGTCTTCTTCATGCCTGCCGCGGCGATCGCCGAGAAAGCCGGGACGCTGACCAACACGATGCGCCTGGTGCAGTTCCACGAGAGAGCCGTCGATGCGCCCGACGACGCGCACAGCGATCTGTCGCTCGCGTTCAACCTCGGCAAACGGCTCAAGGCGCTCTACGCCGACTCACAGCGCAAGATCGACCGGCCGATCCTCGACATGACGTGGAACTACGACTCGGACGACGCGCACGAGCGCGAGCGCGTCGAGCCCGACGTCGAGAAGATCATGCGCGAGATCAACGGTTACAACGTCGAGACCGGCGAGCAGATGAAGACGTTCGCCGATCTCAAGGATGACGGCAGCACCGCCGCCGGCGCGTGGATCTACACCGGCTACTTCCCGGAGAAGGACAAGAACCTCACGCGCCGCCGCAAAGGCGACGACTGGGTCTCGGCGGAGTGGGCGTGGGCGTGGCCGGCCAACCGCCGCAACCTCTACAACCGCGCCTCCGCCGATCCCGACGGCAAGCCGTGGAGCGAGCGGAAGAAGTACGTCTGGTGGGACGAGGAGCAAAAGAAGTGGACCGGCTACGACGTGCCGGACTTCCCGGTCGCGAAGCCGCCCACGTTCAAGGCGCAGCCGGGCTCGAAAGGGATGGACGCGCACGACGGTACGGCGCCGTTCATCATGCAGGAGTACGGCGTCGCCGAGATCTTCGGCGTGCAAGGGACGGTCGACGGCCCGTTCCCGACGCACTACGAGCCGCGCGAGTCGCCGGTCCCGAACCTGCTCTATCCGCACCAGCAGTACAATCCGGTGCTCAAAGAGTGGCGCCGCCGCGACAACCCGTACCACGCGATCGCGGACCCGAAGTATCCGTACATCCTCTCGACCTACCGGCTGACGGAGCACCACCTCACCGGGCAGATGACGCGCTGGAACTCGTGGCTTGCCGAGTTGCAGCCGGAAGCGTTCTGCGAGATCTCGCCGGAGCTCGCGGTCGAGCTCGGGATCCGCAACGGCGACTGGGTGACGCTCACGACGGCGCGCGGTGAGGTCGAGTGCAAAGCGCTCGTCACCGGCCGCATCACGCCGTTCAAGATCGGCCCGAAACAGTGGGTGCACCAAATCGGGATGCCGATCCACTTCGGCTATCAGGGCTTGGTCACCGGCGACGCCGCGAACGTGCTTCCCCCGCTGGTTGCCGATCCGAACGTCTCGATTCACGAAGCCAAGGCGTTCACGTGCAACCTGCGTCTGGGCCGCCGCGGCCCCTCGCACGAAGGCCCGACCTGGCTTCCGGTTCCGGCCGACGAGCGCACGCCGCTCGGCAAGCCGGAGCGCGGCGGCCGCGTCGAATCGGGAAGCGCGCAGATCGTAGACGCCGACATCGTTCCCGGTTCGGTGATCATGACGGCCGCGAAGATCGAGCACAAGCTCGAAGAGCACGAGATCGACGTACCGACCGACACGGAAAGCGAGAAGTGATGGAACGCATCGCCGACGGCGCGACGACCGAATCCCAAATGGGTTTCTTCACCGACGTGACGCTGTGCATCGGCTGCAAGGCGTGCGAGGTCGCGTGCAAGCAGTGGAATCAGCTCCCGTCCGACGGCTTCGTCTTCTCGGGGACGTCGTACGACAACACCAACCGGCTCTCGTCGACGACGTGGCGGCACGTCGCGTTCGTCGAGCAGATGGACCGCGAGAACCCGGCCCAATCGCGCTGGATGATGATGTCCGACGTGTGCAAGCACTGCACCAACGCGGGCTGCCTCGAAGCGTGTCCTACCGGTGCGATCATCCGCAACGAGTTCGATGACGTGTTCGTCCAGCCGGACGTGTGCAACGGTTGCGGCTACTGCGTTCCGTCGTGCCCGTTCGGCGTCGTCGCGGTCCAGCAGAAATCCGGGACGGCGCAGAAGTGCACGCTCTGCTACGACCGCCAGAAGGACGGGCTCGAGCCCGCCTGCGCGAAATCGTGCCCGACCGACTCGATCACCTTCGGCCCGGTCGAAGAGCTGCGCGCGAAAGCGGAGGCGCGCGTCGCGTCGCTGCGCGCGCAAGGCCGTGACGACGTGCGGTTGTACGGCGTCGACGGCGAGGAGACGCGCGACGTCGGCCCGCTCAACGCGTTCTTCCTGATCCCCGACCGGCCCGAAGTCTTCAACCTGCCGCCGAAGCCGGTGCTTCCCTCGCGATTCCAGCCGGCGGCGTACACCGCCGCGCTGATCGCGACGACGGGGCTCGCGCTGCTCGGCGCGCGCGTCTTCCGCCGCAACGGGGCGAGCGCGTAGTGCAAGAGCCGGCGATCACCGCGGGGCAAGGCCAGCCGCACGGCGAGCAATTCGCCGCCGCGGGCAACTACTCGCCCGACGCGGTTGCGGCATCGCTGCAGCGCGGTGACGGCGGGTTCGGGCGCGCGCAGGAGACATACTTCGACCACCCGGTGCTGCGCAAGGCGCACTGGCGCTGGGAGATCGTCAGCTACTTCTTCGCCGGCGGAATCGCGGCGGCGAGCGCGGCGCTGGCGTCGTTCGCGCACCGCGGCGGCGACGCGGACGACGGTGAGCTCGTCCGCAACGGCCGCTACACCGCGCTCGCCGGTGCCGCCGTGAGCGGTGCGCTGCTGGTCAAGGATCTCGGCCGCCCCGAGCGCTTTTTGAACATGCTGCGGATCGCCAAGCTGAAGTCGCCGATGTCGGTCGGAGTGTACGTTCTTTCGGCGTTCTCGACGAACGCGGCCTTCGATGCGCTCGAGCAAGCGCAGGAAGACGGGATCGCGCCGCGGCTGCCGGTGCGCTGGATGGCGCGCCCGTTCGCCGCGCTGACGCGCGCGCCGTCGACGGCGCTGATGGCGTCGTACACCGGCGTGCTGCTTTCGGCGACGGCGATCCCGGTGTGGTACACGGGCCGCCGCCACATGCCCGCGGTATTCGCGTGCTCCGCGGCGACGAGCGGCGCGGCGTTCCAGTCGCTGCTGCTCGCGCTCTTCGGCGGCTCGGCCAAGACGGCGAAGAAGCTCGAGACGATCGAGCTGTTCGCCTCGCTAGCGGAAGCCGCGCTGCTGCTCGACTGGGAGCGCCACGCCGGCGAGACCGGAAAGCCGCTCTTCACCGGCAAGCGCGGCAGCAAGCTGAAGACGTACACGCTGGGACTGGGCAGCGTTCTTCCGGCGCTGCTGAATCTTCCGTCGATCCTCTCGCGCAAGCCGCCGAAGCACCACCGCTTACGGACGATACTCACCTCGGCGCTGGCACTGTACGGCGGTTACGTCTTGCGCGAGTGCGTCGTTTACGCCGGGCGCGAATCGGCGGACGACCCGCGCGCGTACCTGCGCCACCCCGAATAACCCGGTTCTTCACAACGCCGCTTCTTCCACCGGAGGGATTTTGCCATGACGCCACGCCGTCCGAACTACGTCGGAATCATCGCCGGAACGATCGTGATGTTCGCGTTCGGTGCGATCTGGTACACCGCGCTCGGGGGCGAATGGCTAGCCGCGGTCGGCAAGACGAAGGCCGACCTGTCGGGCCAAGGGTACTGGCCGTTCCTCGTCTCGTTCGTCGCCGGGCTGCTGGTGTCGTACTGCTTCGACAACATGCTCTGGCACTACGAGCGCGCCGACGCGGCAAAGGGCGCGCAAGTCGGCTTCTTGACCGGGGTCTGCATCTATCTGGCGATGGTCGCGATGCTGTACAGCTATGCGGGCCGGGGGCTCACGCTGTTCCTGATCGACGGCGGCTACGGCCTCATCGGCTTCGTCATCACCGGCGCGGTGGTCGGAGCCCTGCGCGGCCGCCTCAGCCGCAGCGCCGCCTGAACGGCCTGAGCGTTCGCTGCGAAAAGCGCGTCAGCTGGTTTCGCCGAGTGCGGCCTTGCGCTCGTATTCGAACCACGAGCGGTTCGTGCTCCCTTCCCACGCGCACGAGAGCGTGCCGTCGGGCTTAAAGACGATCGTCGTCGGAAAGACCATCTTCCCCTCGCGATAGATCCCGCGGACGCGCTTGTCGTAGCGGTCCATCGCGATCGGGAACGGGATCGCGTACTTCTTGCGGTACGCGCGGACGGAGTCATCTTGTTCCTTCACGTCGACGCCGATCACGACGGTGTCGTCGGGGTGAGCGTTGGCGAAGGCGACGACCGCGGGCTGCTCTTTGTGGCACGGGCCGCACCACGTCGCGAACACGTTGACGAAAACGACCTTGCCCCGATACGCGCTCAGCCGGAACTCGGGCCCGTCGAGGACTTCCATCGTCCACTCGATCGGGCGGTGCTCCGGGAGGACAACCACGCCGTTCGCGCCGTGGACGTGCTGCTTCTTCTTTGCGTCCGGGTCGACCGGCTTCGGCGTGGCGTACGGAGCCGCCGACGGCAGCGCCTGCTCCGGCTCGTCACCGCGCGCGACGAGCGGGATCCCGGCGAGCGCGCACGCCCCGCCGGCGATGAACGACACCCGGTGGATCATGCTAGCTCGATACGACGCGCGCGAGGACGATCCCCAGGAACGAGGG
>DASZGA010000250.1:0-10339 GCA_035939295.1 Candidatus Elarobacter sp. | reverse complement strand
GGGCGAGCAGGTACGCCTCGAGGGCGCCAACGACGACGCTCCACTCTGTCGCCGAGATCGTCGACACGAGCTCGCAAAACGCGTCGTAGTCGTCCGCCCGTGCGAGCGCAAACGCGAGAAAGTGCCGCGCAAAGAAGTGTTCCGGCTCGATCGCGACGACGCTTTCGAGCCATGCGCGCCCCGCGTCGAAACGACCCGCCGCCAGTTCGACGATGCCCACGTCGGCGCGCGCCTGCAGCGAGTCCGGCAGGGCGGCGACTGCGAGGTGTAAATGATCGAGCGCGTCCGCGACCTCGCCGGCCGCGAGCGCGACCGTGCCCGCCGCCGTCCTGGACGCCGGGTCGTCCGGAGTACGGAGCATCGCCTCAGCGCTCGCGGCACGCGCGGCGTCGAGTTTTTTGTCTCGGTAGAGGAGCACGTCGGTGCGGATCGCGTGCCATTCGGGCCGCGCGCGGTCCAGCGCATAGCCGCGCGCAAGCGCTTCCTCCGTCTTGGCGTACGCGAGCTCCGGCTCGCGCAGCAGCGCCGATGCCAATCGACAGCGCGCCGTGGCGAGACCGGACCACGCATCGACGAACCGCTCGTCGATCGCGATCGCCTCTTCGAACGAGCGTTCCGCGCGCAGCAACGAGCTCGCGGTGCCACGGGCGAGTTGATTGCGTCCTGCCCCGACCAGCCGGAGCGCTGTCGAGACCGGGCGGGCAGGTTCACGCTGGGTGTGGCCGAGTGCCCGCTCGATCGCTTTGCTGATCGCGGCGATCGCGGTGCTGCGATGCCGGTGCAGCGTTCGGTAGGAAAGATGGAGATCGTCGGCAACGCCTTTGACGACTTTCCCTTCCGTGTCGACCGCTTTGATGATCTTGCCGAAGAGCGGATCGTACGGACGAAGCGCCGCATCGACGATCGCCAGCAGCGCTTCGTGCCGGTCGTTCGTCCGCATCGCATCACAGAGCTGCGCCGCGAGCGGATCGTCGTCCAGGGCGCCCGGCGAGTGAAGCTTGCGAAGAAGCTGACGGACTTGCGGATGACTCGCCGTTGAGTACATGGTTTCCGCAGTGTTTCCGCATCGGCGCGCGCGCGCTTGTCGGTTTCGCCGCGAAGTCAGTTTATCGGCATTACGCCGAACCGTTTAGGCCGTCGAATCGCACGCTGTGCGAAGCGCTCGCCGTGCCGCACGAGCGCCCCGCACGCATCGAACAGACCTCGCTGTTCGACTTACGACCCGCTCAGGTCATCATGTAGGTGATCTGCGCCTGACCGGCGCGGTTCTTCACCGTGATCGTGATCAGCCCGGCGGAAAGACCGTTCGGGACCGTCGTCCGGATCTTTTTCTCGCTCTTCTCGACGAAGTTCGGCTGCAGGATCCCGTTGAAGTCGATCGTGTCGGTCTCGGCGAGATGTTTGCCGGTCAGCACGACCTTCGCACCGGCGCGGCCGGCCGGCGGCGTCAGCGTGACGCTGTCGAGCACCGGCTTCTGGATCACGACGAAGTCGGTGGCCGAGCTCGGGGAGTTTACCGGGCTCTTCAGCGTGATCGGTCCGGTCGTCGCGCCTTGCGGAACCTTCGCGATGATCTGCTGGCTGGCGCCGAGCTGCTCGTCACCCGGCTGAACCGGAACCTTGTTGAAAACCACGCCGGTGACGCTTCCGAAATGCTTCCCCGTGATCGTGATCGGGTCGCCCACGATCCCTTTCTTCGGATTGAAGTCGAGGAAGACGACGAGCGGCGCGAGGACGGTGAACGGCCCTTTCTGCTTGTTGTCGGGGCCGTCGCTGCACGTGATCACTCCGGTCTGCGCGTCGGCGGGGACGACGACCGTCGCCTGCGTCTCGCTGACGATGACGACCGGCGGGACCGCGAGCGGTGCGGCGCGGTTGAACGTGACCGTCTTCAGCCGGCTGAAGCCCGTGCCGAACAACGTGACCGTGTCGCCGGGCCGTCCGGAGTCCGGCGTGAAGCCCGTGAAGTCGAACGTCGCTGGATCGACGACGAACTTGCTGTACGGCACGCTGGTCGCGATGCTGCCGTTGTCGAGGATCGTCTGGACTTGGATCAGGGCGGTCCCCGGCCCGAGCTGCGAAGGGACCGTCGTCTTGATCACGGTCGAGGACATGACGCTGAACGGCGAGTCGATCCCGCCGATGAAGACGTGCTGCACGTTCTCGAAGTTCGTTCCGTCGATCTCGAGCGGCATCCCGGCCTGCGTGTGCGCCGGCATCGTCCCGGTGATCGTCGCCGGATCGGCGGCGGCGGGCTGAATCCCGCCGGACCCGCCCGGCATCGGGATCGGGGCCGGGTTCGGCGACGGGACGGGACGCGCGATCGTCCGCGCTTCGGTGGTGGGTGATTTCATGGCAACCTGCTCCTGTCGGTACTGTTGATGTGCGCCGTGTCGTGCGCCGCACAGGAGCGTAGAAAATCAGGGCGGCGCGGAACAGAGTCGGCCTACTCAGCCCGCGCCGCGCCGTTACTCACCCGGGTCGTCTGCGAAACGTCTCGGCGGCGGAACGCGCTCGGAGACGTCGAACCGGGCGGCGGTGCGTCTCCCGCCGCTGATTCGCGCCGTCCTGCTCTGGCTCGCCGGCGTCGATTTGCGGCTGACGCTGCTGGCGGTGCCGCCGGTGATCCCGCTGATCCATCGCGATCTCGGCTTGAGCGAGTCGGGGATCGCGGCGCTCTCGAACCTCCCGGTGCTCGTGCTGGCCGGCTCCTCGATGTTCGGTGCGCTGCTGGTCGCGAGGCTCGGTGCGCGGCGCGCGCTGGTCGCGGGCCTGTGGATCATCGCGATCGCCTCGGCGCTTCGCGGCGCAGGGCCGTCGATCGCGATGCTGTTCGCCGCGACGCTCGTGATGGGGATCGGGATCGCACTGATCCAGCCGGCCTTTCCGACGCTCGCGCGCGCTTGGTTTCCGGATCGCATCGCGTTCGGCACCGGCGTTTGGGCAAACGGGCTCCTGGTCGGCGAAGCGCTGAGCGCGTCGCTGACGATCCCGTTTCTGCTCCCGCTCGTCGGCGGCTCGTGGGAGCTCAGCTTCGTCGCGTGGAGCGTGCCCGTCGCGCTGACCGCGATCGCGATGGGGCTCGTCCGCGACGACGGCGGCGGCTCTCCCGCCGGTGCGACGAACGGCGCGTGGCTGCCCGACGTGCGCGACAGGCGCGTTTGGATGCTCGGCACGTTTCAGTCAGCGGCGAGCATGACGTACTTCGGCGCGAACACGTTTCTGCCCGATTTCTTGCACGCGACGCATCAGGGCGAGCTCGTCGCAGCCGCGCTCACCACGTTGAACGTCGCACAGATTCCCGCTTCGCTGGCGGTCGGGATGATCCCGATGCGCGTGCTCGGCCGGCTCGAAGTCTCGCTGCTCGTCGCGGCGCTCATCGTCGCCGCGCTCGCCGGCGTGATCGCGTTCGGCGGCGCGGTCGCCGTCGGTTCCGCGGCGCTGCTCGGGTTCACCGGCGCGTACGTCCTGACCATGAGCTTCGCGCTCCCCGCGCTCATCGCGCCGCCCGATGAGATCGCGCGGCTCGCCGCGGGGACGTTCACGCTCGGCTACGCGATCTCGTTCGTCATCACGCTGCTTTCCGGCGCGGCGTGGGATCTCACGCACGCCCCGGCCGCGGCTTTCCTTCCGATGCTTGCCGGCGCGGTGATCGTCGCGGTGCTGGGGCCGCGGCTCGGCGCGCTCGCAACGCGCGTCGCGCCGAGCGCGCACTCAGCCGGCTGACGCGCCGGTTCGCAGCGCCGCGTCGACGCGCTTCGCGATCGCGGCGATCCCGGCGTTGCCGGCGCCGTGATCGCGCAAGCTGCGGGTGAGCACGACGAGCACGTACGGGTTGTCGCCGAACGGGTCGACGATCGCGGCGTCGTTGCGCGTGTAGTCGATCTCGCCGGTCTTGTGAGCGCACGGCGTGCCGGGCGGGAGACCGCGCACGATCTTCGTACCGTCGTCGTTCCCGAGCAGCACTTGCACCATCGCGCGGCAGCTCTGCGGCGAGGCGACGGTCGGGATTCCCTCGCGCGCGCCGCGCTCGATCGCGTAGAGCAGCGCGGCGGTGTCGTTCGGCGTGAGGTGGTTCTCGCTGCGGCGCCATGACGGTACGGTGTCGGCGAAGTGCCGGCCCAGTTTCGAGCCCGCCATCCCGACCAGCTGCATCGTCGCGTTGATCGCGCCGATCCCGAACGCGGTGATCAGCGTGTTCGAGGCCGCGTTGTCGCTGACGTGGATCATCGCCTTGATCAGCGTGTCGATGCTCCACTCCTTGCCCGCCGGCGAGCCGGCCAGCACGTCGGAACCGCCGATCAAGTCGGACGCGCGCGTCTTCACGGTGTCGCTCGGCTTCGCGGTGCCGGCGTCGTAGGCACGGTAGACCGTCGCCATGATCGCAACCTTGATCACCGACGCCGACGGAAACTTCTCGTCGCCGCGCACGCTGAGGACCGGCGGCCCGTTCCCCATCGTGCGCGCGCACACGCCGGCGACGCCGGGGATGCGGTCGACGATGTCGGTGACGCTGACTGCCGGCTGTGCAGTGACGCGCAGCGGGGCAAACGACGCTGCGGCGGCCGCGGCGCCGCCGAGAAAGACCGCGCGCTTCATCGTGCGACTTGCTCCATCAGAAACGCGGCGAGCCGGTCGCCCATGTCGCGCAGCCGCGGCCGCATCCAAGCGAACTGCGCGGGACAGCTCATCTCGCCGAACTCGATCAGCAGCTTCTCCGGCGCGTCAACCGAGCGAAAGCCGTAATACTTGCGCTCGTTCTCGGTGAAGTTCTCCCCGACGAAGCGGAACGGAAACCACGGTTTGTAGCTCGCTTCCCACGCCTCGACGAACGCGCGGCTCGTGGTCGCCGGGAAACCGACCGACGCGCCGCTCGCGCACGGCTGCGCTCCGTCGAAGTGCAGGAAGACGGCGGCGCGCACGGTGTCGCGGCCGAGATAGTCGGCCGGACGGCGCAGCACGGTGTAGCCGTGCTCGCGCAGCACACGCGTCGCTTCGTCGGCGACGACGACCGTCCAATCGCGCTCGCGCGCGCCTTGCGCGGCGGCGCCGAGGTTGCACGCGCGGCCCGGGACGAGCCCGCAGCTCGCCGGACGCCCTTCGTGCCCGGCTTGCACGAGCACGTCGCCGTCCTCGGCGATCGCGCGCACCGGAGCAAGGAGCAGCAGGGCGGCGAAGAGAGCGAGGAACGCGGGAAGCCGCATCACTCGGCGATAATGCCCGGCTTCGATGCCCACTCCTCTCGTTCCGAGCGACCTCTTGCGGATGGTGCTCCTCGCCGACCCGCAGATCAGCCCCGACGGCGGCGCCGTGTTCTACCGCCGTGCGTGGTTCGACCGCGAGGCCGACGAGCAGCGCGGCGCGATCCGGCGGATCGACCGCGACGGTGCGGACCGTCCGTTCACGAGCGGAACGAACGACCGCCTCCCGCGCATCGCGCCGCACGGTTCGGCGCTGGCGTTCGTCGCCGAGCGCGAAGGAAAGACGCGCTTGTACGTGCTGCGGCTCGACGGCGGCGAAGCGCAACCGCTCGGCGGCGACTACAAGAAGATCACCGCGGTCGCGTGGTCGCCCGACGGCAAGCGCGTCGCGTTCGTCGCGACCGCGCCGCACGACGCGGCCACCGCGCCGATCTATCACGACGAGAAGAGCGGCGCGCGCCACATCCGCATGCTGCCCTTCAAGAGCGACGCCGACGGGCTGCTCGACGGCGTGCGCAAGCACCTCTTTGTCGCGAGCGTCGCCACGGGCGACGTCCTGCAGATCACCGAGGGCGACTTCGACGTGAACGCGCCTTCGTGGTCGCCCGACGGAACGCGAATCGCGTTCCACGCGCGGATCGGGATCCCGGAAGACGCCACCGCGCTGAGCGACATTCACGTGGTCGACGTCGCGAGCAGCACGGTTACCGCGCTCACGCACGGTGACGGCCCGAAAGTGAACCCGTCGTTCTCGCACGACGGTCGCGAGATCGCGTTCCTCGGTCACGACCACGGCGACGACGGCGGCGGCCGCTTCGACACCGAGCTGCTGGTGATCTCTGCGAGCGGCGGGCCGGCGCGCTCGCTGTCCGCCGGACTCGGACGCACCGCCGGCGACGCGCTGGCCGGCGACCTGCGCAGCGGCGCGACGACGGTGCCGCTGTGGAGCGCCGACGACAAAGAGATCTTCACCCAGGTCTGCGACGAAGGGAGCACGTCGATTCGGGCGTTCGCGCGCGACGGAAGCGGTACGCGCGTCGTCGCCGGCGGCGAGCGCGACATCTATGCGTTCAGCCTCGCGAACAACGGCGCGCTCGCGTTCGCGTACTCGACGCCGGTCGTGCCGAACGAGATCGCGCTGGTCGAACCGTACGGCGGCGAGCGCAAGCTGACCGACGCGAACCCGTGGCTCGCAGAAAAGACCGTCGTTGCGCCAAAGCGCTACCGCCCGCGCGCCGACGACGGAACGATCCTCGACGCGTGGCTGATCGTGCCTGCCGGCGCCAAGGAAAACGCGCTCCCGCTCGTCCTCGAAGTGCACGGCGGCCCGCACGGCGCGTACGGCCACACGTTCTTCTTCGAGTTCCAGATCCTCGCCGCGCAAGGGATCGCGGTCGCGTACGGGAACCCGCGCGGCTCGCAGTCGTACGGGCACGACTACTCGAACGCGATCCTCGGCGACTGGGGCGGGATCGACGTCGCCGACGTGCTGCGCATCCTCGACGGCGCGCTGCAGCAAGGCTCGTTCGACACCGCGCGCGTCGGTGCGGCCGGCGGATCGTACGGCGGCTTCATGACGACGTGGCTGCTCGGCCACAGCGACCGCTTCGCGGCCGGCGTTTCGATGCGCGCGGTCAACGATCACGTCAGCGAGATCGGCGCCTCGGACCTCGGCTGGTTCCTCGAGCGCGAGCTGCAGACGAAATATGCCGACGACGCGGGCCGCAAGTTGTTCGAGATGTCGCCGATGCGCGCAGCCGTGTCGATGCGCGCGCCGCTGCTGGTCGAGCACAGCGAGCGCGACTTCCGCTGCCCGATCGATCAGGGCGAACAGCTCTTCACGATCCTGCGCAGGCTCGGCAACACCGGCACCGAGTTCGTCCGGTTCACCGACACCGGCCACGAGATGTCGCGCGCCGGGAAACCACGCTCGCGGATCCTGCGCCTGCGCGCGATCGCGCACTGGTTCGTCCGCCACCTCAAACCGGCCGGCGCCGAGCCGCAGCCGAACGAAGCCGGCGCGCTCTTCCGCGCGCTCCCCGGAGAAGAACCGCTCGACGCTGCGTAGCGGACCTTGCCGCAATCCGGCGGTTCCGAAGAAGAAGCACCGGCTTCGAGCGCGTAGAGCGCGGGATGCGCCGTCGTCTCATCGTCGCCGTCCTCGCCGCGTCAGCCATGGCGACCTCGCTTGCCGCGGCCGCGCCGCTGCCCGCGCAGGATCGTCGTCCCGTCGATCCGGCGCTGTACGCCGGGCTGCGCTGGCGCAACATCGGCCCGTTCCGCGGCGGTCGCGCGGTCGCGGTCAGCGGGGTCGCCGGCGATCCGCGCACGTTCTACTTCGGCTCGGTCGGCGGCGGGGTGTGGAAGTCGGCCAACGCGGGGCGGACGTGGTCGCCGATCTTCGACGGCCAGCCGGTCGCGTCGATCGGCGCGCTTGCCGTCGCGCCGAGCGATGCGAATACGGTTTATGTCGGAAGCGGTGAAGCCGACATGCGATCGGACATCCAGCACGGCAACGGGATGTACCGCTCGAGCGACGCCGGCGCGCACTGGACGCGGATCGGTTTGGAAGACTCGCGGACGATCGCGCGCGTTCTCGTCGATCCGAACGATCCGAAGACGCTGCTCGTCGCAGCGCTCGGACATCAGTACGGCCCGAACGAGATGCGCGGCGTCTACCGCTCGACCGACGGCGGTGCGACGTGGACGCGCACGCTCTTTCACGACCGCGACACCGGCGCGGTCGATCTCGCGAGCGATCCCTCGATGCACGTCGTGTACGCCGCGTTGTGGCAAACGCGCCGTCCGCCGTGGAGCGTCTATCCGCCCTCGAACGGTCCCGGCACGGGACTCTACAAGTCGACCGACGGCGGCATGACGTGGGCGCAAGTTCGCGGCAGCGGTTTCCCGGCGGAATCGCTCGGCAGAATGGGGATCGCGGTCGCGCCGAGCGATCCGAACCGCGTCTACGCGCTCGTCGACGCGAAGGCCGGCGGGCTGTATCGCAGCGACGATGCCGGCGCAACGTGGAAGCTCGCGGACAAGGACACGCGGCTGTGGGCGCGCGGCTGGTATTTCAGCCACCTCGCGGTCGATCCGAAGAACCCCGATCTCGTCTACGTCTCGGACACCGCGTTCTACCGTTCGACCGACGGCGGCACGTCGTTCACCGCGATCAAAGGCTCGCCGGACGGCGACGACTTCCAAGGGATCTGGATCGATCCGTCCGACGGCTCGCGCTTGATCCTCGGCAGCGATCAAGGCGCGACGGTCAGCATCGACGGCGCGAAGACGTGGAGCTCGTGGTTCAACCAGCCGACGGCGCAGTTCTACAACGTTCGTGCCGACGACGCGTTTCCGTACCACCTGTTCGGTGCGCAGCAGGACAGCGGCGCAGCGATGATCCTCTCGCGCAGCGAGCACAACGGGATTCAAGAGCGCGACTGGCGCGCCGTCGGCGCCGGCGGCGAGAGCGGCTCGATCGCGGTCGACCCGCGCGATTCGAACCTCGTCTACGGCAACAACCCCGTGCTGCGCGAGGATCTGCGCACCTCACAGAAACGTCTGCTCGGCCCGACGCTGGCGCAATCCGGCGTCTTTCGCGAAGAGTGGACGCAGCCGATGGCGTTCGGTCCCGACCGCGCACTCTACACCGCGAACCAGTTCGTCTACCGCACGCGCGACGGCGGCGCGACGTGGCAGCGGATCTCCGGCGATCTGACGCGCGCGCATCCCGGCATTCCGGCAACGCTCGACGCCGTGTCGGCGAAGGACACGTACGGCGGCGGCGAGCCACGCGGCGTCGTCTATTCGCTTGCGCCCTCACCGCTGCGCGCGAACGTTGTGTGGGCAGGGACCGACGACGGGCTCGTGCACCTCACGCGCGACGGCGGCCGGACGTGGCGCAAGGTGACGCCGCCGGGGATCACGCCGTGGAGCCACGTCGACGCGATCGACGCTTCGCACTTCGACGCCAACACCGCGTACGTTGCCGTCGACCGGCATCGCCTCGACGACGACCGTCCCTACGTCTACGTCACGCACGACGGCGGCCGGACGTGGCGTTCCGCGGCGAACGGGATCGCGCCGGACAGCTTCGTCTACGTCGTGCGCGAAGACCCGCAGCGGCGCGGGCTCCTGTACGCCGGAACCGAGCACGGCATGTACGTCTCGTTCGACGACGGCGCGTCGTGGCAGTCGCTGCGGTTGAACATGCCCGTCGTCTCGGTGCACGATCTCATCGTGCACGACGGGGATCTCGCGATCGCGACGCACGGCCGCGCGTTCTGGATCCTCGACGACGTCGAACCGCTGCGAGCGCTCGCGGCGAACGCCTCGCTTGGCGCGCGGTTGTTCGCGCCGCGCGCCGCGGTGCGGCTGCGCCCATACGGCGACGAGGCCGAAGCATCGCCGCCCGAGACGCCGCTCGGCGAGAACCCGCCGTACGGCGCGCTGATCGACTACGTCGTGCCGAACGGCGCGAGCGGTCCCGTCCGGCTCGAGATCGCCGGCGCGTCGGGCGCGATCGTGCGCGCGTACGCGAGCGCCGACGCGGCGTTCGATCCGAGCGCGACTCCGCCGCCGTATCCGTCGTACTGGGTGCCACCGAAGGCGCGTCCTGCGGCGGAGCCCGGAATGCACCGCTTCGCATGGGACTTCCACGCCGCCTCGAGCGCAACCGGACGCCGCCGCCGCGGCGGTGACGGACCGATCGTTCCGCCCGGACGCTACACCGTGCGGCTCACCGTCGCCGGCCGCACCCTCGCGCAACCGCTGATCGTCCGCCGCGATCCGCGTATCCGCACAACCGACGCCGATCTCGTCGCGCAGTACGCGCTCGCGCGCGACGTCGATGCGCTGCTCGCGCGCGTGCAGAGCGCGGTCTCCGAGTCGGAGAAGCTACGCGAGAAACCCGGCGCCGACGTCGTGCGAATCGACGCAATCGCGGGCGCACCGCCGGTGAAGGATCCGCGCAACTCCGTCGGTTCGCCGCCGACGAGCTTCACGACGCTGCGCTGGTACGCGAGCGCGCTCGGCGACCTCTTCGACTCCGTCGAAAGCGCCGACACCGCACCGACGTCCACGGAGCGCACAGCATGGAATGCGCTGCGCCCACGCGTCGAGTCGGCGCTGCGCGC
>DASZGA010000249.1:0-9858 GCA_035939295.1 Candidatus Elarobacter sp. | reverse complement strand
CGACTTCTGCGTCCACTCGAACAGGTCGCCGAGCGTCATCGTCTCGCCGGGCTTCGCCTTCGTCGGCATGTCGGCGAGACGCGCGAGCGTCAGCGGCGCGTACATCGAGCTGAGCGCGCGGAGCTGCATCCGGTTCGCCATGTCGGCAACCGAGATGTCGTGCCGCGGCGCGCCCGTCGCGCCGAAGCTCGAGAACGTCTCGTGCTCCGAGTAGACGAGCCGGCGCAGCGTGCGCGGATCGTAGTGGAACGCGTCGTTCGAGAACAGGTAGCGGTCGAGCAGCGCGAACGCGCGCTTCTCGTCGGTGCGTGCCACCGGAACGAGCGGAACCTCGGCGTGCGGATCGCCGACCCGCGAGCGCGAGAGGTACTCGCCGCCGATCCAGTGTGACGCGTCGGCCGTGCACGCCGAAACCTTGTTCGCGAGAACGGCGAACGCGACGCGCTCTTCGTCGTACGGGTGCTCGGTCTGCGGGAAGCGCTGGTCGAGCTTCGGCAGCAGGTTGTCGACCAGGCCGAGCTGCGTGCCGCACCACCCGAGCGGGTCGTTCGTGAGCATGAACGTGTGCACGCGCGGATCGATCGCGTGCCCGTTGCCCCACGCGGCGTCTTCGTCGCTGGCGAAGCGAACCTTCGGATCGGTCCAGTTCGAGGCCCAGCGGTTGAGCGTCGGCACTTCGTCCTGCGGCGTGCGCGCGTTCGGGATCGGCGCGTAGCCCCATTGAATCACGTGGTAGTCGTACGGTCCGAGCACGGTCTGCTCGATCGTTCCGGTGCTGGTCCCCTTCGGCCAGACGTTGGCCGGGTTGTACGCCATCACCGACGACGCGATCCCGTTGCGCATGGTGAAGCTCTTGTCGCGCACCTGCTTGGGCGTGTACGCCATGTGGGCGATGAAATTGTGCGCGAGCCCGAAGTCGTGGCCGACCTCGTGCAGCACGATCGCGTGCAGGAACTCTTGCGAGGTCGTGCGCGCGATGTCGGCCGGCGATCCGCCCTCCATCAGCGCGGTCGTGATCGCGGCGTACATCATCTGCGCCTTCGCGCCGGGTCCGTCGTTGTGCGCGAGCCGGGCGTGCGCGGCAACGCGGTCGTCGTGACCGGTGTCCTCCTCGCCGTCGGCGCTGATTCCGAGCAGGTGATACTGCAGCGCGCCGATGCGGACCAGATCGCTGTCGATGATCACGCCGGCGCGGAAGATCTGGCCGGTGCGCGGATCCCAGGTGACCTGCGCCTCGGCGAAGCCGCCGTTGTTCGCTTCCGTCACCCAGCGGATCATGTTGTAGCGGACGTCGTCGGGATCGAAGTCGGCGTCTTTCGGCTGGTCCTGCACGACCATCGCGCCGGAGATCCCGATCTTCTCGAACGGACCGTTCCACGCCAGCACCGCGCGGCGGATCGGGTCGCGATACTCCATCGGGATCGTGTTCGAGAGCGTGTACACGATCGGCTGAACCGCCGGCGAGAGCGGCTTCGACGGATCGCTCGCCTTCATGTTCCAGCGCATGATGTAGCGGACGATGTTGTTCATCCGCTCCGGGTGGTCGAACGAGATGTGCGCGTCGTCCCAGTAGCCGAGCCGGTCGTCTTCGAGCCGCGGCATGTACTTGCTCGCGTCGGGAAGCTCGGTGAAGTTGTAGGCCATGTGCATCTGGATCGAGCGCGGGTCGACGACCGTATCGACGACGCTCGGCTTGAGCGAGACGAAGGTCTCGTTCGCCTCGATGAGCACGTTCTTCGGAAACGCCTTGGAGACCCCGAAGTAGGAGCGCTGCTGGTCGAGCCGGTAGCTGCCGAGCGGGTTGGTCGGATCCTTCGTCATGTCGCTGAGCGTGTTGCCGAAGTCGATCACGTCACCGAGCAGCGTCGACAGCTCGATCACGATCGACTTGTCGCTCTTGTTCTCGGCGACGATCCCCGCCATCCCCATCATCGAGTCGGCGGTCGAGGCGCGCACCGCGTCGGCGAGCGGCGTGTTCGGATCGGCGAGGAAGCGCGTGTGCGGCCAGATCATCGCGACGCTCTTGCCGACGCGCGTGAAGCGCACGATGCGCGCTTCTTGCTGGAACACGTCGCCGGAGAGGATCCCGTAGCCGCCGAGTCCGTTCTTCGGAACGGCGGTCTGGAGATAGTCCTTGTCGAGCTGGTCGGCGCCGAGCCGCATGTAGACTTTGCCGTCCTTGCGGATCAGCTGGAACAGCCCGTTCTGCACGACGCTGTCCTTGACGAACGTGTCGTACGCGGGGATGTCACCCGGCGCCGGCGGCTTCGCTGCCGCGGCCGCCGCAGCGGCTCCGGCAGCAGCGCCCGCCGCAGCTCCGGCCGCGGCGGCGCTCGGCGAACCCGCAGGGGCCGGCGAGGGCGCGGGCGACGGCGCGGCCGCGGTTTGGGCGGCTGCCGGTCCGGCAAGCGCGAGAAAACACGAAAAAATCGCGGCGATAGGCCGGACGGTCATGGTCAACCTCCAGAGAAACGTCCGCATGATTTCGTAGTGGCGCGGACCGAGCCCCGTCTAAAGTACGCCATGAGACCGTTAAGGTTCCATGAATTGCACAGCTTCGTACGAACCGGGAAATGAAAAAGCCCGCCACGGCGGACTTTCTGTCTTGGTGCCCAGGAAGGGACTCGAACCCCCACGACCTTGCGGTCACTAATACCTGAAACTAGCGCGTCTACCAATTCCGCCACCTGGGCGCAGATGGACCGACCTCGGTTCAGCCCGCGCGACGGGCGGACCTGCGTTCGGGAGACGCCAGGTGGGTGCGCAGCCACAGCACCGGAACCATCCCGACCAAGGCGAGCGCCGACATCCCGAGCCACGCGATCCGCAGCGACGTGTGATCGGCGACCGCACCGAACGCCGTCGGCGCGACCGACGAGGCCAGGAAGATCGCCGTCAGCGCGAGCCCCAAGGCGCTCGCCGCGCGCTCGGTTCCGCCGACTTCCGCAAGCGCCGCGGCCATCAGCCCGTTCCAGCCCGCGCCGCTGAACCCGAGCACGATCGCCGCGGCGAACAGCGCCACGACCGCGCCGCTTCCGAGCAGTGCCAGCGCCGCCGCGGCAAGCGCCGCGAGCACGCAGATGATCGCGAACGGGACGAGCCGTTCGCCGTGCAGCACGCGGTCGCTCAGATAACCCCACCCGAGCCGCCCGCACACCGCCGCGCCTTGCGCGCTCGCGAATGCGAGCGCCGCGACCGCCGGCGACGTGCGCACGATCGTCACCGCCGTCACGGTGACGAACGCGTTCATCGCGAGCTGCACGCTGACCAGCGTCATGCACGTGAGCGTCACTCCGATCAAGCGCGGATCGCGCGCGAGCGTGCGCATACCGCGCGCGACCGACGCCAGCGTCGCCGGCGGCGCGCCGTCGTCGCGCGACTCGCGATACGGCAAGTACGCGATGAGCGTCGTAACCGCGACGACGATCGCCGCGAAGACGAACGCGCCGCGATAACCGACCGCGTGCGCGAGAAACGGCAAGCTCAGCGCGCCGATCAACCCTCCGACCGGAACGCCCGTCTGCCGGATCCCCATCGCGAAGCCGCGGTCGCGGTCGAACCACGCCAGCACCGCGCGCCCGCCCGCCGGCGTCGACGCCGCGTACGCTGCGCCGAACAGCGCGATGCACGCCACCAGCCACGGATATCTCGGAACGCCCGCCGCTGCCAGCAAAGCGAACGTCATCACCAAGCCGGAGAACAACACCATCCGGCGTTCGCCCCACCGGTCCGTCATGATCCCCGCGGCCGCGGTGAAGCACGCCGAGCCGAGCATCAGCGCGGTGAACACGACGCCGAGCTGCGCTTTCGTCAGCACGAACGTCGCGACCAGGATCGGCGAGAGCGAACCCAGCGCCTGCTGCACGACCGACGCACCCGCTTGCGCCGTCGTCATCAGCGCCAGCACGCGCCAGCGCTCGCTCATCTCCGCGCCGTCATCGTTTGTAGATCGGCACCATCTTCGCGCTCCCGAGGGTCCGCTTGTTGGCGTCGACCGCTTGCAGCACGAAGGTGTAATGATGCGCCGGTCCCGGCGGCGGACACGGCCCGCCCCAGCCGAGCGTTCCGAAATCGTTCTTCCCGACGACCGCGCCGCGTGGAACGGCGGGCCCGATCGCGCGCGCGCTCGCCGGAATGTGAATCACGATCCAGTGCACCCAGCCGCCCGGCTTCGGCGCGTCGTGGTCGATCACGGTGAGATCGAACGTGCGCGTCCCCGGCGGCGGCGCGTTCCAGCGCAGCCGCGGGGTACGGTTCATGCCGTTGCAGCCGTTCTTGTTCCACACGAATGTCCGCGGGATCGGCGCGCCGTTCCGCACGTCGGGGCTCGAGAGCGTGAGCGCGAGCATCATCGGGAGCAGCATCTGTTCGTCCTCCGGTCAGCCTCGTTGCACCAGCGATATTCCGAGCGCGATCGCGATCAGCCCGCCGAGGTCGCGCACGCCGACCGGCTCGTGCAGCAGAAGCGCGGCGAGCGCCAAGCCGAACACCGGCGTGAGGAAGTAGTACGCGCTCACGCGCGAGGCTTCGCCGTGCGTCAAGAGCCAGAACCACAGCAGCGAAGCGCCGAGCGACATCACCAGCACCACGTACCAGAACGAGACGACCAGCTGCGGGGACCAGTTCGCGTGCGGCGCGCCTTCGAGGACGAGCGCGAGCGGGAGCAGCACGACGCCGGCGGCGAGGAGCTGCAGCGCGTTGACGGCGCGCAAGTCGAGCTCGTCGCACCAGCGTTTGAAGACGATCGTCGACGCGACGCTTCCGAGCACGCCGGTGAACGCGAGCGCGACGTCGCCCGGATCGGCGCTTCCCGTCCCGGTTCGCACCAGCATGATCGCCACGACGCCGCCGAAGCCGAGCAGCATCCCGGCGAGCTTCACCGGCGTCAGCGGCTCGCGCAGCAGCCACGGTGCGACCAGCGCGAGCGTCAGCGGGTTCGTCGAGGCGACGATCGCGCCGACGCCCGACGCCAGATGCCGCAGCGCGACGTACGTGCAGCCGAGATAGATCGCGTTGCCGAGCACGCCCAGCACGACGACCGCCGACCACTCGCGCCGTCCGCGCGGGAACCGCGCGCCGAGCGCCCGCGCAACGGCAAGCGCAAGCAGTCCGGAGACCGCGAAGCGCACGACGAGGAACCACAGCGGCGAGGTGCCGACGACGCCGATCTTGCTGGGCACGAATGCCGAGGCCCACAGAAAAATGTAGAACAGTGCCGCGATGACGCCGATCGCCCGAGCGCTCACCGCGTCATGCTACGCCGTTATCGCAGCCCGAACTGCCACTTCAGTCTGGCCCGGCGGTCCTGGGATGAGCAGCTTGAAAAGCGAGCGAGCACCCGGTCGGCGACAAGCCAAAACTGCCGCGAATGTGACGGAAAGTACGACTTCTGTCGAAGGTACGGACGCCGAACACGCCTAACAACGCCGCCGTCTTAACCCTTCCTTTAGCCTTACACTTGGTGGTGTGGGAGGATATCTTTTGAAGCAGGCTAGGCTCTTAGCTGTGGCGGCGGTTTCCGCGTTGCTGACAGCGTGCAACAACGGCCCCGCGGCACCGCCCGCAGCTCCGCGCATCATCACGCAGGCCGAGGACCGCGAGTTCCAATCCGTCTCGACGTTCGTCGCGCAGAACACGGAGTCGGGCGAGTTCGTCCGCGTGTTTCCGACCCGCGAGGTCATGGACGCGTTTCGCGCGACCGAAGCTGGACAGCGCTTCACGCAAGCGACGAACAACCTGACCTATCACGGCGGCCCGGTGCAAACGAACCCGAAGATGTACGTCGTCTACTGGGGATCGTCGTGGAACACCAGCACCGGCGATCCGAAGGGCGTGCGCGCGCGCGCGAACGCGTTCTTCGGCGTGATCGGCGGAAGCAGATGGCTCAACAGCGTCACGCAGTACACGCAGAGCAACGGCCAGCACGTCGGCAACGCCGCGGGCAGCTTCGCCGGCTCGTACGTCGACACGACGAGCTCGCCGCCGAGCCGCCCCTCGCAGTCGCAGCTCGCCGCGGAAGCCGCGAAGGCCGCCGCGCACTACGGCGACTACAGCGCGAGCGCGGCGTACATCGTCGCGCTGCCGCACGGCATCAGACCGTCCGGCTTCGGAACGCAGTACTGCGCGTATCACAGCTCGACGACCGCCGCCGGGCACACGATCGCGTGGACGAACGATCCGTATCTGCCGGACGTCGGCGCGTCGTGCGGTGCGGGCTCGGTGAACTCGCCGGGCACGCTCGATGGCGTTTCGATCGTGTTCGGCCACGAACAAGGCGAAACCGAAACGGATCCGTTCCCGAACAGCGGCTGGCTCGACAGCAGCGGTGCGGAGAACGGCGACAAATGCGCGTGGACCGGCCTCGAGAACAACCCGAACGCCGGCGGCTATCCCACGCAGCCGCTCTGGAGCAACTCGAACAACGGTTGCGTGCAGAGCTACTGAAGCAGCGGCACGCTCTGCGTGATCGCTGTCGCAGATTGACCACAAAGGTCGCACGTGCGACTTTTGTGAAGGTCTAGCGGGAGGTCGCGAGTAACGTCGCGGCCTCCCAAAAACTCAAACCCTAAACTGCTTTCACCTTTCGGGGTGTGGAGGTTTTTCTCAGGTGCAGTACACCAGGCTCATTGCCGCGGCGTCGGTTTCCGCGTTGCTCGCCGCGTGCAGCGGAGGCTCCGGCGTCACCGTTCCGGCCGCGAACCAAGCGCAAGCGCCGCAGGCGGCGGATCGCTCGCTGGAGTTCTCGTCGGTCTCGACGTTCGTCGCGCAGAACAACACGACGGGCGAGTTCGTCCGCGTGTTCCCGACGCGCGGCGTGATGGACGCGTTCCGCTCCAGCGCGGCCGGACAGCGCTTCGCGCAAGCCGGCAGCAATCTCACCTATCACGGCGGTCCGATTCAAACCAATCCGAAGATCTACGTCGTCTATTGGGGATCGGCGTGGAACGGCTCCAGCGGCGATCCGAACGGCGTCCGCAACTACTACAACGCGTTCCTGAGCATCATCGGCGGCAGCCGCTGGCTCAACAGCGTCACGCAGTACACGCAGACCGGCGGCGCGCACGTCGGTAACGCGGCGGGCAGCTTCGTCGGCTCGTACGTCGACACCACGTCCTCGCCGCCGAGCCGTCCGACGCAGTCGCAGCTCGCCGCCGAAGCGACGAAGGCCGCGGCCCACTACGGCGACTACAGCGCGAGCGCCAGCTACATCGTCGCGCTCCCGCACGGCATCCGGCCGTCCGGCTTCGGCACGCAGTATTGCGCGTGGCACAGCTCGACCGGCACCAGCAACGGCACGATCGCGTACACCAACGAGCCGTATCTCCCCGACGTCGGCGCGTCGTGCGGCGCCGGTTCGGTGAACTCGCCGGGCACGCTCGACGGCGTTTCGATCGTCGGCGGCCACGAACAGGGCGAGACCGAAACCGATCCGCAGCCGAACACCGGCTGGCTCGACAGCAGCAACGCCGAGAACGGCGACAAGTGCGCGTGGACGGGTCTCGAGAACAACCCGAACGCGGGCGGCTATCCCACCCAGCCGCTGTGGAGCAACGCCAACAACGGCTGCGTCCAGAGCTACTAGCAGCGCGCCTCGCGCGTCGCGAACCAGCATGCGAGCCCGCCGGAGCTTCCGGCGGGCTCGTTCTCTTCTCCCGGCGAACCTCGCGCGGACCGCATGATCCCCCAGAAACCTGACGATTTCAAGCGCCTCGCGGACGATCTCTCGTTTCGCGCGATCGCCGATGCGGTGCCGCAGATGATGTGGTCGGCGCTCCCGGACGGCTGGATCGACTGGTACAACGCGCGCTGGTACTCGTATACCGGGCAGACCGCCGACGAGGCGGCGGGCTGGGGCTGGCAAGCCGTGCACCATCCGGACGACCTGCCCGAGGTGATGCGCGCGTGGGAGCGTTCGATCTCGAGCGGCGAGCCGTTCGAGATGGAGTTCCGGCTGCGCCGCGGCGACGGACAGTTCCGCATGTTCCTCACCCGAGCGACGCCGCTGCGCGACGCCGCGGGAGCGATCGTGCGCTGGTACGGCACGAACACCGACATCGACGGCGAGCACCAGGCGCGGTTGCGCCAGCAGTTCTTCTCGCGGCTCGGCGCCGAGCTCGCCGGTGCGCTCTCGCTCGAACAGACGCTGCGCGTCGTCACGCGCCGGATCGTTCCGGAGTTCGCCGACTGGACGCTCGTGAACCTGATCGACGAGCACGGCGTCGCGCGCCTCGCCGCCGCGTACCATTCCGACGACGAGCTTCGCGCCATCCTGGAGGCGCTGCGCGGCGAAGCGTACGTCTCGCGCTCGTCGAGCGTCGGCACGTCCGAAGTGCTGCGCACCGAGAAACCCGTCGTCTACGAGACCGTCTCTGCCGATCTTTCCGCCGGCGCGACGACGCCGCCGTTCTTCGCCGCGTTCCAACGCATCGGCTTCGGCTCGACGCTGATCGTCCCGCTCTTCTCCGCAGGGCGAATCGTCGGAACGCTGCACGCCGTGATGCACGGCGACGGGCGCGCGTTCGCTGCGTCCGACGTGCCGTTCTTCGAAGAGCTCGGGCGCCGCATCACGCCGGCGATCGGGAACGCGACCGCGTACGAGCGCGAACGGCGCGTCGCGACGACGTTTCAGCGCGCCGCGCTCGAGCCGTCGCTCCCCGAGATTCCCGGGCTCACGTTCGACGCGATCTATCAAGCGGCGATGCTCGAAGCGACGGTGGGCGGCGACTGGTACGACGCGTTTCGCTTGCCCGACGGGCGGGTGATGTTCTCGGTCGGCGACGTCGCGGGGAAAGGGCTCGAAGCCGCGGTCGCGATGGCGAGCGTGCGGCAAAGCATCCGCACCGCCGCGCTCATCAACCCCCAGCCGTCGGCGGTGCTGAGCGCGGTCGACCGCATCGTGCGCGCGATGGGCCCGGCGCAATTCGTCACCGCGTTCGTCGGCGTTCTCGATCCGGTCTCGTTCGAGTTCACCTACGCTTCGGCCGGACATCCGCCGGCGCTCGTGCGCAGCGCCGGCGGCACGGTGCGCGCGCTCGGCGAAGGCGATTTGCCGCTCGGGCTGCGCCGGCGCGGCGACGACAACGCGACGACGATCGACGTCGAGCGCGGCTCGGTGCTGCTGTGCTATACCGACGGGCTGACCGAGTTCGACCGCGATCCGGTCGCCGGTGAGGTGCTGGTGTGGGACGCGCTGCGCGAGGCGAACGGATCGATCGCGCACGAAATCTTCGCCCGCGTCTTGGGCGGGCGGCCGGCGCAGGACGACGTCGCGATCCTCGCGGTGACGTTCGACCGGCCGCTGACGGAGATCGAGGGCCCGCGCCGCGCGGTGCGCTGGGAGTTCGACGCCGCCGACGCCGACGTCGCCCGCAGCGCGCGCGTCGAGTGCGCGAATCGGCTCCGCAGCGCCGGCCTGCGGCCCGAAGAGGTCTTGGCCGCGGAGCTCGTCTTCGGCGAGCTGGTCGGGAACGTCGTCCGCTACGCGCCGGGCCGGATCGAGGTGATGCTCGACGTCTCCGGCGAGTCGGCGGTGCTGCACGTCCTCGACCAAGGGCGCGGGTTCGAGTTCCGGCCGCGGCTCCCGGCCGACGTCCTCTCCGAGCGCGGCCGCGGGCTGTTCTTGGTGAACGTCTTCGCCGAGGAGGTCACGGTCGAGCGCCGCCGTGCCGGCGGAAGCCACGCGCGCGCCGTTCTGACCGGCCAGCTTCGCTTCCCCAGCGCTCGGCTGTCACCGTCCGGCACGGGCACGTGATAAGATAGCTGCGGTTTGTGCGCTGGGGTAACGCACAGTCAGAAACGGGGATCCGATCGCAGCCTTAACCGACCACGTCGTCCAGCTCTACGCCGAATCCGAGGAGC
>DASZGA010000248.1:0-19823 GCA_035939295.1 Candidatus Elarobacter sp. | reverse complement strand
CAACGAGCGCAAAACGGTGCAAGAGGTGCGCTTCGCGCCCGGCGCCTCGTCGGCGAACCTGCGCGGCAGCGTCTCGACGGGCTGGTACGACGAGTACGTCTTCGCAGCGACCAAAGGACAGAAGCTGCTGGTCGACGGCGTTCGTTCGAACGCGAAGCTGTCGCTCACCCTGTACGGACCGGCGAACTCGTCTGCCGACGTGCGCGCGGGCGCGCCGTTCACGCTACCGGCGAGCGGGGCGTATCATCTGCACGTCGACAACGACAGCGTCGAGACCAACGTGCCGTACTCGCTCAACGTCGCGATTCACTGATCCCGTGATGACCTTACGGTTGCGGTAAGGAGCGCGGCGATCAGGCGGTGCTCGCCGCTCCGGCGCTCGTGCTCGGGCGCGTGCGCACGTACGATGCGCGGTCGGCGACGGCTTCGTCGATGATCTTGTCGACGACCGCCGCGAGCCGGTCGCTGTCGTGGCGGACGGTGTCGGTCTCGCTGATGACGTTCGCGCGCACGACGCGCACGCCGAGCGCCCTGAGCTCGTCGTCGTCGACCTTGACCGGGAGCTGGCCCTCTTCGGCGTACGCTTCGCGCAGCTTCCGCGGCAGCTCGTCGTTGACGATCGCGACCTCGCAGACGTTCGCCCCCGCGCCGCGCAGCAGCGCGCGCACGTGCGCCGAGGCGGTGTAGCCGTCGGTCTCGCCGGGCTGCGTCATCACGTTGCAGACGTAGATCTTCACCGCGCTCGACGCTTCGATCTCGCGACCGACGCGGTCGACCAGCAGGTTCGGCATGATCGAGGTGTAGAGCGACCCGGGGCCGAGCACGATCGCGTCGGCTTCGCGGATCGCCGCGATCACCTCGTCGAGCGGCGCCGCGTACGGCGGATCGAGAAAGACTTCTTGAATCACGCCGCGCGCGCCGGTGATGTTGCTCTCGCCTTCGACGACGCGGCCGTCGACCAGCTTCGCGCACAGCCGCGCGACCGCGAGGGTCGACGGCAGGACGCGCCCTTTCACGTTCAGCACGCGGCTCGACACCTTGATCGCCTCATCGAAGTTCCCGGTGATCCCGGTCATCGCGGCGAGGAACAGGTTCCCGAACGAGTGCCCGCTGAGCCCTTCGCCTTCTGCGAAGCGGTAGCGGAACAGCTCGGTGACCAGCGCTTCGTCGTCGGCGAGCGCGACCAGACAGTTGCGAATGTCGCCCGGCGGCAGGACGCCGAGCTCTTTCTGCAGCCGTCCCGACGAGCCGCCGTCGTCGCTCACCGTCACGACGGCGGTCAGGTTCGAGGTGATTTTTTTGAGCCCGCGCAGCATCGTCGAGAGCCCGGTTCCGCCGCCGACGACGACGATGCGGTAGCCGCGGTCGAGCTGGCGCTCGCGGATCTTGTCGATGAAGTTGCTCGTCCCTTGGGGCGCGACCGCGGTGACGATCGCGTTCAGCCAGCGCCAGATCGCAAAGGTCACGAGCAGCGCGCCGAGCGTCATGAAGATCCACGGCAGATAACCGGGCGGGAAGAACTCCGCGACCAGCGAGTCGACGAACTCGTTGACGCGCAAGGTCATACCTTCGTCGGTGAGATAGCGCGAGACGCCGTTGACGAACAGCGCCGCGCCGACGACCGCGAGCAGGAGCCAGCGCTTCACGCCGAGCCCCGGCTGGAGCCAGCGCGCGAGGTTCAGCGAGCGGCGCATGCGATTGCTCATCGGTTCACGTCTCTTGCGTCGAACGTCACCAGCGCGCTCGTCGTCTCGCCGAGGTGCCGTTTCAGGCGTTGCCCGAGATAGACGCTGCGGTGTCGTCCGCCGGTGCATCCGATTGCGATGGTCACCTGCGATTTTCCCTCACGCTCGTAGCGCGGGATCAGAAAGTCGAGCAGCGGGACGACGTGCTCCAAGAACGCCTCGGTGTCGGGGATTGCTTCGAGATACGCCGCGACCGGCGCGTCGGCGCCGGTCAGCTCGCGCAAGCCTTCGACATAGTTCGGGTTCGGGAGGAACCGCACGTCGAAGACGAGGTCGGCGTCGAGCGGGACGCCATACTTGAACCCGAACGCGACGACCGCCACGCGAAGCTTGCGCGCGTCGGCGCCGGCGAAGGTCGTTCCGATGCGATCCTTGAGCTCGCCCAGGGTGAGCCGCGAGGTGTCCCACACGAGGTTCGCGCGGTCGCGGAGCGCGGCCAGCGAGGCCCGCTCGGCGGCGATCGCTTCGCCGAGGCCGACCCCGTTCTCGCCGAACGGGTGGCGGCGGCGCGTCTCGCTGTAGCGGCGGATCAGCGTCTCGTCCTCGGCGTCGAGGAACAGGACGTCGGTTCGTTCGCCGCCCGCTTCCAGCTCCTCGATCGCGGCAACCGCGTCGCCGAACGGTCCGGCGGTGCGCACGTCGAGCGCGAGCGCCCCGTTCGCGTAGCCCGCCGCTTCGGCGAGCTCGACGAAGCGCCGGGCGAGGACCGGCGGAGCGTTGTCGAGGCACGCGAACCCGAAGTCCTCGAACGATTTCATCGCCTGGCTCTTGCCCGCGCCCGAGAGCCCCGTTACGATGACGAGACGGCGCATATATGAAGCTCTTTTCGGCCGAGAAAGCAAACGCCCTCATTCCGGTGCTGGAGCCCCTCCTGGAGGAGCTCTGGGCGAAGCGTCGCGACCTGGCGATCAAATTGCTCGAGACCGACCCCGCGCTGCGCGCCGGCCGGCCCGACGCGGTGCGCGACCGCCGCCGCTCGCGCGCCTTCACCGAGCTCAAAGCGGAGATCGTCCGCCTGATCAACCGGATCGAGGCGCACGGCTGCGTGGTGAAGGACATCGACCTCGGGCTGCTCGACTTCCCGTCGATGCGCGAGGGACGGCCCGTCTATCTGTGCTGGAAAGCGGGTGAGCCGGAGCTCACCCACTGGCACGGAACCGACGAAAGCTTCGTCGACCGGAAGATGCTGTAAGGGCGACCTAGGCCGGGACCGCGGTCGGGTCGACCTTGATGAAGTCCTCGGCGAGGCCCTGGAGCCGGACTTCCCCGAAGACGACCGTGTAGGCGCCTGCGGCCAGGTCGGTGACCTTGCCGAACTCGGGGACGCTCGCCAACTGCGGGATCTTCGCGCGGATCTCGTCGGGGAGCTTGACCGTGTCGCCGACGTCGAGCGCGGGCTGCTCGAAGAGCTTCTCGAGGTCCGACATCAGCAGGTTGAGCGGGATTCCGTAGCCCTCGCTGACCTGTTCGATCGTCTCGGTCTCGCTGATCGAACAGTGCGAGCAGCCGCCCAGATGGAAGCGGGCGAAGACGCGCTTCGCGCCGGCATGCGTCTTGAATGCCTGCTCGACGGTTTGATCCTTGGTGAAGTGGGCCACGGTGGACATCATTCGCGCAGACCCGGCAGCGAACCCGCCGGTTGCGGAGCGACGCCGCGCGCCCACGATGCCGCATCGACGGTGCGGCGCAACGTCTCGACCGGAACACCGTCGAGCAGGACGCGCGCGACCTCGGCTTTGAGCGCGGCGGTCTGCAGCGCGTCGAGCGCGTTGCCGAGAGCAAGCGCCACGGTTTCGATCGTCCCCAGCTCGTCGGGAGCGAACGCTTCGCCGTTCGATTTCGGACCCAGCACGACCGCGCCGGTCACCGCGTCGCGGACGCACATCGGGAACGCCCATTCGCCGGCGAACGAGGTGCTCAGGGCGTGCAAGTCGGACGGCGTCCGTGAAGCGCGCAGCCGCACCAGCGCCGGATCGTCGATTCCGGCGGCATCCGGCGCGGCGCTTTCGGCGGGATCGACGCGCAGCGCGCGGGTACCGTCAACGACGTAGATCGAAACGGCCGAAGCACCGGTGTGCGCGAGCAGCTCGCCGTGCGCGCGTTCGACCGCGACGCGCGGATCGGTGACGAACGCCAGCTCGCGCGCGGCCGTGCGCAGCGCGCGCTCGGCTTCGTGGCGGTCGCGGAAGAAGAGGTCGTCGACGACGCGGTCGACCCGTTTGTGGATCGAGCGCAGCGAGAACCCGAGCGCGAGCGCCAGCGCCAGCTCGAGCGAGGTCGACGTGATGTGCGAAACCCGCACGAAGATGTTTGACAGCAGCCATTCGAGGATCCCGAACGCGATGACGACGATCGCCGAGACGCCGCCGAAGACCAGCGCGCGGTTGACGACGAACCCGATGTCGACGACGCGATGGCGCACGATCGCGTAGCCGAGCCCGAACGGGACCGCGATCAGCGTGAGTCCGGTCCACTCGTAGACCGGCCCCAGCGGCACGTGCAGCATCAGCATGACGACCGCAGCGAGCGTTCCGGAGAAACCGGCGGCGAGCGTCCACGCGACCCACTGCGCGCGTTTCGCGTCGGCGCCGGTCGCGCCGCGGCCGCCGATGACGAACGCGAGCGTGATGAAGACGAAGTACAGCACCGTCTCGGCGATGCCGAGTCCTTGCAGCACCGGTGAGGGCGACTCGTAGCGGACCATCGCGAAGTACAGCGCCGAGAAAACCGTGACCAGACAGACGATCGCATACGGAAGGTTCGCGCGCTCGAGCCAGCGGCGCACGCCGCGCTCGCTGCGTTTCGGAAAGGTGACCGCAAGCTGCAGCGCCGCCCACGCGACGTAAATCTGGCAGAAGCGAGCGACGACGAAGGCTGCGCCGACGAGCCAGATCGGGTAGAACGACGCGTTCCAGCCGAGCAGCGCCGCAAGACCGAGGAGCAGCGCGACCAAAATCCGCGCGACTTCGTCGTTCGGGCGCCTGATCGCGACGACGAGCCCGACCAGCACCGCTGCGAGCTGGAGCAGCTCGTAGACCCAGAAGGTCGGGGAGGGAGGTCCGGCACGCGTCATGGTGGCGGTGAAACGCGTCGGCGTGCCGCTCGGCGTCGTGCCCGTGAAGTCGAACCGGTCCCCGAGCTGCGAGCGGATGAAGCGGAACTGGTTCATCAGCGAATGGTCGGCCAGGCGGATCCGGTCGCCGACGGCGAGCGGGCCGTTGATTCCGGACCGGTCGTTGATGCTGCGGACGACCGCCGAGCCTTGCGCGCCCGGGACCGCGACGAAGCCGATGTGCGCCCGGCTCGTGACCGCGTCGAACGCGTCGACGAAGACCGAGACGAGCAAAAGCACGCCGACCGTGACCGCGATCCCTTGGCGGAGCCGGGGACTCATCGCCGCGTGATTCGCTGGAAGGCGCGGAGGACGCCTGTACGCCGGATTCTGTCAAAGCCTCCGAAGAGGCCGTGGCCGTCATCTCTCTGGGGCATGCATTGCTGCATACCTCGGTGCGACGTTGCTCGTTCCGCCGGGCAGGCGGCCCCGAGCCGAAGCTCAGGGATGTCGAGCGGTCTTGCTCCAGGTGGGGTTTACCCGCGCCCGCGTCACCGCGGAGCGCCGTGCGCTCTTACCGCACGATTTCACCCTTGCCGCCGCGTTGCCGCGACGGCGGTATGTTTCTGTGGCACTTTCCTTCGAGTCGCCCCGACAGGACGTTATCCTGCACCTTGCCCGATGGAGCCCGGACGTTCCTCGACGCTCTACGCGCCGCGACGGCCCGGCGTCCTCCGCGTCGCCGAGCGTACTCGAAGAAGCGAAGCCCCGCAAGAGGAAGCCGATAGAACCGTAGCGCTCAAACCTCGCGGCTCGCGTCACCCTGCTGAGCAGGCGAGGTCCGTCACGGGCAAGTACAGTCGGCCTCGACGCGGCGACAGTACTGCGAAAGCGCCGCCGCTATCATCGCGCCACGGTGTGTCATGCATCTAATTTTTGAAAGGTCGCCCGTGATGAAAAGTATCCTCGGGGCGCAGCGCCCCGCGTTTGCACGAAAAGTGCTCGTGATCGCCGTCGCGGCGATCTTTCTGGTCCTCGCTTGGGCGAAAGCCGGTTTTCCTACCCCCGAGCAGCCCTGGTTTCAGATGGGAAACGACGGCGTGCTCGGCATGATGCCGCCGACGACGATGTACAAACCCTCCGGCGGAGGCAGCACGCCGCCGAGCAGCACGCCGACGCCGCAGCCCGCGGCGAACAACAGCCTGACGATCGTAAAGATGACCGCGTCGCGGAAGACGCCGCCGCCGTTGCCCGACATGAGCATCACGCAATCCGATCACATCGGTCACTCGTACACCTACACCGCACCTGCGAAAGGGCCCGTGTATCTCATCAAGCGAGGCGGCACGCCGTGGGTGACGGTTACGTACAACGCGCAGAAGGGTCTCTACGAAGTTTCCGATCCGAACGGCACCGGCGCGCCCGTGCTCAAGCTAGGGAAGAACGTGGCCCACTAGATCATCCCGATTTCCGCAGCACGCTGATCAGCTCGCCGCGCGACCGGACGCCCAGCTTCCGGTACGCCGCGGCGAGATGAGCTTCAACGGTCCTCTCGCTGAGCGAGAGCTCGCCGGCGATCGCACTGTTCGGCAACCCGCGCAGCGCGACGTCGACGATCTCTCTCTCTCGTGCCGTGAGCTGGGTCGTTGCGGAGCGCCGCTTCGGGCGCGGCCCGATCCGGCGCGGCAGCCGCAAGGCGCCGATCGTCTCGCAGATCGCAATCGCGCGCGCAGGCTGTTCCGCCAGTTCGTACGCCTCAGCTTCGAGCAGCGGCATTCGGAGCCGGTGCAGCATCGACGCGGCGATCTGAGCGCAGCGCAGCTTTTCCTCGCGGCTGCCGAACCGCGCCGCGGCGTAGGCTTCGAAGAGCTGGCGATACGCGTCGGCGAACGGATTCCGCGTTGCCGCCGCGGCTTCGTCGAAGCGCGCTCGGGCGCGCATCACCTCGTCGGGCGCGCAGCACACCGCGACGGGGAGCAGCACCTCGCAGTCGCTCCACCCCTCGGGGAGCGACGAAAGCATCCGGGAGAGCAGCGCAGCGGCGGCTTCATCCTCGCGGTTCGCGAGATGCAGCTCGGCGACCGCCGCCGCGAGCGGAGCGTACTGGATCGGCTCGTTCGTCGCGAACGCCGCGTCGAGGAGTCCCGGCTCGTAGCATCGCGCGGCCAACGCGTCGTCGCGCAGCGCGATCGCGAGCGCCACGCCGAACTGCGCGATCAGGATGCGAATCGTTCCGGCCTCGTGCTCGTCGGCCAGGATCTCGAGCATCTCAGCGCGTGAAGCGCGCAGCTCGCCGGTCAGGTACAACACGTTCGCGCATCCCAAGCGGGCGAACGTCACGAGATAGGTGGTGCCGTATACCGCTCGCGTCGCCGCCGCCTCACGGAACGCGTCCAGCGCGACGTCGAAGCGCCCGAGCTTGCGCGCGCCCACGGCATAGCTGGTCAGCACGTACGCGAGCAGCTTCGCGTCACCGTTCATGCGCGCGGTTCCGGCGGCGTCTTCGAAATCACGCTGCCACGCGACGAGACGGTCCTGGGCGAGGTTCAAGAACGCGCGCGAGGTCAGCAGTCGAACCTCGTCGGTCGGGTCGCCCTGCGCCGAGATGGAATCTGCGGCGCGCAACGCGTCTTCGACCTCGGGCCACTCCTCGGCGACCATATGCATGTGCGCGAGCAGCGATAAGCTCCTCAGCCTGAGCTTGTCGTCACCGATCTGCTCGCTGAGCGTTGCCGCCCGTTGCAGCACGACCCCTTCGACTTCCGTGTTGCCGGCTCGCCGCAGCGCCACAGCGAGCTCGAAATAGCGCTCCACGAGACGCACGCGGTCGCCGGTTGCCGTGTAGTAATCGACCGCGACCTGCAAATGGTCGAGCACCTTCTGCTGGACGCCGAGCAGCGTATATGCCGACGCTGCTTTCTCGTGCAGCACGACCAGACCGCGCTCGTCCGCCGCTCCGCACGCCAGCGCGCGCTCGTACAGCTCGGCCGCCTCCGCGTAGGCGTGACGCTCTTTGGCGAGATCCCCGGCCGGTTCCGCGTTCGCCGCGCACTCCGCAAACGCAGCGGCGCCCCAGTAGTGCTCGGCCAGCTCGAGGATGCGCTGGTCGCGGTCGGGCTCGTGCTCGATCTGTCGCGCGATCGCGAGGTGCGCCGCGCGCGCCTCCATTGCCAGGATGCCGTCCAAGATCGTGTCGCGTGTCAGCCCGTGGCGAAACGCGAAGCAGCCCGGTTCGTCCGCTTCCTCGATCAGGAAGTGCTCGTCGACCGCCATCCGCAAAAACGGCTGCAGCGAAACGACGTCGCGCTCGGCGAGGCGAGCCAGAAACGCCGCCGAGAAACGGCGTCCGATCAGCGCCGCGATCTCGAGCAGCCGCACGTCGGCCGGGTCGAGCCGTCGCAGGCGCTCGCGCAAGAGGCCGCGCAGCGATGCCGGCAACGTCTGCCGCGCGTCGCCGGCGCGCGCGTCGTCGACGACCGCTTTCAAGAACTCTTCGGCGAAGAGCGGATTGCCCTCGCTGCGGTCGCGGATGTCGCGCAGCGAATCGACGGGAAGCCGCAGATGCTTCGGGAGCGTCGCGTCGATGAGCTCGCGGATGTGCGCCGGGCTGAGCGGCTGCAGCTCGATTCGCTGCACGTCGTGCGCCCGCGCGGCGCGTGCGATCAGCGCGCTCAGCGCAGGCGACTCCTCGGCTTCATCCGGCCGGTACGTCACGACGATCAGCAGCCGCGTCTCCGCCAGGGCTCCGATCAAGAACTGCAACAGCTCGAGCGTGACGGTATCGGCCCAGTGCGCATCGTCGATGATCGCGACGAACGGACGCTCGGCGGCGGCCGTACGCAGCGCCGCAGCGACCCGTTCGAAGAGCCTCCGTTTGTCGGCCAGGTCGTCACCGCTCGGCGGCGCGAACGCGGCGCCGCCGGCGCGCGCGCCGCGTTCCTCGTCGAGCTCTCCGAGGATCTCGGCGACCGGTCCGAGCGAAGAGGGTGCGTACTCCAGGCACGCCGCGCGGTAGCAGCGCATGCCGCGCGGTACGCTACGGCACAGCTCGCCCATCGTTCGTGTCTTGCCGACCCCGGCCTCGCCCGAGACGAGCGCGATCGCGCCCTCTCCCGCGGCCGCACGGCGGGCGGCATCGATCAGGGCGCCGAGCTCACGCTCGCGGCCGATGAAACGTGGGCAGTACAGCGGCGTCGTGACCAGCCGAGACTCCTGCGACGGGCGTAGCGAGTGCTGACCACGCTTCATCTGACCGTCGAGGGAGGAGAACTCCTGCTCCGCTAGGCTTCGTCTAGGTACTGAATTCCGGTACCGGCACGAATACCGGCGCGGGCTCCCCGGACGTACGATCGGCTCATCCTACCACCGGCCGCTTTCGCGGCGCTTCACGGGGTGACCGAAATGAACGTAGTCCAACTCGAAGTGCTCTCGGGCCGGGCGTTGGTGAACGGCATCGAGATCGTCCTGACCGGCGCGCAGCGGCTGCTCGTGTGCGCGCTGGCGCAGTGCCGCCACGCGATCGGCCGCGAACAGCTGGAGACGCTGTTCTGGCCGGACGAGGACGAGTCACGCGCGCGCAACATGCTCAACATCGCCGTCCACCGTCTGCGCAAACGGCTAGGTCACGGCGCGATCGTCCAGTCGTCGGACGGTTATCGCTTGGGGGATGCGGTCACCGTCGACTTGTGGGAGATCGAAGCGCTGGCGCGACGCTTCCGCTCCGCAGCGCCCGACATCACCGCGGCGGGCCGCTGGCTCGCCGTGATGCGGCACGTCTGCTGCGGCGGCGTGCGCCGCGCCGGCGATCCCGAGTTCGTCGCCGCGCTCGAGCGCCGGCTGCTGACCGCCGCTCGCGACGCGGCGGACCGGCTCGCCGAGAGCGCGCTCGCGCGCAGCCGTCCCGACGTCGCGCTCGCTCTCGTGCGCGTCACGCTCGACTACGATCCATGCGACGAAGGCGCGCGCGAGCTCGCGATCCGCGCACACCTCGCGCGCAACGACCGCGCAAGCGCGATCCGCGAATACCGAGACTACGCGCGCGCCTTGGCATCGGACCTCGGCCTCGCACCGTCCTTCGCCCTGAGCTCGCTCGTCGCATGACGGTCGTTCGTGATTCCGCAAAAGAAGAAGCCCGCCGCGGGCGGGCTCGCTAGTTTTGGAGGATAGGAGACTCGAACTCCTGACCCCTTGCATGCCATGCAAGTGCTCTACCAACTGAGCTAATCCCCCGGGTCGACCGACGACCATTCACGGCCTCCCGGTTGGTGTCCTGGTGCCTCATTTGCCGCTCTGCGGAAGGTCATGATGACGGACGGGCCGTCTGGGTGGTCCGGAGCGTCGCGCGTACGCACGAGGCCCGCCTTCTCGAACGCGCGAATCGCGCGGGCGTTGCCGACCGCCGGATCGGCGATGATCGCGGTCCAGCCGAGCTGGTCTCGAACGTGGAGGGCCATGGCGCGCACGTCGTAAGCTCGCCGCGGATCACGGTTCGGCATTCGAGGCGACATCGATTCGCCAGATGATGAGCTCGCCGTCGATCGGATCGGTGCGCGTACCGACACGTTGAAAACCGTTCTTCGCGAGGACGCGCTGCGAGCTGACGTTGTCGACGACCGTATCCGCGAGCACCGTGCGCACGGCGGCGTCCTGCCGTGCGACGTCGACCAAAGCTGCCGCAGCGCGCGTCGCGTATCCGCGCCGCCGGCGTGTCGCCGCGATGCCGTAGCCGATCTCGACGCTGCCGTCCGCCGTAGGTGCGTCCTTGTAACTGCACAACCCGACGACCTCGCCGTCAGCGACGATCATCCACAGTGCGAGGCCGTGCGCGCGGAGCCGGCGCGCGACGCCGCGCAGCATCTCAAGGTGCGCGGTTCCGTCGACGCCGCCGGGCGGGAGCACGAAGCCGCGCTCGGACCGGCCCTCGCCGCGAATCATCCACGCGAAGTCGGCGTCACTGGCGGCCGCGAGCGTTAACCGAACCTCGCCGCCGAGGTTCGGATCATCCCGTTGAGCACCCATCCCTTTGCGCTTTCCGAACAGTCGAGCCGGGTTCAGCTTTGGAAATAGCGGTTGATGAAGTCCGCGTACGGCGTTCCGGCGATCTCGAAGCCGGCTTCCGCGACGGCTTGCAGCGCGCCGGCTGCTCCGCTTCCCTCTTGTTCGGCGGTGATGATTCCCGCCGCGACCGCGGCGCGCGTACCGCCCGCTCAATGGATAAGGGCCGTTCCTGCTCGCGCCGCCGCCGCATCGCGAATGCGATGGATGTCGTCCTTCGTTACGCTGTCGATGGTCCAAGGGACGGAAGTGTACGAAATATCCGTGCCCGCCAGCACGTCGGCGGTGACGTTCCCCTCCTCGGCCTCGCCACGAATGTTGATGACGTTCTTGAAGCGCCCCGACGTGAGCTCGTCTGCCGATGGCTGCCCGCCTACGATAAATCCGCCGACGATGGCTGCATTTTTCATCCCGCACTACTTCTGCGCCGGACCCGATTCGTCCGCCACCCGTCGTTTGCGCGCTACTGCTGCCCCGTTCGGGCCGGCTTCGTGCGTCTGAGGTAGCCGCGCGGGTTCAAGGTCATCAAGAACCGCTCGCACCGCGCATCGATCTCGAACTCATCGTTCTCGGCGAGAAATCGATCGAGCGCCTCCATGGGGCCGGGGCCGAAGTCGGGAAAGGCCGGATGCCCGTTGACGTTGGTGTCTTCGACGATGAGGTAGTCGCCGACCGCGACCAGCGGGGCGTACGCGACGATCTCCTCGTAGACGTGGGCAGCCGTATGGTCGGAGTCGAGGATGACCATCGCGCGGCCGCCGCCGACGATGTCGCGAACGCGCGCGATCGTCGCGGGGTCGGTGCTCGATCCGGTGAGGTATTCCAGGCGCGGATGCCGCGCGCGGTCGGGCCACGCGTCGACGTCGACCGTGACGATGCGCCCTTTTCCGATCGAGTCGAGGACCATGGCCAAGTAGAGTGCGCTGCCGCCGGCCCAGGTGCCGGCCTCCACGACGATGTCCGGCTGCATTCGCACGAGCAGCTCTTGGTACACCCACAGGTCGAGCGGACACTTCAAAACCTGATGGCCGAACCAGCTCAGGTTGATCGTGTCGGCGCCGCTCTGCCACCGCCTGTAGTACAGCTCGTGGAAGCGGCGCACGATCTCCGCCTCGTCGGCTTGCAGCGGCGGCTGGTCGCGCGCGACGAAATGGTTGCCGATTTCGGCCGTCATGCGATGCTCTTCGTCGCGCTGATCACTCGTTCAGCTCTTGCATCGGGGACTCGCCGCTGCTCGATGCGCGACCAGACGGCATTCCAATCGTTCGGCACGATGCCGAGCGCGGCGTCGAGATCAGACTCGATCGCGGCGAACGGCATATCGACGAATCGTGCCACCGCTTCATCGAACTTTTCGCGAAGCACGTGCGAGCCGGGATTCAAACGGGTCACTACGGTCAGGCCGGTCGGTGGGGTCGCGATCGTGAAGACGTCCAGGTCGGGACGATAGTGCTTGAGACAGGGCACGATTTTCCAAACGTCGCCCGTGTAGAACACGGTTTCCTGCGTTCGCCTCTGCGTCGGCTCATCGAGCGGAACGGTATCGTGAAGGATCACCATCGAACGCGGACCGCACAGCGCCTCGACGTTGATGAAGTCACGTAATGCCTGCTCGTAGCGGTGCAAGCCGTCGATGAACGCCACCGACAACGGGCGGCCCGCGAGCAATTCGGCAGCCCCGCCCCGGTCGAAGAACGCGTCGCTCGTCTCGGTGAAGATGTGAGTCTGGGTCTTCAGCGGGAAGACGACGGCCGGATTCGGATCGATCCCGATCGCGACCGTCGATGGCCGCGCGAGCGTCAGCGAAGCGCCTTGGAACACGCCGACCTCGATCAGGGTCTCCGGCGCCATGGCGGCGTAGAGCCGTTCGAGCCATTTCAGGTAGCCGTCGCCCGGCATCCGCAAAGCGGACAACGCAAGGTGCGCCTGCGGCAAGTCGGGAGCGTCCACCAGCGCGGCACGGAAGTGCGATGTTGCGGATCGATCCTCGCCGAGGATTCGGTATGCCTCGCCGAGCGCCAGATGGTACTCCGCGCGCCGGGCAGCGGGCGGTCCGTTCAACGGCACGGACGATGCGACGAGCGAGAGGAGGCGCAGCGCGTCGTGCTGCTCGGGCGCGCGTTGGTGGATGAGACGGGCAACACCGCAGCTCGCTTCGATACGCCCTTGGGCGAGCTCGTTCCGTGCCAGCGCGACCAACTCTGCGACGGTACCGCCGGCGGACGATGCGGTTGTCGTCCGCGCGCAGATGGCAGGATCGAACTCCGCGCCGAGCGGGGGCTCCAACGCGCGACCGGCGGGATGGAGCGCGGCGCGGGCCATGCGCTGCAACGCCGGCTTCGGGAGCGTTCCGATATAGACCGGCGGATGTTTCGGTCGCACCACCTCATAGGGCCGCCCTTGAAGCGACGCGTATTCGGCCGACCAAGTCTCCCAGTTCCGTTGCTGGCGCTCGGGGGCAGCGTTCGTGTTGACGCCGCCGTGCAGCTGGTGAAACGTCGCCTCACCCAACAAGATGACGAGCTCGGCGTCCGGCAGCTCGAGCGCGCGTCGAAACGTGTCCAGGTTCATCAGGCCGCCGCCGGGGGCGCGAAACCGTTCGTCGACGCCGCCGAGCAGCTCCCAGGTCGCACGGCGCAAGAACAGCGCATTGGACTCCGCGATTGGCTGGAACCAACCGTCTAGCGACGATTCGTCCATCGTGCCGACCTCGAACAGCCGGTAGCCGTCTGTTTTCCAATCGACGAAATCAAGCAACGCGTCCTCGCGCGCCCGATCGTATCCGGACGTGATCGCCCAGCCCTGAAGATCGTGCCCGAGATACCATCCGAGCGTCGCGACGACAGCACGGTCGAACAGCCGGGCGCCGTGACGGGCGAAGTGGAGAAGACCGGGCGTTGCGATGCGCGCGCCGTCGGTCATGAGCCCGACGATCTCGCCGCGAGCCGCCGCCAGACCGCGGTTGAGCGCAGGCGCAGGCGAGGCCGGGGCGGGGTCGATTCGGATGAGGCGAAAATTCCCCGCCAGCTCCGCAAATATCGCGGCGTCCACCGGCATATCGGAGCCGTTGTCGACGACGATCACCTCGTAGTCGTCGCGTGCGATGTGCCGTTGGTAGTCCGCGGAGAGCGAGTACAACGTACGTCGTACTTCGCGGTCCATGTTGTGCGCGACAACGACGACGGAAAGTGTTGGAGTCCCCATCTTTAGGCCGCCGCTTCAAGTCGCGAAGCACAGGCGCCTTCAGTCCTTCAGCTCCGGCGCCAATAGACTCCGGTCCAGTCGATTTCGTGAAGATCCTCCTGGATGTCGTGCTGATTTCGATAGTCGTGGACGGCGGCACGGCACGCAGGGACGGCGCCGTAGTCGTCGACGATGAGAAACCCGCCCGGCGCGAGCTTCGGGTAGAGCGCCGTGAGCGCATCGATCGTCGACTCGTATAGGTCGCCGTCCAGGCGAATCACGGCGAACTCGTCGGCGTCGACGTTCGCCAGCGTTTCCGAGAACCAGCCTTCGACGAACCGTACGCGCTCGTCGAGGAGGCCGAAGCGGCGGAAGTTCTCTTTGACGGCATCGACGGCAATGGCGAGCACCGAATAGCCTTCCAAGTGTAGGCCCTCGTCGAGCGGATAGCGCTCGGGGTTCGGTGGAGGAAGCCCGCGGAACGAGTCGGCCAGCCATACCTTGCGGTCTCGGTCGCCGTAGGCCTCGAGCACGGCACGCATCATGATCGAGGCGCCGCCGCGCCAAACCCCGGTTTCGATCAGGTCGCCGCGCACGCCGTCGCCAAGCGTCTGCTCGACGCACTGGCGCAGGTTGCGCAGCCGATGCAGTCCGACCATCGTGAACGCGCACGCAGGCCAGTCCCGGCCTTCCGTGCGCTGCAGCGGATCGTGGGCGACCTCGCCGCCGCTCGGGAGAATGCTTGCATCGCCGTAGATCGTATTGCACAGGATGCGCTCCATCGTGTCCAGGTACAGCGCGCGGAGCCGTGCGACGTTATCGGGCATGTGGCCCGTGTTCGCTGTACCGACATCGCGCCCATCGTGGCAAGGGGGCTGCGAACCGTAACGACCGAAGAATAAGGGAATGGCCGTGAAGACCGAGCTCGCGAACGTCCATTTCGATATCGTCGGCGGATGCCAGCTGCGTTGCGTCGGCTGCCCGAATTCGACGATTTTGAACAAGGTCACGCGCATCGATCCGTCGGTGTTTGGGTCGTGTCTGCGCAACATCGACGTCGACCACGTTGCGATCTTCCGGTTGTTCAACTACGGTGAATCGCTCTTGCACGACGACCTGCCTTCGATCTTCGACGAGCTCGAGTCGGCGCCCAGCTTTTCGATCGGACATCTGGAGCTGTCGACGAACGCGCAGTTCGCGCACTGGGATCAGCTCGAGGACGCCTTGCGGCGGCGGCGCGTCACCCGGCTGGTCGTGAGCTGCGACGGTGATGGCACGCCCGCTTCCTACGAGCGGATGCGCCCGCCTGCGAAGTGGGAAAAGCTGATTGCGTTTCTGGTGAAAGCACGCGAGCTTCGCGATCGGCTTTGTCCCGACATGGAGCTGATGACGCGCACCGTCGTGTTCGACCACGCGCACACCGCAACGTGGAAAGCGGTTCTCGAGCCGCTCGGCTGGAGGCCGGAATTTCGCTGGTGGATCAATCTCGTCGGTGCGGCGGAAGACCTTTCAGGCCGAATTTGGGAGCCGGGTCAGGGGATGTGCCCGTTCGTCGGAGCAGGCGACAGCCTGTACGTCGACGCCGACGGAACCGTCGTGCCCTGTTGCGCACATCCGCGAGCCGGCGACTTCGGGAATCTTGCCACAGAGCGATGGAGCACGCTCGTCGCGAGCGCGAAACGCGCTGATTTCGTGGCGAAGCTCCAAACCGACCGAACTGCGATGGACATCTGCGGCAAGTGCGAGTTCGGATCAAAGAGCGACCTCGCGAGCTATTTCGTCGCGGAGCAAGTCGGGTGACGACGAGACGAAAAGCAAAGAACCGCGCCACCGCGCGGTTCTCCTCGACTTGGAGACGAGGGGACTCGAACCCCTGACATCCTGCTTGCAAAGCAGGCGCTCTACCAGCTGAGCTACGTCCCCGGCACCGGGGTGTGCGTTCGCCGGGGAGGTGGGGCACGGCCTTCGGCTCGCATAAAGGCGGATGCCGGCCGCGACCCTGCCCCTGCCGTACCCTGAGTCTCCTCGGGTGGACCAGATCGACGACTACTTCGGGACGCGGGTCGCCGACCCGTACCGCTGGCTCGAAGACGTCGACTCGCCGCAGACCCAGCGCTGGATCGCCGAACAGAACGAGCTCACCGAGTCGGTTCTCGCGACCGTGCCGCAGCGCGAGCTGATCCGGAACCGGCTGACGGAGGTCTGGAACTACGAGCGCCGCTCCGTCCCCGAGAAGGTCGGTGAGCTCTACGCGTACTTCCGCAACACCGGGCTGCAGAACCAGGCCGTCCTCTATGTCGGGCGCGATCTGGCCGAGCCCGGGCGCGTGCTGCTCGATCCGAACACGCTCTCGCCGGACGGCACCGTCGCGCTCACAGGCGCTGCGTTCAGCGACGACGGCTCACGGCTTGCGTACAGCATCTCCTCGTCCGGTTCGGACTGGCAGGAGTGGCACGTCCGCGACGTCGCGACCGGCAAAGACCTTTCCGACATCGTGCGCTGGTCGAAGTTCTCCGGCGCCTCGTGGAAGCGCGACGGGAGCGGCTTCTACTACAGCCGTTACGACGAACCGCCGGCCGACAGCAAGTTCAAAGAGACGAACTACTTTCACAAAGTCTACTTCCACCGCCTCGGCACGCCGCAGTCTACCGACCTGCTGATCTACGAGCGTCCCGATCACAAAGACTGGAACTTCGGCGCGATCACCACCGAAGACGGTCGCTACCTCGTGATCGACGTCAGCCGCGGAACCGCGCCGGAGAACGCGGTCTTCGTGAAAGACCTCGCCGGCGACGGCACGGTGATCGAGCTGCTGCCGGACGAAGACGCGCGCTACGCGTACCTCGCGAACGACGGCACGACGTTCTATTTCCTCACCACGAAGGGCGCGCCGCGCGCGCGCGTGATCGCGATCGGCCTGAACGATCGCGCCGTCCGCGAGATCGTCCCGCAGATCTCGGACCCGCTCGACGACGCGCGGTTCTTCGGCAACCGTATTGTTACGGCGTACCTGCACGACGCGCTCGCCCGCGTCGTCGTCTACGATCTCGGCGGCAGCGTCCTCTCCGAAGTAGCACTACCCGGGCTCGGGAGCGTCGCCGGCTTCAGCGGGAAGCGGAACGCCACGGAAACGTTCTACAGCTTCACGAGCTACACCGAACCGGTATCGATCTACCGCTACGACATCGCCGGCGGCGCTTCGGAACGCGTCTTCACGCCGCAGATTCGGATGGACGCGAGCGCGTTCGAGAGCGAGCAGGTGTTCTACAGCTCGAAGGACGGCACGCGGATCCCGATGATCCTCACCTTCAAGAAGGGGACGCCGCGCGACGGCACCGCACCGGCGATCTTGTACGGTTACGGGGGGTTCGACATCTCGCTCACACCGGCGTTCTCCTCGGCGGTCCTGGTGTGGCTTGAGATGGGCGGGATCTACGCGGTCGCGAACCTGCGCGGCGGCGGCGAGTACGGCGAGTCCTGGCACCAAGACGGCATCAAGGCGCGCAAGCAGAACGTCTTCGACGACTTCATCGCGGCCGCGGAGTATTTGGTCGCCCAGAACTGGACCTCGAGCGCGAAGCTCGCGATCCACGGCGGCTCGAACGGCGGTTTGCTGGTCGGCGCGTGCATGACGCAGCGGCCGGAGCTGTTCGGCGCCGCGCTGCCGGCGGTCGGCGTGCTCGACATGCTTCGCTTCCAGCATTTCACGATCGGCTGGGCGTGGACGTCGGACTACGGTTCGTCGGACGATCCGAATGATGTACGCACGCTGCTCGCGTACTCGCCGTACCACAACGTGCGCGTCGGAACGCGCTATCCGGCGACGCTGATCACCACCGGCGATCATGACGACCGCGTCTTTCCGGCGCACTCGTTCAAGTTCGCGGCCGCGCTGCAGCACGCACAAGCCGGCGACGCGCCGATCCTGCTCAGCGTCGAGACGAAGGCCGGACACGGCGCCGGGAAACCGACAGCGAAGCAGCTCGACGAGGTGGTCGAGCGCTACACGTTCCTGACGAAGGTCTTCGGGCTGCCGGGTTCCTGACGGCTACGGTTTCGGCGAAGCCGCGGCGGCCGGTGCCGGAACGGTCTGCTGGCGGTGCACGCCGAGCTTGTCGAGCGTGTCGCTCGCGGCGCTGACGATCTGCACCGCCGCGTCGTGGTATTGCGAGTTCGAGCGGTCCGTGTTGCGCGCCGCCGAGTTCCCGGCGAGCCCGTTCGACGCCGAGTACGTCTGCGACTGCGGCTGCCACTCGACGACCTTGTCGGCGAGCGTCTGCGCGTCGCGCAGCACGGCGATCGCCTCGGCGCGCGCACCGGTTGCGGCCAGCGCCCGGCCTTCGACGACCATGAACTGCGCCGCGCGCGTGCGGTCGTAGTTCACGTAGGGCTCTTCGTAGGTGCGCACGACCGCTTCGGACTCGCACGTCTTGTACGCGTCGGCCGCAGCGCGCGATGCGGCGAGGATCTTCTTCAGGTCGTTCGTTGCCGAAGCGTCCTTGAACTGGACGACCTTCGGGACCGCCCGCGGGCAGATCAGATCGGAGTAGGGTGCGTCGGCTTGCGCGATGCGGGCACCCGCACTTACGACGAGAGCGAACGACGAGAAGAAGAGGACCGATTTGGCGATGCGCATGAGGACACCCGGGAGAACGAAGACCAGGATGGTTTAGTTCGGCTTGGCAGGTGCTGCCGCGGGCGCGCCGAGCTTCGCCAGCTCATCATCGGCGGCGGAGCGGATCGCCTTCGCGGCTTCTCTGTAACGCGAACCGTTGCGATCGGCGTTCCGCGCGGCGGAGTTACCGCCCGACGACGGGCCGGCGTCGTCGGAGTTGGAAGGGCCGCCGCCCGTCGACGACGCGTGCCAGGTCTGCGACTCGGGCTGCCACCCGAACACGTCGTCGGCGAGATGACGTGCGTTCTTCAGCACGGCCACGGCGTCCGTTGCGTTGCCGGTCGCGGCGAGCGCACGGCCTTCGACGACCATGAACTGCGCGGCGCGCGTTTTGTCGTAGTTCACGGTGGGCTCGACGGCGACGCCTTTGGCGACCTGCGCGTCGGACGCGCACAGCTGGTACGCTTCGGCGGCGGAACGTGCCGCGGCGGTGATCTTCGCGACGTCTTTCGAAGTCGCGGCCTCATTGAACGCGACGACCTTCGGCACGGCGCGAGGGCAGATCGTGTCGGCCGGAGGCGTGTCGGCGGTGGCGGGCCGAGCGGCGGCGAGCGCGCCGAGCGCGACCGCCACGCAGAGCAAACTCTGGGGGCGCATGGATGAAATTTGCTCCGGCTGCGGCTCAGCCGCCTGCCGGAAGCGCGCGGTAGTGCTCGTTGCGTTACGGCCGCGGCGACGGCGAGGTGTCGTACCGTTCGAAGGTCTCAGGAGTCGGGCGCGAGAGCGGCCGGCGCCGGCCCGGCGGCAGGCGGCGCGGGTGCGGCGTCGCGCGATGCTTCGGCTTCGGGCTCGGCGAGGCCAGATAGGTGCGCGGATCGACGATGATCAGCGGCCGCCATGGACGCGGCGCCGCCGTCCCGCTGCCGGCTCCGGGCGGCGCGGTCTGCGCGGTGGACGGCGGCGCGAGGCTCAAAACAAGCGCTAGCAGGGCGAGCAGGGCGGCGAGCGGCTTCACCTCCACATCGTACCGCATGTGGCACGTTCCCAGCCTCGTTGACAAGGGCGCGGTGCTGCCCTAGACTAAGCGCCGACGCCCCGGGCCATTAGCTCAGTTGGTTAGAGCGCATGCTTGATAAGCATGAGGTCCATGGTTCGAATCCATGATGGCCCACCA
>DASZGA010000247.1:0-7747 GCA_035939295.1 Candidatus Elarobacter sp. | reverse complement strand
CCCGCGAGGTCGGCCGTGCGCGGGCCGTGCTCCAGCGCGTCGGCGACTGCGTGCTCGATGCGCCAGGCGGCGTCTTCGTCGCCGAGGGAGAAGCGCGCCAGGAGCGCGGCGGATAGAATCGCCGCCGCGGGATTCGCGATGCCGCGGCCGGCGATGTCGGGGGCGGTGCCGCTGATCGGTTCGTAGAGTCCGAAGCCGCGTTCGCTGGGGCCGCTGCCGAGGCTGGCGCTTGGAGCGGTGCCGATCGTGCCGGTGATCATCGCTGCTTCGTCGGAGAGGATGTCGCCGAACATGTTCTCGGTGACGACGACGTCGAACACGCGCGGGTCGCGGACGAGCTGCATCGCGGCGTTGTCGACCAGCATGTGCTCGAGCGTGACGTCGGGGAATTCGCGCGCGACGTCGGCGACGACGCGGCGCCAGAGCTGCGAGCTGACCAAGACATTCGCTTTGTCGACGGAGGTGACGTGCTTCCGTCGCGTGCGCGCGAGCTCGAACGCGAAGCGCGCGATCCGCTCGATCTCGAAGTCGCGGTAGACCAGCGTGTCGGTCGCGGTCAGCGCGCCGGCTTCGTCGCGCTCCAACGACTTCGGGCCGAAGTAGAGTCCGCCGGTCAGCTCGCGGACGATCACGCAGTCCATCCCCGCGACGAGCTCCGCGCGCAACGGCGAGCGGTCTTCGAGGCCGGCGAACGCGCGCGATGGGCGGACGTTCGCGTACAACCCGAACATTTTTCGCAACGCCAGAATCGCTGCTTCGGGACGACGCTCGGGCGATACGTCGTCGAAGCCCGGGCCGCCGACGGCTCCGAACAGGATCGCGTCGCTCTCGCGCGCGAGTGCGACGGTCTCATCGGGAAGCGGCGTCCCGTGCGAGGCGATCGCCGCCGCGCCGACAGGCGCTTCGCCGAACCGGCACGACGGAACCGCCGCCTGCAACACGCGCACGGCTGCCGCGGTGACTTCCGGGCCGATTCCGTCGCCGGCGAGAACCGCGATGCGGCTCATCGCGCAGCCGCCGCGATGCGACTCATCGCGCTGCTTCCCAGGCGCGGATACCGGGGATCTTCGCGTTCAAGTATTGCAGGAAGCCGCCGCCGAGGACGAAGTGCTTGCGGAGTGCGTCGAGCGCGAACGAGATCGGCGGGCCGCCGTCGGCGCGCAGCGTTTCGGCCTCGACGTCGATCGCGATGTTTTGCGCGCGGGCGAGCTCGTCGACTGTTGCCTGCGGTAACGTTACCGGGACGAGGGCGTTCGTGTATGCGTTTTCGAGGAAGATTCGAGCGAAGCTCGGTGCGATCACCGCGCGGAACCCGCGGCCGGTGAGCGCCCACGCGGCGTGCTCGCGCGACGAGCCGCAGCCGAAGTTCTCGCCGGTCACGAGGATCGTCGCGTCGGGCCGGGACGCCAGCAGCGCGGCGCCGTCGGGCAAGCCCTCGAAGAGGTGCTCGCCCATCCCTTCCGCGTCGATGCGGGTGAGATGACGCGCCGGGATGATTTGATCGGTGTCGATGTTCGCGCGCGGGATCGCGAGGACGGCGCCTTCGACGATCACGCGGTTACCGCCAACTCGCGCTGTGCTGCGCCGGCGTTTTCTTCGTCGCGCCGCAGCAGATCCGACACCGAGCCGATGCGGCCCAGAATCGCCGACGCGGCAACCACGGCCGGCGCTGCGAGGTGGACGCGTCCGCCGTCGCCCATCCGGCCCGGGAAGTTACGATTCGACGAGGAGATGCAGCGCATTCCCGGGGCGAGGACGCCCATCGACATCCCAAGACACGGGCCGCACGACGAATGCGTCCACAACGCGCCGGCGTCTTGAAAGATGTCGTGCAGCCCTTCGCGCTCCGCTTGCCGCCGCACCGCCTGCGAGCCCGGCGTGACGATCGTCGGAACGCTGACGCGCCGCCCCCGGAAGATCTCGGCGGCGGCGCGCAGGTCGCCGATCCGCGAGTTCGTGCACGAGCCGATGAACGCTTGATCGATCTCGATGCTGCGCAATTCTTGCCCGGGTCGCAGATCCATGTACGAAAGCGACGCCTGCGGTGCATCGAGCGGGACGCAGCCGTCGACCGGCGCGCACTCGCCCGGATTCGTTCCCCACGAAACCACGGGCCGCACCGTGCGCGCGTCGATCGTCACCGTCGCCGCGTACTCGGCGTCGTCGTCCGCGGCTTGCGACATCCAGTTTTCCGGCGCGCCCGGCGTCGCGGCGATGTACGCTGCGGTCGTTTCGTCGGACGCGATGATCCCCGTCGTCGCGCCGGCTTCGATCGCCATGTTGCACAGCGTCATCCGCTGCTCCATCGTCAGCGCGCTGATCGCTGAGCCGGTGTACTCGAGGACGTACCCCGTGCCGCCGCGGAAACCGATCGTCGCGATCACGGTCAGCGCGAGGTCTTTCGCGGTCGCGTCGAACGGCAGCTCGCCGGTCACCTCGACGCGCATCACCTTCGGCCGCTGCAGGATCAGACAGCCGGCGAGCATCGCGCCGGCCTGCGCCGTCGTCCCGATCCCTAGCGCGAAGGCACCGAATGCGCCGAGCGTGCAGGTGTGGCTGTCGCCGCAGCACACCGTCATCCCCGGCGTCACGTATCCGCGTTCCGGCACGAGCACGTGGCAGATCCCGTTGTCGCCGACGTCGTGGAAGCGGATACCCTGCCGCTTCGCCCAGGTGCGGACGGTGTGCGCCTGCAGCGCCGTCGCCGAGTCTTTCGCCGGCGCGACGTGATCGATCATCGCGACGATGCGGTTCGGCTCGTAGAGCTTGTCGCCGAACTCGCGCTCGATCGAGAGCGCGCCGGGCGGCGTGGTGATCTCGTGTGCGACGACCAGATCCATGAAGACGAGCGCGTTTCCGCCGGGGAGCTCCTCGACGACGTGCGCGTCCCAAACCTTGTCAAACAACGACCGCTTCACGCGGGTTCTCCTTACCGGGTGCGAGGGAATCGACGGTGCGCCCGACGGCGCTGAGGATCGCGGCGAGCGAGGCGGTGACGATGTTCGGGTCGATCCCGACGCCCCAGCGCGTCGCTTCGCCGACGGCGACCTCGACGTACGCGACCGCCGGTGCGCCCTCACCGCCTTTCGCCGCACTCAGCGCGACGTCGTGAAGCACGTGCTCGTGGTAGTCGCGCACGTGCAGGTCCAACTCGAACGCGCGCTGCAGGGCATCGACGAACGCGTCGATCGGGCCGGTCCCGTCTCCGTAGATCGTGCGCGATGCAATCCCGTCGGTGAGCGTCGCGTCGATCGTGCACGGCGTCCCGGCGACGCCTTCGTTCGTCGTCTCGTAGGCCGCCAGCCGCAGTTTCCCGGGCCGAACGTATGCCGTATCGAACGCCGCGCGAATCGCCTCCGGTGCGATCTCGCCGCCTGACTCTTCGGCCTGCGCCTGAATCACGCGGCTGAAGTCGACCTGCAAGGCGCGCGGCAGCTCGAATCCATGGTCGGCCTCAAGGATGTACGCGACGCCGCCCTTGCCGGACTGGCTGTTGACGCGCACGACCGCGTCGTACGTGCGCCCGATGTCTTTCGGGTCGAGCGCGAGGTACGGGACTTCCCAGCGCGTTCCGTCGCCCGCGCCGAGTGCCGCGAAGCCTTTCTTGATCGCGTCCTGGTGCGAGCCGGAGAATGCCGTGAACACCAGCTCGCCGCCGTACGGATGGCGCGGATGAACCGGGAGGCGGTTGCAGCTTTCGACGATCCGCACGATCTCCGGAATGTTCGAAAGATCGAGCTGCGGGTCGACGCCTTGCGAGTACAGGTTCAGCGCCAGCGTGACGAGGTCGACGTTGCCGGTGCGCTCGCCGTTCCCGAACAGCGTGCCTTCGATGCGGTCCGCGCCCGCCATCACGGCGAGCTCCGCCGCGGCCACGGCGGTCCCGCGATCGTTATGCGGGTGAACGCTCAGCACCACCGAGCCGCGATCGCGCAGGTTGCGATGAACCCACTCGATTTGATCGGCGTACACGTTCGGCGTCGCCATTTCCACGGTCGCCGGCAAGTTCAGCACGACCGGCTCGTCCGGCGAGGGCTGCCACACGTCCATCACGGCTTCGCAAATCTCTTTGGTGAAGTCGAGCTCGGTGGCCGAGAACGTCTCGGGCGAGTACTCCAGGCGCACGTGCGTTTGCGCGGCGACGTCCGCGGCGCGCCGTTTGATATGTTGCACCGCGTTAACGGCGATCTCGATGATCCCGGGCCGGTCCAACCCGAAGACGACGCGGCGAAAGAGCGGCGAGGTCGCGTTGTAGACGTGCACGATCGCGCGCGGTGCGCCGGCGATCGCCTCGAACGTGCGGTCTATCAAGTCTTCACGCGCCTGCGTGAGCACTTGGATCGTCACGTCGTCGGGGATGCGGCGCTCCTCGATCAGCTCGCGGACGAACTCGAAGTCGGGTTGCGAGGACGACGGAAAGCCGACCTCGATCTCCTTGAAACCCATCCGCACGAGCAGCTCGAACATCCGCCGCTTGCGTTCAGGCCCCATCGGTTCGACCAGCGCTTGGTTTCCGTCGCGGAGGTCGACGCTGCACCAGAGCGGCGCGCGGTCGATCGTACGACTAGGCCAGCGCCGGTCGACCAGCGGGATCGGGGCGAACGGCGCGTAGCGCGTCGATTTCATGACGGTACCGTTTCGTAGGCGACGATGCGGTCGATCTGCGCGCGCAGCCGCGTCAGCGCGAGCTCGGCGCCGTCGAACGCGAAGCGCGCGCTCACGGTAGCGCCGGCGTTCGCCGTGACGTGCGTGCAGCGGCAGTTGAAGCGATGGGCGAGGTTGACGATCCGCGCGACGGAGCGCACGTCGCGCAGCGTCAGCTCGCAGGTCATGCGCGCGCTTCCATCAGGTCGTCGACCGTCATCCCCGCCGGGATCATCGGCCAGACGTTCTCGGTCGGATGGCACGCGCAGTGCAGAAGGGCCGGCCCGCGCGACGCCACGAACCGCGCGATCGTCTCGTCGGCGCCGCTCGGTTCGCTGATCGCGTACGCGTCGATCCCGTAGGCGCGCGCGATCGCGACGAAATCGGGATTGTCGGCGAGGTTCGTCGCGGAGTAGCGCTGCGAGAAGAAGAGCTCTTGCCACTGCCGGACCATTCCGAGGTTCTGGTTGTCGATCAGCACGACTTTCGCCGGAACGTCGTAACGCCGCAGCGTCGCCAGCTCGGGAAGCGACATCTGAAACCCGCCGTCGCCGACGATCGCGTACACCGGCGTTCCCGGGTTCGCGTACGCCGCACCGATCGCGGCCGGAAAGCCGAACCCCATCGCGCCCAGACCCGCCGATGTCGCGTATTTGCGCGGGTGCGCGGGGCGCGCGCGTTGCGCGGCCCACATCTGGTGCTGACCGACGTCGGTCGTGATGATCGCGTCGGGCGGAAGCGCGGCGAAGAACCGGTCGAGCGCGTCGGTCGCGGAGAGGACGCCCTCGCCGACACGGTCGCTGGGGAGCGATCCGCCGAGCAGCCGCGCCTCGGCGGACCAGTCGTCGAAGCGCGGGACGTGCCCATGCGCCAGCTCGTCGATGAGCGCGTGCAGCGTGTGGCAGAGATCGCCGTGCAGCGCGACGTCGGCCGAGATGATCTTGTTGAACTCGGTCGCGTCGATGTCGGCGTGGACGACGACCGCTTCGCGCGCGAAGCGATCCGGTTTGCCGGTGACGCGGTCGTCGAACCGCATCCCGAGCGCGAGGATCAGATCGGCACGCTGCACGGCCTTGTTCGCGGCTTTTAGCCCGTGCATCCCGAGCATTCCGAGATAGCTCGGATCGCCCGGCGCTGCGGCGCCGAGTCCGTTGATCGTCGCGGTGTGCGGCAGGCCGAGCATCGCGACGAACATCCGGTAGAGGTCGACCGCACCCGCGCGCACGCCGCCGCCGATGATCGCGACGGGCCGTCGCGCGGAGCGAATCCGCGCGACGGCGTCACGAACCGCGGCATCGGACACGCGCGGCTCGCCGGCACCGCTGCGCGCGAACGGCTTCATCGCCGCAGCGGTGACGTCTGTTTGGGCTTTGAGGACGTCGTTCGGGATGTCGACGAGCACCGGCCCGGGGCGCCCGGCGCGCGCGAGCGCGAACGCTTCCGCGATCGTCTCGCCGATGCGGTCTACGTGATCGACCAGCATGTTCCGCTTTGTCACCGCCTGGGTGATCGCGCAGACGTCGGCTTCTTGGAACCCGTCGGTCCCCATCAGCTCGCTGCGGACCTGGCCGGTGATCGCGACCAGCGGGACGCTGTCCATCATCGCGTCGAGCAGCCCGGTCACGAGGTTCGTCGCGCCGGGGCCCGAGGTGGCGCAGCAGACCCCCGTGCGGCCCGACGTGCGCGCGTAGCCGCTCGCGGCGAACGCCGCGGCGGCTTCGTGTCGCACCAGGATGTGCCGCACCGGGTGCTCGTAGAGCGCGTCGTAGAGCGGCATGATCGCTCCGCCCGGGTAGCCGAAGATCGTCTCGACCCCCTCGCGTTCGAGTGCCGCCACGACGGCCTGCGCGCCGGTCACGATACCCTACAAGACCCGGAAGCGGAGGCCGTCGTCGGCCTCGGCCGCGGTCTGGCCGCCGTTGAGCCACGGCATCAGCCCGCGCAGCTCGGTTCCGACGTGCTCGATCTCGTGCCGGGCCGCCTTCTCGCGGAACGCGCGGAACGACGGCTTCCCGGAGGCGTGTTCGGCGACCCATTCCTGCGCGAACGCGCCGCTCTGAATCTCGCCGAGGATCTTGCGCATCTCCGCGCGGGTCGATTCGTTGACGACGCGGCTGCCGCGCGTGTAGTCGCCGTATTTCGCCGTGTTGCTGATCGCGTCGCGCATGCCTTCGACGCCGCGCTCGTACATGAGGTCGACGATGAGCTTCATCTCGTGCAGGCATTCGAAGTACGCCATCTCGGGGGCGTAGCCGGCGTCGACCAGCGTCTCGAAGCCCGCGGTGACGAGCGCGCTCATCCCGCCGCAGAGGACGGCCTGTTCCCCGAAGAGATCGGTCTCGGTCTCCTCGCGGAAGCTCGTCTCGAGGATTCCGGCGCGGCCGCCGCCGATTCCGGCCGCATATGCGAACGCGATTTCGCGGGCTTGACCGGTGGCGTCTTGATGGATTGCGACGAGGCACGGCACGCCGCGGCCGTTCTCGTACTCGGTGCGCACGAGCCGGCCGGGGCCTTTCGGCGCGATCATGATCACGTCGACGTCGGCCGGCGGGACGATGGTGCCGAAGTGGATCCCGAAACCGTGGGCGAACGCGAGCGCCGTCCCCGGCCGAAGGTGCTCGACCACCTCGCGAAGGTAGACTCCGGGCTGCTCTTCGTCCGGAATCAGCAGAATCGTGACGTCGGCTGCCGAGACGGCGTCGGAGATCGAGGCGACGGCGAGCCCGTCGCGCCGGGCCTCGTCGCGCTTCGTGGAGTTCGGTCGCAGGCCGACCACGACGGCATGGCGGGAATCGTGCAGGTTCAGCGCGTGCGCGCGCCCCTGGCTGCCGTAGCCGATGACGGCGATCGTCTTCCCGTCGAGTGCGCCGCGATCGACGTCGCGGTCGTAGTAGGCTTCCATCACGTCCTCCGTAGACGAAAAAGCCCCCCGCCTTCCGGCGAGGGGCTTTGCATTGTGTTGGGCGACTCGTGTCGTCTTATGCGAAAGCTGCTCGCCGGTCCGGTGGAACCGCAAGAATAACGCTAAGAACGAGGACGAGGAGCCGAGCGAACATCGTTTGCAGGTAGTACCACGATCCGCGCCGCCTTGTCAACCCGCCGG
>DASZGA010000246.1:0-6031 GCA_035939295.1 Candidatus Elarobacter sp. | reverse complement strand
CTCCGTTCCGCCTGCTTCCTATGCGCGCTTCGGCACGACGACGAGGACGACGGTCTCCGCGCCGTCGACGCCCGCCAGCTCGTCGGCAACCAACCCCGCGATCTGCGCCGCCTCCGCCATCCCCGCGAACTCGCCGATACGGCTTCCCCGCAACAAGAAGACATCCGGCAACGCGCGCCCGACATCCCCGAACGCCGTATGCGCATCAACGACACGCGCCAGCACGTCGTCGACGTCACCTGCACGAGTCGCATACGCAAACGCGCCCGGCAGCACAAGCCGCACGACGCCGCGCGCATCGACGACGGCGCTCTCCGTCGCCGATGCGATCACCGCAAGCGCGCTCGTGCGCGCGACGACATGCACGCTGTCCGCGCCGCCGGCGGGGCCGCCGTTCGGGCCGGTCCGACCCGCGCGCGTGCCCGTTCGAAGGTGCATAGCTGCCGCGGCGAGTTGCGCTGCTTCGTCGACGACGATTGCTTGTTGGGCGCCTTCGACGAGCGCGGTTGCGCCGGAGGCGGTCGCGCGGACGCGGTTGCGCGCCGTGTCGACTTCGACGACGACCTCGACGCGGTCGGGAGCGGCGCCCGACGCGACGGCGGCGTCGATCGCTTCGCGGCGAATGCGCGCGAGGTCGGCGGGCGTCGGGTCGATGATCGTGCGATCGACGACGTCGCGGACGAGCGCGAGCGCGACCCCGAGCGGCGAGATCACCTCGGCGTCGCGCGCGATGCGATGCGCGAAACCGAGCCGCTCCGCCGCGTACGGAACGATCGCCGCCGCGCCGCCGCCCCCACCCACGAGAACGACGTTCGCACGTTCCAGACCGTAGTCGCCGATCAACTCGTCCAGCGTCGCGCGAAGCCTCTCGGTCGCGCGATCGAGGATCGCCCGCGCAAGGTCCTCCGCGCTCATCCCAAGCGCTTCGCCGACACGCTCGCATGCGAGCCGCGCCGCCTCAGCATCTCCGCGCGCAAACGCGCCGTCCGGAACGACGCCGAGCGCGTTTGCCGCGCACGTCGGTGTGATCGCGATTCGCGTTCCGTCAGCGGCAATCAGCGCAGCAAAGCCGCTTGTTATGTCCGCACGTGCGGTCGCGACAAGCGCCCGATCCGTGAAGGCTGCATAGCGGTATCCGGCGATGTGTGCCGAGCGCGGTCCTATGTCGACGACGCGGCCCAGTGCAGCGCGCGGGCCCGCCTGCACGCGCTCCATAGTGATGCGTGCCAGCGAGCCGCCGGCAACGGCGATGGTGCGGACGTCGAGCGTGCGCAGCAGGGTGCGGTGGCCGCCGATACGTGCGGGCCGCATCTGGGGCTGACCGCGGCGGATCACCGAGCAGTCGGCGCTGGTTCCGCCTACTTCGATGAAGATTCCGTCGGTGACGTTCTCGTGGAAGAGCGCGCCCGCGATTCCGGCCGCGGGACCCGAGAGCATCGTGAGGATCGGCCTTCGTTCGACCTCGGCGACGTCCATCACGCCGCCGTCGCTGCGCATGATCATCAGCGGCGCGGGAATGCGCGCATCGGAGACCGCGCGCGCGGTGACCCGCGAGGTGCGCAGCATCCGCGGGAGGATCGCGGCGTTCAGCGCTGCCGTGCGCGTCCGCGCGCGCAGCCCGTACTGTGTCGAAACCTCAGCGCCGCTGGTCGCTGCGAAGCCGGCCGCGCGCGCAGCTTCGACGAGCGCGCCTTCGCGTTGCGGGCGGTCGACCGCGAACGCCGCGGTCACCGCCACCGACTCGACGCCGGCGGAACGCAGCGCGTCGAGCAGCTGTGGATTCCGTTCGTCGAACCAGGCCGGTGCGAAACGAACGCCTTCCGCGAGCGCGAATGGAGCGAAGCGCGCGAACGCGCGCGCGACGCCGCCACCGAGCGCGACGACGCCGACCTTCGCGACGTCTCCTTCGAGCAGCGCGTTCGTCGCCTGCGTCGTCGAATGCGCGATGAACGCGATCGACTCCGGCGCGATCGCGTGCTCGCCGAGCAGCCGTTCCAACCCAGCAACGATTCCGGCGGCGACGCCGTCCGGATGATCGTGCGTCGTCGGAACCTTGACCGACGCGACCATCGCCCGCGTCGAAGCGTCGACCGCGACGACGTCCGTGAACGTCCCGCCGACGTCGATCCCGATTCGGAGCCGCGCCGCGCTACTCAGCCGAGCAGCTCGTCGACGGAGAACACGACATCCGGAAACGCCGCGAAGGAGACGGAGTCGCCCTTGCCGGCTGATTTGCGAGACCCGTAGCCGAGATCGTGCGGATCGCGGCAAATCTCGATCGTCTTTTCGTTGACGTCGACGATCCAGTATTCCGGTATGCCGGCCCGGGCGTACGCTACAAGCTTGGTGCCGCGGTCGAACTTTAGCGTCGTATCCGACACCTCGATGACCGCGAAGACGTCTTCAGGATCGGGAAGATGCTCCCGGTAAAAGTCGCCACGCCGGTGAAGCAATCCCATGTCCGGAAGCGGCTTCGACCGGTCCGAGATGACCAGCGGCAACTGGGGCCAGAGCAACGCCCGACCGCTCAGGGGCTGCAGAACGTGGTTGAGCCGCGCCGCAAGCGAGGCATGCGGCGCGTTCATCGGCTCGAGCGGAACGAGATGGCCTTCGACCAGCTCGATGCGTTCGTCCGGCTTAATGATGCCCAGCTCCACCATCTGGTCGAACTCTTCCACGGTGATCGGTCTGTCCGGAACTTCGATTTCTACTGCCATGTCACTCATCGATTTCACCTCACCGAGAGCATCGGGAGGTTGCCGGGTTGTGTCCATACTCAACCGCCGTCGGCGCCGACATCGCCGGTGACGACGATCGTCCGCATCACCATCACCACGCGGCCGTCGGCGGCATACTTCTGGAACAGCACGGCGAGCGCTGCGCGCAGCTCGTCGAAGGCCGGGCCGGATTTGGGCAGGTACGACGTGCTGCCGACTCGCGCCGCGAGCCCTTTCTCGTCGAGCACGTGCTCGTTGCGCAGCTCGACGCGCCGGCGTTCGTGCCAGCCTTCGAAGGCTTCGAACGCGGCGAGGCCGCCGGCGCGGCGGCGTTCGGTCTCGTCGGTCTGGTATTTGCGCACGACATCGCCATACGCGGCGGTGAACGCGTCGCTTTCGTCGCGCTCGTTGTAGATCACCGCGGCGCGGCCGGCCGGGCGCAGGATGCGCACGATCTCGTCGAGCGCTTTGCGATGGTCGAACCAGTGGAACGCCTGGAACGCCGTCACCAGATCGGCGCTCGCCTCGTGCAGCCCCGTCGCCTCCGCGGTCGCGTCGATCCACTCGACGTTCGGGTGCGGCTCGGCGGCTTCGCGCATCGCACGGTTCGGCTCGACCGCGAAAACGTGCGCTCCGCGCTCCGCAAGCAGCCGCGACGAAATACCCGTTCCGGCGCCCAGATCCGCGACCACGACGTCCGGCGGATCGCCGAGTCCGGCGAACAATGGGTCGAGCACACCCGCCGGATACGACGGCCGGCCGCTCACGTAGTCGCCGGCACGGTCGGAGAACCGCTCGGTGAAGCTCATGCGCGTCAGCCGGCCGCGCGCTGCGGCGCGCTGCGGAGCGCGTTGGCGAGCTCGTCGTACAGATACGTCATCGTCTCGATCCCGCCGAAGAACTGGCCCAGGTCGAACTTCTCGTTCGGCGCGTGGATCGCGTCGTCGGGCAGCCCGACGCCGATCAGCACTTGCGGCAGGTGCAGGATGCGGTCGAACGACGAGACCGGACCGATCGTTCCGCCGGTCCCGATGAACACCGGCGCCTTCCCGAACCCGAGCTCCATCGCGCGCGCCGCCGCCGCAACCGCCGGATGGTCGCGCGACGTCTCGACCGCGCGCGTGTCGCCGTGCGCCTCGACCTCGACGCGCACGCCCTTCGGCGCGACGCGCTGCACGAACGTCGACACCGCGTGCTTCACCTGCTCCGGATCCTGGTGCGGAACGAGCCGCGCCGACACTTTCGCTTTCGCGTACGACGGGATGATCGTCTTCGCGCCGGCGCCTTGATAGCCGCCGTACATCCCGTTGACCTCGAGCGTCGGCCGGAACCACATCCGCTCGAGTGGCAAGCGGGCGTTCTCGCCGGTCAGCTCGGGGACGCCGAGCGCGTGCGCTTCTTTCGCCGGATCGAACGGCAGCGCCGCGATTCCGGCGCGCTCCTGTGGCGAGAGCTCGCGCACGCCGTCGTAGAAACCGGGGACGACGATGCGCCCGTGCGCGTCCTTGAGCTGCGCGATGATCTGCGCCAGCGCCTCGAGCGGGTTCTTCACGATCCCGCCGTAGTACCCGGAGTGCAGGTCGCTCGACGGCCCGTGCACGGTGATCTCCCAGTGCACGAGCCCGCGCAGCGAGGTCGTCAGCGACGGCACGTCCTCGGCGAACACCGCCGTGTCGGAGACGACGACGAGATCGCACGCCAGCCGCTCGCGCTCGCGCGCCAGAAACGACTCGAAGTTCGGCGAGCCGATCTCTTCCTCGCCTTCGATCACGACTTTCACGTTGAGCGGAAGCTTGCGGTTGACGCGCAGGTGCGCTTCGATCGCGGCGATGTGCATCAGGCATTGGCCTTTGTCGTCGACCGCTCCGCGCCCGTAGATCTTCGCGTCGCGCACCGTCCCTTCGAACGGCGGCGAGCGCCACAGATCGTACGGGTCGGCCGGCTGCACGTCGTGGTGGCCGTAGATCAAGACCGTCGGCGCGCCAGGCGCGGCCAGCCATGCGCCGTAGGCGACCGGATGCCCGCCCGTTTCCAGCACTGCGGTGTCGGCCAAGCCGGCGGCCTGCATCCGCGCCACCGCGTGCTCCGCGGAGCGGCGGACGTCGGCGGCGTGATCGGGCTGCGCCGAGATCGACGGGACGGCGATCCACGCCTTCAGCTCGTCGAGATAGCGGTCGCGGTTTGCCCGCACGTGCTCGATGAGGGCGTCGGCATGGGGAGCGATCATCCCGCCCCTTTCGCCGACCCCCTCATCGGATGCTCCGTCGTCGCGCGCCGCTAGCCGGGCGGCAGTACCGCCGTCATCCGCGCCCCCACGTCGCGACGTGGGGCGGAACGTGCGCACCCGGGAGCCCCCGCGTCGGCGCCGCGTCGTGCGCTGCGCCGTGCTCGGCGGCGAGCTCGCTCTCGCGCGGCTCGTCGATGTCGATTCGCACCCGCAGCCGCCACGCGCCGAGCACGAGCGCGAAGTGCGTCGCCATGATCGTCATGCCTTCACCTCACGGTTCGCCCAGAGATACGTGCCGGCTACGACGCAGGCGATACCGATCGCCCACGCGACATACATTCCGGCCATCCCGTTCGCGAACACCATATCGCCCCCGGGGCGGCTCGAGCTTTGCAAGTAGCTGAGCGGGTTCAAGTAGTTGAGCGCGACGGTGACCTGGTGCAGCAGCGGCGGGAACGGGACGTGGGTGAGCGCGGGGACGATCAGCGCGTACGCCCAGCTTGCGCCGGCGATCCGCGCGGGATGGCCCGGGAACACCGCCGAGACGAAGAGGACCAGGCCGTACCACATCACCGCGACCCCGAGGATGAGCGGAATCGAGGTCCACGATTGGCTCCCCGGCTCGATGTAGCGCGCCAGGCCGAGCACGGCGAGCGCCGCGAGCGCCACCGCGAGCGTGAAGATCCACGAAGCGAGCATCCCGACAAAGGCGACCGCGACGTAGCGCCACGCGATCGCGAGCCGAGCGATGGGCCGCGTCCAGGCGATCGCGAGGGTCCTGTGCTCGTCGTCGAGCCCGATCGCAAAGAACGAGGCCAGGATCACCGGCCCGAGCATGCTGCCGATGACGAGACCGATGAACGGAATCGACGAGTTCGTAACTTTCGGCGACCCGTCTTTGAGCGCGAGCGCCAGGCCGAGCGCACCGATCGCGACGATCACGATCGCGTACCACGTCAGGATGCGGCGCGCGCGCAGGATCGCAACGTATTCCATTACTGTGAACCTCCGTCGGAGACGGCGTCGAGGAAGATGTCTTCGAGCGTGCGGTCGAGGACGCGCACGCCGTTGCCGCCACGCCGTCCGA
>DASZGA010000245.1:0-5804 GCA_035939295.1 Candidatus Elarobacter sp. | reverse complement strand
CGGCCGTTCTTGCCGCGCCGGCCCGAGCCTGTGGTATACTTCCAGGGTTGCCCCGGTGACGGGGCTCATTTCACCCGGCCGGAGGCCGGGGGTGTATGCGTCCGGGACGGCGCCAAGGACGGCGGCCGAGGACTCAGAGAGGTTCATTTCATGGCATCAGGCGTTTCCATGCGCGCTCTTCTGGAGGCGGGGGTCCACTTCGGACATCAGACCCGCCGCTGGAATCCGAAGATGAAGCCGTACATCTTCCAAGAGCGGAACGGCATCTACATCATCGACCTGTCGAAGACGCTGGCGATGCTGAACGAGGTCTACGACGCGGTCAAGCAGATGTCGCGCGACGGCCGCGTGATTCTGTTCGTCGGCACCAAGAAGCAGGCCCAGGACGTCGTCAAAGAAGAGGCCGAGCGCGCCGGGACGTTCTTCGTCAACCAGCGCTGGCTGGGCGGCACGCTCACCAACTTCGCGACGATCCAGAAGCGGATCTCGCGTCTGCGCGAGCTCGAAGGGATGCGCCAGCAAGGCACCTTCGACTTGCTTCCCAAGAAAGAAGTCGCGCGGCTGACCGACGAGCTCGAGAAGCTAGAGAAGTTCCTCGGCGGCATCAAAGACATGCACCGCCTCCCGGACGCGATCTTCATCGTCGATCCGAAGAAGGAACGGATCGCGGTCGCCGAGGCGCAGAAGCTGCACATCCCGATCATCGCGGTGATCGACACCAACTGCGATCCCGACGAGATCGACTACGCGATCCCCGGCAACGACGACGCGATCCGCAGCGTGCGCCTGATGGTCAGCACCATCGCGAACGCGATCGTCGAAGGAAAGACCGAGACGGAGTCGGCGTACGACGCGCAAGACTACGACCAGCAGTACGCCGAGATCGGGCCCGAGCCCGAACCGGCCGGCGTGTAACCGATTCAGCCCGAACGAAAGACGACGTGGAAAGCACCGCAACCTACAAACCCACCACCGACGAGATCAAGCGCCTGCGCGAAGAGACGGGCGCCGGGATGTCCGACGTCCGCAACGCGCTGATCTGGGCCAACGGCGACATGGAGCGCGCCAAGGCGCGGCTCGCCGAGCTCGGCCAGTCGAAGGCGGAGAAGAAGGCCGCCGAGCGCACCGCCAACGAGGGTCTCGTCGGCTCGTATATCCACGCCGGCGGAAAGATCGGCGTGCTGGTCGAGATCAACTGCGAGACCGACTTCGTCGCGCGCAACGAGCGCTTCAAGGAGCTCGTCCGCGATGTAGCAATGCACGTCGCCGCGATGTCGCCGCAGTATCTCGACCGCGAGTCGGTTCCCGAGAGCGTGATCGCCGAAGTGAAGGCGGAGCTCGAGAAGGCCGTCCCGGCCGGGAAGCCGCCGGAGGTCGTCGAGAAAATTCTTTCCGGCAAGCTCAACAAATGGTACGAGGAGCACACGCTGCTCGAGCAGCCGTTCGTCAAGGACGACGCGCAGACGGTCGGCGAGCTGGTGAAGAGCGTCTCGGGCGTGCTCGGCGAGAAAGTCCAAGTCCGCCGCTACGTGAAGTTCGCGCTGGGCGAAGAGTAGACGGTCGTAAGAGTCGAGGGAGGCACGATGCTGCAGAAACCCGCGTACGAGCGCGTCCTCCTCAAGCTCTCGGGTGAAGCGTTCGCCGGACGAGGCGGCAACGTCGACCTCGACACGACGACGGCGATGGCGCGCGAGATCGCGCAGGTCCACGCCGACGGCGTCTCGCTGGCCGTCGTCGTCGGCGGCGGAAACATCTGGCGCGGCAAAGCGCACGAAGCCGCCGGGATGGACCGCCCGACCGCCGACTACATGGGGATGCTCGCGACCGTGATCAACGCGCTCGCGCTGCAGGACTCGCTCGAGCGGATCGGCGTCCCGTCGCGCGTGCAGACCGCGATCGCGATGAACGCGATCGCCGAGCCGTACATCCGCCGCCGCGCGCTGCGCCATCTCGAAAAGGGCCGTGTGGTGATCTTCGCGGCCGGGACCGGGAACCCGTACTTCACCACCGACACGACCGCCGCGCTGCGCGCGGTCGAGATGGGCGCCCAGGCGATCCTCAAGGCGACCAAGGTCGACGGAGTCTACAGCGCCGACCCGTTCAAGGATCCGACCGCGACCAGGTTCACCCAGCTGGACTACCTGCGGGTGCTGGAGCTCGGGCTGGAGGTGATGGACTCCACCGCGCTCACGCTGTGCATGGACAACCGCCTGCCGATCGTGGTCTTCGACATGAACGTCCCGGGGAACGTCCGGCGGGTCGTCTACGGCGAGCCGATCGGGACGACGGTCGGGCGCAGTGCGGCGCCGGTCCGCGGCGAAGAGGTCGGCCATGCTGGATGACGTCTACCGCGACACCGAGTCGAAGATGAAGAAGGCGATCGAGGCGACGACGAGCGACTTCGCCACGATCCGCACCGGCCGGGCCTCCCCGGCGCTCCTCGACCGCATCCACGTCGAGGCCTACGGCTCCTCGGTCCCGCTCAAGCAGGTCGCCTCCGTGAACTCGCCCGACGGCCGTTCGCTGACGGTGACCGCGTTCGACAAGAGCGTCGTCGGCGCGATCCGCAAGGCGATCGAGACCAGCGACCTCGGCCTGAACCCGAACGTCGACGGCGCCACGATCCGGCTGTCGATCCCGCCGCTGAGCGAAGACCGGCGCAAAGACCTGGTCAAGCTGGTCAAGAAGAAGTCGGAAGAGCACAAGGTCGCGGTCCGCAACATTCGCCACAAGGCGAACGACGACGTGAAGGCGCTCGCGAAGAAGGGCACGATCACCGACGATCAGATCAAGCGCGGAACCGATCAGGTGCAGAAGCTGACCGACAAGTACGTCAAGCAGATCGACGATCTCGTCCACGGCAAAGAGCAGGAAATCATGGAGGTTTGAGAGTCTCTTGACGAGCCTCTCAAACCTCGCCCTTCGGGCGAATCCTACGCGGAATGTCCGATGTGAATGTTGAGGACCTCGTGTTAGTTCCGTGGGTGCAGGCGCGGCGCGCGCTCGGTGACCGGCCGCTTCGCTTTCGCGTTCTCGCGCCGCCGTACGCGGCGGTGGGAGTCGGCGTGCTGCGTGCGCTGCGCGTGAGCGCGCTTACCGGCGAGCACGACGGTGCCTGGGAACTGCTCGCCGGCTACGAACGGTACGAGCGGATCTAGTGGCGACGCTTCTCCGGCCGCCGCACGGCGTGACGCTCGACGCGACCCGGCTTCCGCAGCACGTAGCGATCATCATGGACGGCAACCGCCGCTGGGCGCGCGCGCGCCGCTTGCCCGCGATCGAAGGGCACCGCCGCGGGATCGTCGCGCTGCGCGAGATCACCCGCGCGGCGAGCGACTGGGAGATCCCGATGCTGACCGTCTACGGGTTCAGCACCGAGAACTGGAAGCGCGACAAGACGGAGATCTCGCTGCTGCTCGACCTGTGCGTCTACTTCGCGCAGAACGAGCTCGCGGAGCTGCACCGCAACAACGTCCGCGTCAACGTGATCGGACGCTACGAGCAGCTTCCGCGCGCTTCGAAAGACGCATTGGACGGGCTGGTCGCGCGGACCGCTGGGAACACGGGGCTCGTGCTGAACCTGGCCGTGAACTATAGCGCGCGCAGCGAGCTGCGCGACGCGGTCGCGCGGATGATGCGCGACGTGCAGGACGGCACGCTAGAGCCCGACGCGATCGAGGAAGACACGCTGGCCTCGTACCTGTCGACGGCGGGGATGCCCGACCCCGATCTGCTGATCCGCCCCGGCGGCGAGTCGCGGCTTTCGAACTTTTTGCTCTATCAAGTCGCGTACGCGGAGCTCGTGCTGCGCGAGACGTTCTGGCCGGATTTCTCGCGCGATTCGTTCGCCGAGGCGATCGCCGAGTACCAGCGCCGGCAGCGCCGTTTCGGGGGCGCATGACGACCAGCGCGGCGCCGGCCGGCGCGGCGGCTGCGGCGAAAACGCCGAAGCCCTCGCCCGCGGTGAGCGTGCGCCGTGTCGTCGTCGGAGTGCTGCTCGCCGCGCTCGGTTTCGGCGCGGTCATGTGGCCGCCGGCGTTTACGCTGTTCGTCCTCGCCGTCGCGACCGGCTGCATCTACGAGTTCGCCGGGCTCTCGGCGAAAAAAGGTCCGGCGATCGAGCTGCCCGTCGCGATCGCGGCGGTGTGGGCGTACGTCATCCTCACCCACTTCGGCTTGATCCACCGCTACGAAGGGATCTTGCTTGCCGCGACGGTGATCATCGCGCTCGGCACCGCGACGTTCACCGCTTCGTCGGGCTACTTCGCGCGCAGCGGCTACACGCTGCTCGGCGTCCTCTACATCGGCAAATTGCTGACGTACTTCGTCGCGATCCGCGCGCTGCACGACGGCGTGACCTGGACGGTGTGGATCATCGTGCTGGTCGCGTTCACCGACATCTTCGCGATGCTGATCGGGACCGCGTTCGGAAAGCACTTGCTCACGCGGCTCTCGCCGAAGAAGACGGTCGAAGGCGCGCTCGGCGGTTTCGCCGCGGCGCTGCTCGCCGGCGCGGCGATCGCGCTGATTCCGTGGGTTCACGTGACGTGGTGGCAAGGGCTGATCGTCGCCGCGATCACGTCGATCGCCGCGCAAGCCGGCGACCTGGTCGAGAGCGCGCTCAAGCGCGACGCGAAGGTGAAGGACGCCGGCTCGCTGATCTCCGGCCACGGCGGTGTCCTCGACCGCTTCGACTCGTACATCTTCGCGGGGATCGCGTTCTACTTCGCGCTGTACCTGATCGGCGTCATCTCGCACAACCACTTGGTGACGACGTGAGCAAAAAACGCGTCGCGATCCTCGGCAGCACGGGAAGCATCGGCCGGCAAGCGCTGGACGTCATTGCGCGCCACGAAGATCGTTTCGAAGTGGTGGGACTCGCCGCCGGGCGCAACGTCGAGTTGCTCGCGGCGCAGACGGCGGCGTTTCGGCCACGCGTCGTCGCGGACGCGCGCGACGGTGCCGCAGGTTTGCATGCGGTTGCGTGCGAGTCGGGCGCCGAGCTGGTGCTGGCCGCGACCGACGGTGCGGTCGCGTTCGACGCGGTGTTCGCCGCCGTCGACCGCGGGATCGACGTCGCGGTCGCCAACAAAGAGCTGATCGTCGCCGCCGGCGAGTTGCTGGTCGAGCACGCTGCGCGCAGCGGCTCGCAGCTGCTCCCGGTCGACAGCGAGCACTCCGCGATCTTTCAATGCCTGCAAGGCGCGCCCCGCGAGCGCGTCGCCGCGCTCATCGTCACCGCATCGGGCGGACCGTTCTGGGAGCGCACGCGCGAGCAGATGGATTCGGCGAGCGTCGCCGACGCGCTCGCGCACCCGACCTGGTCGATGGGCGTGAAGAACACGATCGACTCGGCGACGCTGATGAACAAAGGGCTCGAAGTAATCGAGGCCTCGAAGTGGTTCGGCGTGCCGGGCGAGCGCGTCCAGATCGTCGTCCACCGCACCTCGGTCGCGCACGGTTTCGTCGTCTTCACCGACGGCAACGTGGTCGGCCAGATGGCCGCCCCCGACATGCGGCTGCCGATCGGCTACGCGCTCGCCTACCCCGACCGGCTCGACGAGGGCCGCCGCTTCGACGACCCGATCGAGGCGCTCGGCGGGAAACGGGGCGCGGCGATCACGGCGCTGGCGTTCGAACGGCCGGACCCCGAGCGGTTCCCCTGCCTGCGGCTGGCCTACGAGGCGCTGGCCCGGGGCGGGACGGCCCCGGCCGTCCTCTCGGCGGCCAACGAGGTCGCCGTCGCTGCGTTTACTTCTGGTGAGATCCGCTTCGGGGAGATCGCCGTTTGCATCGAAACGGCC
>DASZGA010000244.1:0-28142 GCA_035939295.1 Candidatus Elarobacter sp. | reverse complement strand
CGCGATCAGGAACGACACGAAGCTGAAGAACGGATTGTTGACCGCGCCGGTGGTGAACATGTGGTGCGCCCACACGCCCATCGAGAGCCCCGCGATCGCGAACGCCGCCAGCACCATCCCGGTGTAGCCGAACATCGGCCGTCCTGAGAACGTCGAGATCACCTCGCTGACGACCCCGAAGTACGGTAGGATCAGCACGTAGACTTCGGGATGACCGAAGAACCAGAACAGGTGCTGGTAGAGGATCGGGCTCCCGCCGTACGCCGGATCGAAGACGTGCCCGCCGAGCCGGCGGTCGACGAAGAGCAGCAGCAGCGTCGCCGTCAGCGACGGAAACGCCATGAAGATCAGCAGCGACGTCGCAATCATCTCCCAGGTGAAGATCGGGAGCCGCCACATCGTCATCCCCGGCGCGCGGTGGATGAACGCGGTCGTCACGAAGTTGATCGCGGTCATGATCGAGGCGACCGAAACCATCGCCAGCCCGACGATCCAGAAGTCCTGGCCCAACCCGGTCGAGATCGTCACCTCGGACAGCGGCGCGTACGACGTCCACCCGGCCGACGCCGCACCTTCGTTCGTTGCCGCGCCGGCGAACACGATCAGCCCGCCGAACAGAAACATCCAGTACGACGTCGCGTTCAAGCGCGGAAACGCCATGTCGGGCGCGCCGACCTGCAGCGGGATCAGATAGTTCGCCAATCCCAGCGCGAACGGCGCGATGACGAGGAAGATCATCGCGGTCCCGTGCAGCGTGAAGATCTGGTTGTACTCGTGCGGCTGCAGCAGCGTCGCGCCGGGACGCGCGAGCTGCGTGCGAATCAGCATCGCCAAGAGCCCCGCGACGGCCATGAAGGACAGCGTCGTCGCCATGTAGAGGATGCCGATCCGCTTGTGGTCGGTGGTGGTGATCCAGGAGAGGATGTCGTGCCGCTCCGGCGCGGTCACGCGACCGGCCGCGGCCGCCGCGCTCACTGCCGCGCCTCGTACGTGAGCCAGCGCCGGTACTCGTCCGGCGGGACGACGCGGACGCTGAAGGTCATCAGCGCGTGGCTCAAGCCGCAGAACTCCCCGCATCGCCCGAGAAACGTCCCCGTCTTGGTGGGCGTCAGATCGAACCGGTTCACGCGGCCGGGGATGGCGTCGCGCTTGAAGAGCATGTCGGGAATCCAGAACGAGTGCACGACGTCGCGCGAGGAAACCTCGAACGCCACCGTCTGCCCGACGGGAAGCACCATCTCCGGCGGCTTCTGAAACGTCCCGTCGACGACCGGACCGCCGCGGTAGCTGAACGTCCAGCCCCAGCGATACCCTTCGACGCTGATCCGTACGGCCGGGTCAGGCGCGCGCGCCTCGACCTGCGCTTCGATACGGTACGTAAGAACGAACAGCGCGATCACGACGAGCAAAGGAGCGACCGTCCAAGCGATCTCCAGCGGCGCGTTCGTGTCGCGCTGCGAGCGCGGCTCGGGGTTGCGCCGCGTACGGCGAAAGCGCAGCGCGGCGACGACGATCAGCGCCCAAACCAGCACCGCGACGGCGAGCGCCGCGTACGTGAAGATCCGCCAGTCGTCGGCGAGCGCGGCCGCTTGCGTGCTGCTGATCGCCGGCCAGGTCTGACCGTGCACGCCGACATGCTACCCACGTTTACCGGACCCCCACCCGGGTAGGGTGGTGACATGCGATCCGTCGCGATTCGGGCGCACCCGCTCGTGTTCGGTACCGTCGTCTTCCTCGCGTCGGAGTCGATGGTGTTCGCGGCGCTGCTCGCGGCGTATTACTATCTCCGCGGATCGAACACGCAGTGGCCGCCGCCCGGCACCGAGCTCGACGCGGGCGGGATGGCGATCGGGACGGCGCTGCTCGCGTTCGGCAGCGTAACGATGGCGGTCGCGCAAGCCGGCGCTATGCGCGGCGGCCGCGTCGTCGCGCGCACGATGCTTACCCTGACGATCGTCGCGGCGATCGCGTTTCTGTGGCTCGAGTGGCGCGATTGGCACACCGCGAACTTCCACATCGCCGACAACGCGTACGCGACCGTGTACTTCGTGCTGACCGGGACGCACTTCGCGCACGTGCTGGCCGGCGTCGCGCTGCTCGCGGCGGTGGCGATCTTCTTGCGCGAGCCGGCGTTCACGCGCGAGCACCATGCGGGCGTCGAGGCGGTCGCGTACTACTGGCACTTCGTCTTCGTCGTGTGGCTCGCGCTGTACGCGACGATCTTCCTGGTCCGGTGAAGGTCGCGTTCTTCCTCGCGCTCACGATCGCCGGCGCGCTCGGTGCGACCGTCGCGGCGGCGCTCGGCGTCGAGCCCGCGATCTTCAGCGGCGCGCTCGTCGTCGCGTTCGTCGGCCTTGCCGGCGCCGCCGCGTCGGCGGCGATCGCGTTGCACGCGCCGGACGACCTCACCGAGCCGCGCGTCCAGCGCGGTCCGAGCGCTCCGTCGCCGCTTCCCGACGAGGCCGTCTCGCGCGGGACGTTCGGCAAGCTGTGGTTCGCGGCGATCGGCGCGTTCGCGGTGCTCGGTTTGGTACCGGTGATCTCGCTCGCGCGGAAGCCGGGGCGCCGTTCGGTCACCGGGTGGCGCGCCGGCGTGCGGCTCGTCGACGCGGAAAACAAGCCGATCGCGCGCGACCGGCTGGTGAACGGCGGGATCGAGACGGTGTTTCCACAGGACGGGATCGAATTACCGGACGCGCCGGCAGTGCTGATTCGCGTCCCGCCGTATTTGCTGCCCGCGGCCGGCAACGCACCCGCAGCCGCAGCGGCACCTGACGGCTACCTCGCGTTTTCGAAGATCTGCACGCACGCGGGCTGTCCGGTCGCGTTGTATCGCCACGAGTCGCACGAGCTTTATTGCCCATGCCACCAATCGCGGTTCGACGTGCTGAACGGCGCGAAGAACCTGTCCGGACCGGCGCCGCGGCCGCTGCCGCGGCTCGCGATCGGCGTCGACGCGGAGGGCTATCTGATCGCGAGCGGCGACTTCGACGCGCCGGTCGGGCCCGACGACTGGGACCGCCGGCTGTGATCGTTCCTCGCGTCGTCTCGTGGCTCGACGAGCGGCTCGGCACCAACGCCGGCGCGCGCTACCTGCTCAAGAAAGTCTACCCCGACCACTGGTCGTTCTACCTCGGCGAGTTCGCGCTGTACTTCTTCATCACGCTGGTCGGCACGGGGATCTGGCTGACGTTCGCGTTCGACGCCGCGGGCACGAACGCGTACGGTTCGGTGCTCGAGCTGGCGAATCGCGCGCACCCGATCGGTTACGTGATGCGCCAAGTTCATCACTGGGCGGCGGTGTGCTTCGTCGCGGCGATCCTCGTCCATATGGGCCGCATCTTCTTCACCGGCGCGTTCCGCAAGCCGCGGGAGCTGAACTGGATGATCGGGTTCACGATGCTTGCGCTGGCATCGTTCACGGGGTTCACCGGCTACTCGCTCCCGAACGACAACCTCTCCGGCACAGGGCTGCGCATCGCGTACAGCGTCGCGCTGTCGATCCCGGTGATCGGGCGCTGGGCGGCATCCGTGTTCAACGGCGGCGACACGTTTCCGGGGCCGCTGCTCACCACGCACCTCTACACGCTGCACGTTTACTATCTCCCGATAGCGATCGCCACGCTGCTCGCGGTTCATCTGTTTCTGGTGATCTATCAGAAGCACACGCAGTTCGTGCGCGATCCGCGGGTCGTGGTCGGGCGCCGGTTCTGGCCCGACTACGCGCTGCGCACGATCGCGGTGCTCGGCTCGACGGCGGCGGTCCTCGCGCTGCTCGCGACGTTCGTCGAGATCAACCCGATCGAAGCGTACGGGCCGTACCATCCGTGGATCGCGACGAACGGCGCGGTCCCCGACTGGTACACGGCGTTTCTCGAAGGCGCGCTGCGGCTGGGCCCAGCGACGGAGATCAAGATTTTCGGGCATCCCATTCCGCCCGTGTTCTGGCCCGGGCTCGTGCTGCCGCTGCTGGTGTTTCTGTTCTTGCTGGCATGGCCGTTCATCGAGCAGCGCATTACGCGCGACCTCGCGTGGCACGACGTGCTCGACACGCCGACGCAGGTTCCGCTGCGCGTCGGCGTCGGCACGGCGCTGATCTTCGACGGCTTGCTGCTCACGCTCGCCGCGGCCGACGACCAAACCTCGGCGGCGTTGCACTTGCGGCTCGAGACGCTGGTGTGGGTGTACCGCGTGCTGCTGCTCGTCGGCCCGTTCATCGCGGGTGCGCTGGCGGCGCGGATCGCGGCCGAGTTGCGCGCGCGGATTCGCGAGAGCGCGGTCTACCCGTCCGACGCGACGACGATCGTTCGCAACGAACAAGGCGGCTTCGAGGAAGAGGAGCCGCAGCCGGCATGACTGTGCTGCTCGCGCTCGCGGTTGCTGCCGCGGTCTACGGTTGGGGCTTGATGCGCGTCGCGCGCGCCGGACGGCCGTTCTCGCGCGTCGCGCCACTCGCGTTCGGCGCCGGACTGCTCGCGATAGGCGCGGCGCTGTGCGGGCCGGTCGATGCGCTCGCCGACGCGTCGTTGAGCTGGCACATGGGCCAGCATCTCATCCTGATCTCGCTCGCCGCGCCGCTGCTGATCTTCGGCGCGCCGGTCAGGCTCGCGCTGGCCGCGCTCCCGCCGCGCGGCGCCGCGCGATTGGCGCACGTGCTCGGCAGCGCACCGATGCACACGATCGACCATCCGCTGTTCGGCTTGGCGCTGCTGACTCTCGTGTTGTTCGGCACGCACTTCTCCCCGCTCTACGAGCGCGCGCTCGAAAACGAAACCGTGCACGCGGCAGAACACGCGCTGTTCCTGACCGCCGCGCTGCTGTTCTGGATGCCCATCTTTGCCGTCGCGCCGGCGCCGCACGCGCGATCGCACCCGCTGCGCATCCTGGCGCTGTTTCTGAGCCTCCCGGCCGGCGCGTTTCTCGGCTTCGCGTTCTACGTGACGAACCGCGTGCTGTACCCGCACTACGCCGCGCGGCCGGACGCACTCGCGGACCAGATGAACGCGGGCGCGGTGATGTGGCTGAGCGCCGGGACACCGGTGCTGCTCGCGCTGCTTTGGTGCGTCGCGGACTGGGGCGCGCGCGAACGCCGGCTCGGCGCGGTGTTCGACGCAGCGCAAGAGCAGGAGGCGCTGCCGTGACGCCGGCGCCGCTCTTCTTGCTGCTGCTCGCAGCCGTTCCGCTCGCACCCGCGACACCCGCCGCCGCGAGCCTACCGGCGCCCGGTGGTTCGTCGTCCGGAGCCGCGCTTTATGCAACGTACTGCGCGTCGTGTCACGGCGCACAGGGCTGGGGAACCGCGGACGGGCCGAACTTGCGCGGCGTCGGGCTCGCCGCGGTCGACTTCTATTTGATGACCGGACGGATGCCGGCTGCCGTACCCTGGCTGCAGATCGCGCACCGCGACGAACGCGCCGCACAAGGGCTTCCGCTCGAAGAGATCCGAGCGATCGAAGACTATCTCGCGCCGACGGTCGCCGGCGGTCCGTCGGTCCCGCAGGTGATCGCAAACGGGAACCTCGAGCACGGGCGCGCGCTGTACGCGCTCAACTGCGAGCACTGCCACGCGGTGACGGGCGACGGCGGCGCGATCGGCCAGCTCGCGTGGGCACCGTCGCTGCAGCGCGCGACGATCAACGAGATCGCCGACGCGATCCGCGCCGGCCCCGGCGAGATGCCGCAGTTCGGCGAGAAGCAGCTCACGCAAGACGAGCTCAACGACGTCGCCTCGTACGTCTTTCGTATCCCGCTCGACGCGCAGCCGCCGCACGTGCCGCCGTTCCGCTCGACGGGACCGGTCCCCGAAGGCGCGGTCGGGTATCTCGCGATCATCGCGCTGGTGGCGTTCGTCTTCACGTTCTGGCGCGTCGATACGCCGCCGCGCGAGCGTGAGGAAGCAGTCCGCCGAGACAAAGGAGCAGGTGGTTAAGCGTCGTCGCGCAGGTAGGCGTCGGAGCCGTCAAGCCAGTCTTCGCGCGGCGGCGAGAAGACGTCGATGTCGATCGTGTCTTCGAGCGCGCGCGCGGTGTGCGGCACGTTCGAGGGGATCACCAGCACCTCGCCGGCGTGGACGGTGACTTCTTGCTCGCCGTTCTCACCGAGGTGGAACTGCAGCGCGCCTTCAGTGATGTAGGTGATCTGCTCGTTGTGGTGCGCGTGCTTCGGGACGACCTCGCCCTTCGCCAAGCGCACCTCGGCGATCATCATCGAGTCGCCGGTGATCAAACGGCGCGTGATCGAGCCTTTGAGCTTCTCCGCGGGCAGATCTTCCCAGCGGTAATGTGAGGGCGGCTTGGTGTCGATCATCGGCCCGTCTTCCGCCAGCCGATTCGCTTCCCTGCGGTGCGGTGGCCGGCGGGCATCCCTAGCAAGGATTGAAGGGTAAGCCAAGTAGGCTCGCGAAGGCTCCCGCGAGGGGGGACGTCACATGCCCGATCCGCGTCCGGCACGGTCGATCCTGGTGAAAGGCCGCTTGCCGCTCGAGGGAGCTTCGCTGACCGTGCAGGGCAAGCCGCTCGGCTTCACCGGGCTCAAAGACGACAAGGTCGCCCTGCTCACGCGGCCGCTGTTCACGAGCATCGGCCGCGACGGCGCGCTCGGGATGGCCGGCACGCCCTCGACTTGGCACGTCGTCGGATCGCCGGCGCTCGAAGAAGTGAACGCGTGGGACGCCTGTCACGCGCTCGTCACGCACGGCTTCGGACTCGCCGGGACGGACGCGCCCGAGTTCGCCGAGCCCGACGTCGCGCAGCGCTGGATCTTCGGCGACGACGCCGACCACGCGCTCATGATGACCGCCGATTGTCAGGAAGACCAGCAGGACGGAACGTTCCCGCCGCATCCCGCCGACGACGCGCATCCGCTGTGGTTCCGCGATCATGCGCACGCGGACTTTCCCGGCAACGCCGACGACGGCATGGGAATATGCATCGCGCACCTCGACACCGGGTTCGACCCGCAGCACGACACGACGCCCGTTCATCTGCGCTCGGAACTGCAGCGCAACTTCGTCGATCCGATCAACTTTCCGAACGACGCGACCGACCGCACCTCGGCTGGCGGCCTCAACAACCTCGGCCACGGAACCGGCACGCTAGGCATTCTCGCGGGCGCGGGTCCGAGCGGCGGCGCGCCGATCGGCGCGGCGCCCGGCGCGAGCGTCGTCCCGGTGCGCGTCGCCGACAGCGTCGTGCTGTTCCGGAACAGCGCGATCGCGCAAGGGTTCGACTACGTTCACGGCCTTTTGAAGAACCCGGCGACGCGCGTCCACGTGATCACGCTGAGCATGGGCGGGCTCGCCTCGCAGGCGTGGGCCGACGCCGTCAACGCGCTCTACGACGCCGGTGTCTTCATCGTCGCGGCGGCGGGCAACAACCACGGCAACTTGCCGACGCGAAACATCGTTTACCCGGCGCGCTTCCGGCGCGTCATCGCGGCGTCCGGCGTCATGGCCGACCAGAAACCGTACGCCGACCTACCGAACTTCGTCATGGCCGGAAACTACGGCCCCGCCAGCAAGAACGACACGACGATCGCCGGCTATACGCCGAATACGCCGTGGGCCAGAATCGGCTGCAAGCACATCGTGAACCACAACGGCGCCGGAACGTCGTCGACGACGCCCCAGATCGCCGCTGCCGCCGCGCTGTACTGGCAAAAGCACCGTGCCGAACTGGACGACCCAGCGAAGTATCCGCAGGCGTGGATGCGCGTCGAGGCGGTTCGCGCCGCGCTGCTCGGCACCGCGCGCAACACCGATGCAACGCACTTCGGGCGCGGGATTCTGCAGGCAGCCGCCGCGCAGGCGAGCGCGCCTGCGCCCGCCGCCTCGCTGCAGATGCAACCGCCCGACCGGGCCTCGTTCGCGCTGCTGCGCATCTTGACGGGATTGGGGTTCGCGGCGGAAGGCCAGCGGCAGCAGATGCTCGAGCTCGAAGCGCTCCAGCTCTCGCAGAGCAGCACGATCGAAGCGCTGCTGCCCGACCCCGAAAACCCGCCGCAGACGATGCAGGCGCAAGGCGCGGTCGCCGAAGCGCTCTACGTCGATCCGCGCGCGTCGAACGCGTTGCGCAAAGCGCTCGAGCCTGTCGTCTCCGGGAAGATTCACGCCGCCGCTTCGCCGCCGGTGCCGGGGCTGGCGCCGATGGACAAGCTGCACTTCACGCGCGCGATGAACCCGAAAGTCGTGGCGCCCGGACGCCGCCGGCTGCGGGTCTTCGCGTACGATCCGGGACTCGAAGTGAAGCTTGAGACGTACGCGATCAATCAGGCGCTGGTCGACGTGCGCTGGGAGAAGCTCGCGCCCGGGCCGGTCGGCGAGTACGTCGAGGTCGTCGACGTCGACCCGAGGAGCAGCGCCTGCTACGCGCCGGTCGACCTTGACGAACCGTACTTGCTCGTGCAGAACGGGCGCGCACCGGCGGAGTCCGACGCGCAGTTCCACCAGCAAATGGTCTACGCGGTCTGCATGAAGACGATCGAGCACTTCGAGCACGCGCTGGGCCGCGTCGCGCTTTGGTCGCCGCGCGCGACCGGCGCCGGCGCGACGTACCGCGCCGAATATGTGCAGCGGCTGCGTATCTACCCGCACGCGCTGCGCGAGGCGAACGCGTATTACAGCCCCGACAAGAAGGCGTTGCTGTTCGGCTACTTCCCGGCGGAGGGGCAGAACGTCGGGATCAACGCGCCCGGCACGCTCGTGTTCGGCGCGCTCTCGTACGACATCGTCGCGCATGAGACGACACACGCGCTGCTCGACGGGATCCACCGCCGCTACAGCGAGCAGACGAATCCCGACATGCTGGCGTTTCACGAAGCGTTCGCCGACATCGTCGCACTCTTCCAGCACTTCACCGTACCCGAAGCGCTGCGCGACCAGATCGCGAGAACCCGCGGTGAGCTCAGCCAGGAAAATCTGCTCAGCCAACTCGCGTTCCAATTCGGACAGGCGATGAAAGGCCGCGGCGCGCTTCGCGACGCGCTGGGCGGATACGACGACAAGGGAGAGTGGGTTCCGAAGAAACCGACCGGAACCGAGTACGCGAGCGCGAGCGAGCCGCACGAGCGCGGCTCGGTCCTGGTGGCGTCGGTCTTCGACGCGTTCCTGCGCATCTACAAGATTCGCTGCGCCGATCTGGTGCGGCTCGCGACCGGCGGGACCGGCGTTCTTCCGCCCGGCAACATCCCGCACGATCTCGTCGAGCGGCTGGCGCAAGAGGCGAGCAAGGTCGCAGCGCAGTGGCTCGACATCTGCATCCGGGCGCTGGACTACTGCCCGCCGGTCGACTTGACGTTCGGCGACTACCTGCGCGCGCTGATCACGGCGGACCGCGATCTCGTCCCCGACGACACGCGCTCGTACCGCATCGCGTTCCTGTCGGCATTTCGCGAGCGCGGCATCTTCGCGGAAGGCGTGCGCTACCTGTCGGAGCGCAGTCTGGCGTGGGAACCGCCCCCGCAACCGCTCCACGGTCTCAAGACGATCCTCGACGATATGGATCTCAACTGGGATCTCGACTCGAGCCGCAAGAACGCGTACGAGAACTCGGAACGCAACGGCAAGAAGCTCCACAAGTGGCTGATGGATCCGGCGGCGGTCGCGGACGACGAGATCGACATGCTCGGACTTTTCCGGCCGAAGCCCGGAGAAAGGCAGCTTCTGACCTTCGAGATCGTCAAGGGCATCCCGGGGACGCTCGCCGGGTTCGAGGTGCACTCGGTGCGCCCGGCACGCCGCATCGGCCCCGACGATCAGACGCGCTCGCAGGTCGTCATCGAGATCACGCAGACGTGGCGCAGCCCGGGCTACAACGCCTATCGCGGCGGCGTGACGCTGATCGTCGACCTGGCCAAAGCGGAGGTGCGCTACATCGTCCGCAAGCGCGTCATGAGCGAGTCGCGCTTCCGCGCTCAGCAAGGGCTTCCGCAGGCCGACGGAACCGCGGCGTTCACCGCCGGCGGCGCGACCTCGCTGTACGAGAACTACTACGACGTGCGCGAGCCGGGAAAGGAGCCGTTCGCGATGCTGCACCGTTCGACTGCCTCGGCGGTGGCGCGATGAGCGCCGGCTACCGCGCGAAAGTGCGGATGTACCGCCAGGGTCTCGGCGACTGTTTCCTCATCTCGCTGCCGCGGAACGACGGGTCCGAGCCGTACCACATCATGATCGACTGCGGCGTCATCCTCGGCACCGCGGATCCGCAAACGAAGATGACCGCGGTCGTGAACGACATCGCCGCGACGACGAAGGGCGCCGGCGAACGCGGCAAGATCGACCTGCTGATCGCCACGCACGAGCACTGGGACCACATCTCCGGCTTCGTCCAAGCCAGCGACGCGCTCGGACAGATCGACTTCGCCGAGGTGTGGCTCGCGTGGACCGAAGACCCGAACGACGAGCAAGCGAACAAGCTGCGCGCGCAGCGCGGCACGGCGTTGCGCGCGCTACAGCTGAGCGAGAGCCGGCTGCGGCTCGACGGTCAGGACGGCGCCGCGAACAACGTCGCCGGCTTCTTGACCTCGTTCTTCGGCGTCGGCGGCGGAAGCTCGACCAGCGCGGCGCTCGACGTCGTGCGTGGCTTGGCGAAGTCTAAGCCGCCGCGGTACCGCGCGCCGAGCGATCCGCCGGTGCAGCCGCCCGGGACGTCGGCGAAGCTCTTCGTCCTCGGCCCGCCGCGCGACGAGACGCTGCTCATGAAAGAAGCCGTCGCCGCATCGAGCCCCGAGGTCTACGGGATCGACCAGCTGAGTATCGACCTCGCGCACTTCGAGCCCGTAACGGACGACGATTCCGACGCGCCGTTCGATACGATGCAGAAGATCCCGCTGAAGTTCGCGCAGCAGATGCCCTTCTTCATGCAGCGCTACTGGGGCGGCGACGTCGATCCGGCCGGCGACGGCGCGGCTTGGCGGCGGATCGACACAGCGTTCGTCCAGCCCTCGGCCCAGCTCGCGCTCCAGCTCGACAACGCGACCAACAACACCAGCCTGGTCCTCGCGATCCAGCTTGCGGACGGCGACGTGCTGCTCTTCCCGGCCGACGCGCAGATCGGGAACTGGCTGTCGTGGCAAAACGTGGCCTGGGACCTCAACGGCGGAACGAAGATCACCGGGCCCGACCTACTCAAGCGCGTGATCTTCTACAAGGTCGGCCACCACGGCAGCCACAACGCGACCCTCAAGGCGCACGGCTTGGAGATGATGGATGCCTTGAAGCTCGCGATGATCCCGGTCGACCAGAAGATGGCGCATCAAAAGCATTGGGACCGAATGCCGCTCGACGCGCTCGTCGACGCGTTGCGCGACAAGACGAACGACGCCGTGGTTCGCGCCGACCAGCCGCTCCCGCCGGGAGCGCGCGCCGTCGCCGTCTCGCCGGACCCGGACCCGATGCTGTGGTACGAGGTGACGCTCTAGCGCCGTACCGTGAGCGCGAGCGCGAGCGCGGTGCGGGCTTTTGCGTGCAGCGGGACGTGGGCGCGCCGCGCGAAGACGTCGTAGCCGTTCCGCTCGATGCGCTCGAGGATCGCGCGGTAGAGGGCCAGCGCCAGCCGCACGGTGTATCGCGAGCCCGGCTCGAGGAGCGCGATCCCCGGCTCGGCCTCGCGGTACATCGCGCGAACTCGCTCGATCTCGTACCGCATCAGCGCGACGAACGGGGCGTCGATCCGCCCGGCAAGGATCGATTCTTCGGTGCATCCGAAGCGGCGCACGTCTTCGAGCGGCAGGTAGAGGCGGTTCATCCGGGCGTCTTCCCCGACGTCGCGCAGGATGTTCGTCACCTGCATCGCGCGGCCGAGCGCGATCCCGTAGCGCGCCGCGCCGGGCGAGAGCGCGCCCAGGATCGGCATCACCAGCAGCCCGACGGTGGACGCGACTAGATAGCAGTAGTCGCACAGCTCGTCGAACCTCTCGAAGCGCCGCACGGCGAGATCGATCCGCGCCCCGCGCAGGAGATCGAGCGCGGGCTCGAGCGGGATCGCGAAGCGCCGCACCGCGTCGGCGAACGCGACGAACACCGGATCGGTGGCCCGGCCTTCGTACGACTCGCGAAGCCCGAGCTCCCAGGCGGCCAGTGCTTCGAGCCGCTCGCGCGCCGGCGCGACGCGGTCGACGATGTCGTCGGCCGTCCGGCAGAACGCGTACACCGCCCACACTGCACGGCGCTTCGGCGGCGCGAGAAACAACGAGCTCAGGAAGAACGTCTTCGAGTGACGGCGCGCGATCTTGCGGCACGCGCGGTACGCATCGTCGAGTTGCGCGCCGGCGAACGGGACGTCGTCTGCGCGCGCCCCAGCAGCGCCGGCTTCAGCGAGCAGCATGCGAGCCTCCGAGGACCGCGTCCGCCGCCATTCGCGCGCTGCGCACGGCGCCTTCGATGCTGGCCGGAAACTTCGTGTCGACGTAGCAGCCGGCAAGGAACAGATTCCGCACCGGCGTGCGCACGCCGGGACGCATGCGTTCGGCGCCGGGGCTCGCGCGGTAGACGCTCTTCGGGACGCGCACGAGCTTCGCTTTGACGAGGTGCGCGCGCGTCGCGAGCGGATAGAGCTGGCCGAGGTCGCGCATCACCGCCTCGACGACGGCCTCGTCGTCCTGCGCGATCAGCTCGTCGGCCGGCGCGACGCACGCCTCGATGAACGATTTCCGGGACCATTCGTAGCCGGGCGATCCTTGCCCCAAATCGGCGTGCACGCCGAGCAGCGTCCCCGGCGAGAACATCAAGTTGGTGAACGGCGAGACCGGCCGGTCGAACCACAGGTGCGCGTTGATCACCGGGGAGCTTTCGAGCTTCGCGACGCCTTCCACCATCGGATCGCGCTGCATCGCCGCCGGCAGGATCTTCTTCGCGTCGTGCACCGGCGTTGCGACGATCACGTTCCGCGCTTCGAAGACACGCCCGTCACGCGTCCGCGCTCCGGTGCACCGGTCACCGGAAAATATCAGTTCGCCGACGGCGGCATCCGTCTCGATGACCGCGCCGCGCGCGCGAACGTGATCCGCGAGCGGCTCGACGAACCGCGGACCGGGCGGACCGTCGAGAAAGCCGGCGCGGCTCGCGTCGCGTGTCGAAGCGAAGTACGCCATCACGCGCAGCATCGCTTCGGCCGAGATGCGCTCGACCGGCGTGAAGTTCAGCGCCAGCGCCATCGGCGCGAAGAACGTGCGCAGCATATGCTCCGACATCCCGCGCTTGCGGTGCCACTCCGCATACGTCAGCGTGTCCTGCGCGTCGGCATATCGGTGGTCGCGCAGCAGCACCGGGAGCGTTCCCTTCGCGAACAGCAGCTTCTCCCAGTGATTGAAGACGTACCGCGCGTTCAGGACCGCGCCGATCCCGTTGAACGGCGCCGGCGCGGCGGTGAACTTGAACTCTTCGTAGACCGGAACGCCGTTCCAGCGCGGGGAGAAGTTCGGCGGCATCGCCCAGGTCAGCGTGTGCGGCTGCCACAGGACGTGGTGCGCGATCCCGACGTCCTTGAGCAGCGCGTGCAGCGCGGTGTAGCCGCCGAAGAACGCGTGCAGCCCCGTTTCGAGGATGTCGCCGTCGCGGTCGCGCCACGACGAGAGCTTGCCGCCGAGGATCGGGCGCTTCTCCAGCACCGTCGTGCTGCGGCCTGCCTCGGCCAGGTACCGGGCGGCGGCGAGCCCCGCCGGTCCGCCGCCGACGATCAGCGTGTCAACCATCGCTACCTTCAGACCGCTCGAACGGACGGGATATCACACCATTTCCCGAACCTTATCAGCCACCGCCTCCGTTCCTCCGACAAAGGTCGCATCCCCCGCTCATGGCCACGCACGTCGAGATCAGTCCGAAAACGAACATCCGCGAGCTCGTCGCGGACTTCCCGATCGCGGAGGAAGTCCTGACCGAGTTCGGGCTGCACTGCGCGGGTTGCGGCGTGAACAAGTACGAGACGATCGAGCAAGGTGCGAACGCGCACGGCCTGCGGGTCGAGCCGATCGTCGCCGCGCTGGCGCAAGCGCGGCTCTCCGGCCGCGTCCCGCTGGTGATGAACGAGGACAAGACGCCGCGCCGCCGCGCACCGGGCGAGTTCAACCGCCGCGCGCGATTCAAGTACGTCGTCCCGATCATGTCGGGCAAGGGCGGGGTCGGCAAGTCGCTCACCACCGCGCTGATCGCCGTCGGCCTGCGCCGCGCGCACAAGAAAGTCGGGATCCTCGACGCCGACATCACCGGCCCGTCGATCCCGCGCTTGTTCGGGCTCACCACACCGCTCGGCCTCGAGTCCGACCCGTCGACGCCGCCCGGACAGCAGCCCAAACCGCTGATGGTTCCGGCGACGTCGCGCTCGGCGATCGAGATCGTCAGCTCGAACCTGCTGACCGACAAAGAAGACACCGCGATGATCTGGCGCGGTCCGATTCTCTCGGGCGTCATCCGGCAATTCTACGAGCAGGCGCTGTGGTCGGATCTCGACTACCTGCTGATCGATCTTCCGCCGGGAACGTCGGACGCGCCGCTCACCGTGCTGCAGTCACTCGCGATCGACGGCGTGGTGCTGGTGACGATGCCGCAGCGGCTCGCAACGATGATCGTGCGCAAGGCGGCGAACCTTGTGCACCAGCTCGGCAAACCCATCGTCGGCGTGGTCGAGAACATGTCGTACTTCGTCGCGCCCGACACCGGAACGCGCTACGACGTCTTCGGGCCCTCGTACGCCGACCAGGTCGCGGAGCTCGCCGGCGCGCCGGTGTTCGCGCGGCTGCCGATCGACCCGAAGCTCGTCGCGCTCGCCGACAACGGCCGCGTCGAAGAGATCGACGATCCGGTCGTCGACCTGCTCGCCGAAAAGCTCCAAGCCGCAATGGCGCAGCGCCCGGCGAAGCCCGCCGAAACGATCTCGCTGATCTAGATTCGGAGGCCCTGCCGCGCTATAAGCAGTCGGATGGGCCATTCACGCCATCGGTCGGCGGATCGTTGTCGCGCGGCACGAACGCCATCTGAACGCAGCGCGGATACGCCACCTGCGGGTTGTTCTTTGCGAACACCTTTTGCCACAGCGCCCACGCCTGCGTGTAGGTGTTCTCGTAACCCGGGTATCCTTCATGGATACCTTGGACGAGCGCCATGCGCCCGACGATGCGCACGACGTGCCCCTTCTGGCCGTACGGCTTCGCACGAATCGAGCGTTGCAGCTCGACGCGTTCCCGGTTTTCCAAAGCGAGATTTCGTGGACCATCGTTGTAGGAAGGCCGGCCACACGCCGCCAGCGCGACGAGAAGGACGACGATCGGAATCCGCGGCATGATCGCTCAGGTCTTGCCACGATGTCGTTCCAGCGCCTCCCGAACGCGAGGGAGCGCTTGGGGATCGACTGCTCGCAGGACTGCGAGTCCATCCCGGCGAGCGGTACCGGACCCGGCGGACGATGGCGGCGGACGGGATATCGCGCCGTGGCCCGAACCATCAGCCACCGCCTCCGTTCCTGGGACAAAGGTAGCCGCGCCACCTCATGCCCAAGCACATCGAGATCAGCCCGAAAACGAACATCCCGCTCCAAGCCGCGCTGGTGCGCACGGCAAGACGCGCCGAGACGATCTCGCCGGATCTCGTCCTCCACGAGCGCCGTGTGAACGATGCCGCCTATGCTTGACGTCGTTTGCGCGACGACCTTCGGTGCGTTGTCGACCGGGGGCGGACTGTTCACCATCGAAGGCGGCAGGGTCGAAAACGTCGACCACACCAGCTCGTTAGGCCTCGCGACCGACGGCCGGCGGGTTGCGCGCGTGCTGCATAGCGCTCCGGAGACAGGTGACACGGGTGAGGTGCTGATCTCCGATGAGCGCGGCGTCTCGCACTATCTGCGCCTCGACGACGCGATGGACGCACATGACGTGGCGTGGGACGGCGACGAGATCGTCGTCGTCTCACCATGGAAAAATGCGGTGCAATGGTACGGCCTCGACGGTGTCCGCCGGCGCGAGATCCGGCTGCCCGGACCGGAGGAGTCGTGGCACGTCAACTGCGTCGTTCGGCACGACGGCCGCTGGTACGCGACGGTGTTCGGAGACTTCGCATCGTTTCGCGGCTGGGCGCCACCGGCGTACCGCGGGCGCGGACAGCTCATTGACCTCGAGACGCGCGGGTACGTCCTCGGCGGTGTAACCGCACCGCACACGCCGCGCTTCGACGAGGGCATGTGGTTCATCTGCGACTCGGGCGACGGAAGCGTCGCGATCTTCGACGGCGAGACGAAACGATTGGTCCAACGCGTTCCGTGCGGCGGTTGGACGCGTGGTCTCGCGCTCACGCCGTCGTTCGCGTTCGTCGGCGTGAGCAGCGCTCGCATGAGCACCGAGCGGCGCCGAGCGGAAGTCGTTATGGTCGACCGCACGAACTGGTCGATCGTCGAGCGATATGCCATACCGTCCCAGGAGGTGTACGACGTGACGATCGTTTCGCAGGAGCTCGCGCGCGGACTCCGTTCCGGATTTCACAGCAACCCGACGAGGACCGCTGAAGCCGGGCGGCGTGATTTGCTACGCGAGATCGGAGTCGATGATCCCTCGACGTTGTGGCCGGTCGGCGAGGCGATCTCGGAAGCCGATTCGCGCTGCACGATATCCGCCGCGTTTCCCGCTGAGTGCTCAGTCGGAGAGCTGCTTGAGATCCCGGTGTCGGTAACGAATCTGGGCAGCGCGTTCCTCAGCAGCGCGCCGCCGTTCCCGACCTCTGTTTCCTACCGATGGCTCGACGCGCGCGGACACCCCATCGTCCAGGGCCGCGACATGCGCTCCGCATTGCCGGTGTCGATTCCGCCGGGTGGAACCGGAACCGCATCCGTGCGCATCGGGGTGCCGCGAACGGAAGGAGCGGTCACGTTGACGATCACGCTCGTTCAGGACGGCGTGCGCTGGTTTGACGAAGTACGTGCGGAGAACGCCGTCAGCGGCAGCATCCTCGTTCGTCCGCCACAGCGAGCCTCGCTGAGCGACGTACCGGCGAACTAGTTCTGTGGGCCGTGTTCGCGAACCGCGACACGCCGCCGCCGAGAAGATCTTTCTGCGGCGGTGCGTGAGTCATCCAGCCAACATCGCTGACGACAGGGCTAATGAGAGGCGGCCGCGGTCCACGATGAGCCGTCGGCATAGTCAACCTCATCGACGCGCACGGTAAGCGTCGCCGGCCGTGAATCGACGAAGGCCTGCGGCTCAGTGCTGCCGCCGTTCCAGTAGGACGGGAGCATGACCGTTCCGACGAACGCGCGGCAGATTCGTTCCTGCGATACGCCTGGATCGTAACTTCCGCTGCGAGGGCGAAAGTCCACCGGTTCGTCTGGTCCGAGCGGCGCATCGTCGCCGCCAAGATGCGAGAAGACAAAGCGAACTCGTTTTACGGCCTTCACCGATTTGTTGATGAATTTGACGCACTCATTCGGCGTTCCGGGATTCCAGGCAAACGATTTTGTGATTTCGATGCCTGATGCGGGCCGTTGCAGAAAGGAACCGGCGATATCCGGCGTTGGCGGCCCAAACACCGCGTGCGAATAATCGATCTTGTTCGGAATGGCAGCCGCCGCAAGGGCACCAGGCTGCTGGGGAGCAGCACGCCACGATGTTCCGTCCGCGTAGTCGATGACGCTGATCCAAGTGACGAGTCGCGCCGGCTTGCCGAAAACCAGCAACTCGAGCGGTACCGCGGCATCGGGCCGGGCGTCGGACCTTGGTTTGAGCGAACCGTTCCACCCGCGACAGGAATTCGACCGCGACGTACCTGGCGGGTACGTGCCTCGAACATCCCACGGATCATCCACGATGTCGGTGCCATCGTCCGCGATATGTGAAAACATGAAGCGCACGCGCTGAACGGTGCGAGAGCCGGCGTTCGTAAATGACACACATTCCTGCGTGGCGTCTGCGGGTTCCCATGAAAACGACTGGGTGATGCGCACGCCCGCATCCGCTTGCGCAAGCGATGCGCCCGGCACCGCAGACGCCGCATACCACGACGTGCCGTCCACGTAGTCGACCTGCGCGACCGAAGCGACCATCGACCCGATCTTCCCCTCGCCATAGACCGACCCGCCGCGAACGCCAAAGGTTCCGTGCCGGCACGTCGTTTCGTTTTCCCCCTGAACAAGGGCGCCCGTCGAGAATCTCCCTTTTGCCTCGTGCATGTCGCTGTGCAGAACGCGCCCGTCGATGTCGATCAGCGAAAAGAGAAACAGGACGCGGTATGCATCGACGGGAGACGTATTCGTAAAAGCAACGCACTCCCCGCTCTGCCCTATCAACGACGTCTCATGCAAATGGACCCGGGAAATGGTAATGTGTGACGCTGGGATATTCCGTATCGCACCTTGCTCGGCTCGCGCCACGATGGGCAACAAGGCAATCGCAATTGCAATCGCGCCGAATAGTCGCGCGTTCATCGAGATAGCTGCGTCCCGTTGGCGAGAATAACGCCGGTTCGGTCGTCCACGACGTAATAGAAGACCTCGCTTGGGAGCGCAAACGTAGGCCGTTCTTCATTCGAGAGATCGTCAGCGGTCAAGGATAGCGGAACGTCGGTACCCTCGATTCCTGCGACGGTCCCCAGAAACAGTTCGCTTCCGCGGAACAGCAGAGTACTTTGGTCCAAACCAGTGAAGTTATTGTAGCTCGGGCTTATCGTGGTGCCATATGCGACTTGATTCCTATCTCTCGCATTCAAAGCGGGAACGAACCCTCTGCGCCCATGGAACAGCAAGTCTAGAGGGGCTAAGCCGAGGTCCACGGGCTTGAACTGCTTTAGCACACTCTTCCAACGATCATCGGCGTACTTTTCCGGATCGACTGCTTTGTCGCTGCGTTCTTGGGAAAATGCTCTGGCGAACGCGCCTAGGGCGTCCGCTTTTCCGGAAAACAAATACAACGATAGCCGCGCTGGTAAACTTCTGAGACGGATTCCACGCACGCCTGCGTCATCATAATACAGCGCCGTATTCCATGTCGGCGATACGTCCGCGACATGCTCGAATCGCGCGTGCAAGAAAAGCGCGGTAAGCACGTTGAACGGGTGACTGCTTCTTTTCGCAGCTCCGGCCGCCGTCCTCGAAAGATCGCTGACGAACGCCGCCGAATCGAACGCCAGCGCGCTCGACGCTCGTGCCCTCTCAGCGATCCACTTGCGCATGAGCGGTTCCACAGGAGCTTCGGCCGGCTGGCCCAGAAGCCAGGCAGTTCGCACGCTGCGGACGCACAATGTCTCCCGAAGTCGTGCGGCATCTGCGTCGCTGTACGTTGTACCGATCGAGTTCGACCATACCGAAGCGCCGAGATCGGCCCCCGGCACTGAGCGCACTGTACGAACGAGTGCCGCCGCGGTCTCTTGATCTTCGACGCTCGGCGGTTTTTTAGCGCCGGTTGCGACGATGAAGCGCGCGTACCACGTCACAAACGGGCTTGTCGCTGCCGGCCAAGGCAGAAGCCGACGGCTCGTTTCCAGGAGAGCGCTGCCATTGATTCGATCCGCGAGGGCTGTAACGGCACCCGCCGTCGCCGTTGTCGTCGGCCGACATGGAAGTTCAGCCGAACGCCCCGTTAAGGGCCAAGCCCAGAGGAGCGCTACGGCGGGTAGTACGAGTTGGAGCGATCGTCTAGGCATACCAGTTATCCGACGCCAGGTATGATGTCGACGTATACGAGTCCGAAGGCGGGGGTGCGCCCGGCGTGGCGTCCGACTTCCAGCTCATAGCGACGGCCTCGCCGGCGGCCCGCGCCTTTGCATACGCAGCTTGGAACTGATTGAGCGACGCGTCGAGCTGTGTATATTGGTACTCCTGGCCGCTAACGCCGCTTACGTTGACGATCTGCTGATTGTTGCAGTCCTTGCCGGTGCCGCCGATGCCGACCGAGAGCTGGCCACTACCGGTATCACTGCTTCCGAACTTGCTTTCGAGATCAGCATAGAGAGGTCGTAGCCATGCGGGTGCCGTGGCCGCCGTGTACTGCGCGAGCGTCTCCTCTACGGCCTGGATACCGGTACGCCCCCCGAACAGGTTCACCAAGCTAGAGTTCTCCGTAAACGAATGTCCACTCGCCCCGGCGCTCCCTTGAAGGTTCGCTACGCCTTGCCCGTAGTTCTCCGTGTCGTATTTATCAGGCATATTCTCGGGTTTGTCGTGGCTGCCTCCAAAGAATGCCGCGGCAAGCCCTATCGCGATACCGATCGGCAGCGCATATGGTCCGAGACCGCTAAGTCCCAAGCGTGGCAGACTTGCGAGAATATGAACCAATGCGTCCGCTGCGTACCCAGCCTCTAAGCCGCCCAGTGCTCCACCTAGCTGGAACCCTTGTACGATCGCGATCACGTCACCGATTCCATACCCCACCTCGGTGAGCACCTGGCGTTCGGCCTCCGTCAGCGGGATATGAGCTAGTGGAAGAAGCGCTTGAACCGTGCCGTACAGCGCCTGCACCTCACTCAAGTCCTTGACGAGTGAACCCGGCCCGCTGCCTCCGGAAAACATCAACGCGACATCGTTCAATACGGAAGCCACAGCTGACACGTAGGCAGCGCCGGAAGCCGTGCCGGCGATCGCGTTCCCCTTCAATCGGCTCGCGACCTCCGAAGCAACGGCGGACGCCGCTGCGAAATCGGCGCGCGGGCTCTTCGCCTTGAACGCCTCGATAAGCGCCGACACCGTCGCGACAAATTGCGAATCCCTGAGCAGATCGTTGATCTTCGAGGGATCGCCATTCCAGTTCTGGATGAGCCCTGCAAGCTTTAAGCCGTCAGCTAGCGTTTTGAGGTCGTTCGTCAATCCGCCTTTCCGCAAGTCCTCGATAAATTGCACGAATGCATCAACCGTCAGTGAGCGCTCTTGCGGTGCCCACCACGACGGCGTCAACGCTTCGGCGAGGCGTCTCAATTGGTCGTTCTTCACGTCGATGGTCGCCTTGAGGTCGGCGTGCTTCGCGCCGGCGACCTTTGCGAGCATCGCGTTGATGACGTCCGCATAGCTTATATTTCCCAGCTCTAAGTCTTTCACACTCAAACCGAGCTGTGTTGCCGCCCAATCGATAAGATACTTCGCGTATTTGGGATCTGAGCTGCCGTCAAGTTTGGTCTGCATCCTGACGTTGTTCGGGTCGCCGTTAGCACCCTTTGGGTCCTTGAGTAAGTGCAGATACTCCCCGATATACGCTAGCGTCTCCGAGACGTTGCCCATCGCCGACGTCACATCGAGCGCCATTTTGTTGCTGTTGTTCTCAATAATGTACGGGTGTCCGTTCGCATCCTTTACGGTGTTATCAAAACCAAGACCATTTGCACCGACGCTGAAGTCCATGACGCCGGCTAGGATTTGGACGTCGGTATAGCCCTCCTGCTGGAACGCCGCGAAGTACGAGCTAATTTGGTTGAAGACGCGCCAAGTCGAATCGTAGTGCGAAAATTCGTGCACGATCCGGCTCTTGATCACCTCAGTGAGCTCTATTCCTTTTTTATGACTCTCCGGATCGATTCGCATCGTCGTGCCGTTTCCGTCGGGACTCGTTCCGGTTACGCCATCATAGCCTTCTCCGTTAAAGTTCCACCACTGAATATTAAGGGGCTGCCTGCTGGCCTGCATATAGTCCCATTCTCTTTTGAACTCGGGGTCGTTCAAGTACAGATATGCCACGATCTTTTTGAGTCGGGGATCTAAGGCGTCGAACGTCGTCACGTCGTTGGTGGGAAGAGAGGCCGGGTCGATGTCCTTTATCTGACCTAGCAAGGTGTCGGGCAACGTCGGCGGCTTGGCATAGGCCTTTCCTCCGCCGAGGCCGCCGTTGGTTTGGTACCAAGACTGCGGTGGCTTTGGATCAGAGCGCGAAGTAACTCGGCCCAGAGTCGCAGCACCCGGCGCTGAAGTCGTGGTCGGCAGCGGCGTGGGGGACGCCGGGTTGCCCGTGGTCTGAGCTGCCATCGGCTGGGACGTTGGAAGAGTCCCGTTTGCGGAGACCGGCGCATTCGGCGACATGTTCTCCGTTTGCGTAACGGTACTTTGGTTGCCGGGCATGTCTCCGACGAGGCTCCACTGGAGTGTCGACCGCCTACCATCACTGCCCGAAATGTCCGTTTCGAGCGACAGGTTGTCATCGGACACGGACACCGTGCGTTCGGTTGTGCCGCCGTTGCTCCACCCGAAGTGGAACGGGAGCGACGACGCCGGCGACTCCGCGCCCGAAACGCCGCTCGTGTTCGGCGCAACGCCGAGCAGACCGTCGCCGCCATTGGCATTCGCTTGCGCATATTGCGCCGCCGCTGTGAGCGATGCCCATTGCATGCGCTGCAACTGATCCTGGTTTGGGATACCTGCCACGAGCGAGGTTCCGTCAGCGGCAGCGTCTTGCGACATGACCGTTCCCGGCAGCAGTACGAGCTCTACGTCATTGATGAGCGCAGTATCCGCCTGCCCTCCGAGACCCACGAACGAAACGCGATGGGTTCCCGGCGTTGCACTGAACACCGACGTGCTGTACACGGCATATGCCGAACCCGGAGAAAACGTACCGACGGCAGTTCCGTCGAGCAATACCTTGAAGGTCTGACTGCTTCCCGGCGTCTGCGCAGCGCGGAACGAGAGCGCATAGGTTGCTCCCGTCTGGAAGTCCGAGACTTCTTGCGAGAACGTCCCACTCCCGCGCAGGTACGCTGCGCTGGTTCCGCTCGGCGTCACCGGATTTTCGGCGGGATTCGCAAGTGCATCCCCAACGACGCCGGACTGAGAATCAAACGACCAATCCGAGGACGTATTCTCGAACGAGCCGTTCTTGATCGCGGCGCCGTCGCTTGCGAATCCCGTCGCAAGAACCCGAACGTTCGTGAACAGAGCGGACCCGCTGTTTCCGCTCCCTCGGAATGTGATCGTGTGCGAACCCGCGCCAGGCGCGAACGTAGCCGCGTATTCGAGTCGATAAGCTCCGTCCTTGGGGACGACCGAGTCGACGACGTTGCCGTCGACCAACACTTGTATTGCCTCGTGGGAACCTGCGGCTTGGGCAGCCTCAAACGCAATGGTGTACGTCCGATTGTCCTCGAACCCGCCTACGGTCTGCGAGACGCTTCCGCCGTCGGAGACGAACGCGGCACTGCTCGGCCCGGCAATCCCGGCGTTTCCTGAAAACGTCCAGGGCGATGGTGACGGAGGCGTCGATGACTTCAGCACGCCTGCCGATGCGCGGACGAACGCGCCATCTTGAAGCGCTGCGCCTCCGCTCAAAACGAAGGACTCTCCGGCGAGCGCGATGTGTAAACTCGATACGAGCGCGGATCCGTTGGAATTACTCGGATCGACTCCCTGAAGGGTGATCGAGTGCGGACCGCTGCCCGTCAGCGTGAAACTGCCTGTCTCAACGACACCGTACTTGGCGCCAGGGCTGAACAGGCCAATCTGACGGCCGTCGACGAGCACCGCAATCTGTTCGCTCGTGCTTCCGGTGCCTTGCACGCTATTGAACGCGATTTGATAGTCTTGATTCGGCGTTAGTCCACTTATCGTCGTCGAGATCGAACCTGTACCTTGGACGAAGCCGGCGAAGCCGCTGCCGTCGGTACTGTCATTGGCGACGGTTCTGGTTATCGTATGGGATCCGCCTCCATGGCCCGCGCCGCCTGCATCGCCTGAGGTATCACCTGGATCGTCCGGGACGGTCACCGTTTCCTGATAAGAATTGATCGCGCTGCGATCCGCGGCAATGCCGGCGGCGCCGCTGAAGCTGAGTCCCGGAACGCTGGGCGCAATTTGATATGTCCCCGCCGCAACCGACGACGCGGTGAAAAGGCCTGCGCTGAAGTCGGGTTCCGCGCCTGTTGCGTTTTGCTGATAGATCGACAGCATCGTGGCAAGCGCGGCCGTTGATGGTCCCGTCTCTAGCGTCGAAGGTTGCGTCGGCGGCGCCAGCCAGCTTTTCAGACTGAGGCCGGACGAAACGGACGGCAACCCGGACAACGCTTCCGTCCGTATCTCAGAGAGAGATGAGTCGGGCAATACAGCCAGTTGGAACGCGCTCAGGCCCGAGAGCTGAATGGCGTTGAACTTCGACCAGGCGCCCGATGCAAGTCCGGCGACGGCCGACGGGCTCAGCGACGAGAGCTGATCCCGCTTCAACGTGGCGGTGACATCAGCGCTGAACTGGGACAGGATGCCGCTCGTCGCTAGCGTCGCGAGGTCCGTAGTGCTCAGGCCGGCGAGTGATTGGATGTTCGCGATCTGCGCAGCGTTCATCTGCTGAATGATCGGCGCGCCTAGCGCACCGATTTGATCCGCGCTCAACGCGTGGATCTGCGTGGTGGGATCGAACTCGAGGATCTGCCCTGAGTTGAAGCGAGTGATGTTCTGCCCCCAGAACGCGCTGAGCTGGTCACCCGTGAGCGCGCGCACCTGATCGAAGTTGAGGTTTTGCAGATCGGTGTCGCTGCACATGAACACCTGCAGCGGTGTCAGTCCCTTGATCTCGGCGGTCGTCATGTTGTCGATCGCGCCTGGCGGCAAGGGCGAGTCCGTGACCGGCGCGACCTGCAGCAACTGCAGGTTGCTCAGTGTGAGCGAGGCCGTCGTCGCGCCGTTCGGCGCGAGCCCTTGAATCGTCAGCGTGTGCTGCCCGGTCGTTCCCTGGAAGGCGGCGGTCACGAACTCTTGCCAGGACGATGCGCCTGTCGGGTCGTTCACCAGCTCGCTCGTCGAGAAGACGCCGAGGTCGTTGCCGTCGAGCAGTACCGCGATGCTCTGCGGCGCTCCCGTCGCGCGGCCGTCGGCGACGGTGCCGTTGTCCCATTGGGTCTTCGCTACTTCGTCCAATGCCGTCGTGACGGCGGAGAACGAAATGGCGTACCACTGACCCTGTTCCAGCCCGGACAGCGTCTGCGAGACGCTTCCGGTGTTTCCGATGACCGCACCGCTCGTGATTGATGCATTATCGGCGTCGGTCAGGCCGGTGACGATCCCCGTCGCGCCCGTCAGGGTGTTGGGCGCGGCGTTGGAGTAAAACGCATGCGTTCCGTCGGTGCCGCCGGCGAGGAAATTTTCGTCTTGATAGCTCGACGCCTTGATGACCGCACGTTCGAGCGGTGCGTCGGCGAAGTTGCGGCTATAGATGTGCCAGGCGTCGTCGTACGACACGCCGCCGGCATTGTAGGTATATGAATAGTAGGGCTCGTCGACCTGCTGCGGGTTGAGGCCGCTCGCAATGACGCCCTTGCCGGTCTTGATGTTCCGGATGTCCCATTCGGGGTACGGAGTGTCGACCAAGACGCCGACCTCGAAGTCCGGGTTGTTCGGATCGACCGCGTACGCATAGCTGCCGACCGAATCCGTGACCTTGAGCGGCCCGAGAATCGTGCCGTTGATGTAACGCGTATCGGGCGGCACCGAAGGCGTCGGCGCGCCGTAATAATAGGCCATCGAAGCGTACGCTTCCCGGTACGTGTGGTAGCGTCCGTGGCCGCCGGCGATGACTCCCTGGCCGGTATACGGGTTGGAGTAGTCCCATTCGCCGGTGCTCATGTTGTAGCTGATCTGGTAATGCGGGTCGTCCGGCGACGGCGCACGATACCAGTCTCCGGTCGGATCTTTGGTCGCGATGAGATTCGGGAACGGCAACAGCGGCAGAAATATCTGGTTCGAGTCCAGGTGCGGTAACGAATATTGGGTCGTGATCTCCGGGTTCGGAGGCGCCGGTGTCGACGAGGAGACGACCGAGCCGGACGACGGAGCAGCGAACGACCCGTCTTGGAGCTGGCCCGATGTCGCAGGTACGAGGGACTGGGATTGCGGGGCGGGCTGTCCGTTGTACACGGCGACGTTGGGGAAGTTGTTCGCGGTATTGTCTTCGTAGACGATCTCGCCGCCGTCAGTAGCCGTATCCGCGCCCGTATACACAGTACCCCGCTGGCTCACGATTCCGAGATCCGAGAGCGCGGCGGTGACGAGCGGGGTTTGCGACCCGCCCGGGACATTCGTGCTCCGTCGTGCATCCAATACCGTGCGCTGCAGAGAGGACAGCGCGGCCAAGTGCTCGGCCGTGAGCGCATTGGCCTGATCGTTCGTCAGGGAGTACAGCTGGCGGAGCGAAAGCGCCGCGACCTGCGAGGCATCGAGCGCATGGAACGCGGCAGCGTCCAAGTCGGCGATGCCGCCCGCGGCCAGCGTCGATCCTTGCATCTGCGGCAAGCTCCGCAGAGCTCGCAGGTCGGCCGTCGTCAGCGCTTTCGCCTGGTCGACCGAGAAGTTCTGCAGCTGGTTGGCCGTCATTGCGGCGACCAGGCGCGACTGCATGGAATGGATCTGGTCGCCCGTGAACGCCCCCGTTTGGGAGACTTGAAGCGATTCGAGCTGCGAGGTGCTCAGCGCGTTCGTCTGCGCGGTCGATAATGCGTGGATGTCGTCGGTGTTCAGCTGTGCGAGGAAGTCCGTCGAAAGCCCCGCGATGCCCCGTGCGCTGATCTGGCCGATCTTCTGCGCGCTCGAGATGGCGGTCGCGTGTGCGTCGCTGAGCCCCGAGGCCTGGAGCGTGCTCAACGCGTTCAGTTGCGCGGCGGTGAGCGCCGCCGCTTGACTGGTGGTGAGCGCTGCGATCTGCGAGGCTCCGAGCGCTTCGAACGCCGGAACGGAGACGGCCGAGATGTCCGAGATCGCTGCGATCTTATCGGTGCTGAGCGCAGCGGCCTGGTCACCGTCGAGCGACGAGAGCTGACTGCTGGTGAGCGCAGCGATCTGATCGGTGCTGAACCAATTCAGCTGCGACGGGCGCAGCGCGCCGATGTCGCCGATTCCGGCGACCTGCGCATCGCTCAGCGCTTCGAGCTGGCCGACGCCGAGCGACGCGACGTTCGCGCCGAGTGCGGTGATCTGGCTCGCCGTCAATGCCGCCGCCTGGTCGCTGTTGAGCGCGGCGACGTCGTTCGCGGCGACAGCCGCGACCTGGGCAATGCTGAGATTCGCGATGTCGGCCGGGTCCAGCGTCTGGATGAAGCCGGACGGTAGTGCGTTGCTCGCGACGATCGACGCCGCGGGGCCACGCTGGATGGCGATGACCGCCGCCGGCGCGAACCCGCCGGCTTGCTGCTGGTTCAGCTGCTGGAGCTGCGTGAGGGTCAGCGAGCCGGCCTGGTCCGCGGTGATCGCGCCGATCTGCGCGGCGGACAGCTGCCCAAATTTCGCCGGGTCGACCGCGCTGAACGCCGCGGCCGAAATGCCGCCAATCTGGTCGGGGGTGAGCGACGTGAACGCGCCGGCATTCAGGCTGCCGAACTGGTCTTTCGAGAACGCGGCGATCTGGAAGGCTGCCAGGCCGCCGATCTGCGCCGCGGTGAAGCGCCCGGTCTGCGTCGTGGTGAAAGCCTGGATCCGGTCCGCCTTGAACTGCGCGAGCTGATCGGCCGTGAGCGCGTCGATCTGCGCATCGGAGAGCCAGGGGATCTGCAAGGGATCGAGCGCCGCCAGCTGCCCACCGAGCATTTCGCCGATCATCGCGGGCGTGAACGCGCCAAGCTGCGCCTGCGACAGAGTCTTCATCGCCTTGAACGGGATCGCTTGAACCATGTCGTGGCTCATCGCGCCGAGCTGATCGGCGCCGAGCCAATCGGCCTGCGTCGCGCTCAGCTCCGCGATCTGCTGCGGCAAGAGCCGGGTGATCGCCGTGCCGGGGAACTGCGCGAGCTGCGCGGCCGTCAGCGACTTGATCTGCGCGTCGTCGTACTGCTGCGTGCCATCGTCCCAGCCGCCGAGCGCCGCGAGCGCCGCGTCGGTCAAGCTTCCGAGGTGCGCCAGCGCACCCGCCTGCCCCGGCGAGAAGACCGCGATCTGATCGGCGGTCAGGCCGGCCGTCTGTCCTGCCGACATCGCGCCGATCTGGTCGAGCGTGACGTCGGCGAACTGCGCGGCGGAGAGCGATCCGATCGCGCCGGGCTGAAGCGAGCCGAACTGCGAGGGTGTCAGAGCCCCGATCTGCGCCGGCAAGAGGCTCTGAATTTGTGCGTCCGACAGCGCGCCGAGCTGAGCCGCGGTGAGCGCTTGGATCTGCTGCGGCACCGAAAGCCCCTGGAGCTGCGCGGTCGAGAGATCGGCGATCTCGCGGGGTTGCAGCTCGGAGATCTGCAGCGGGGTGAGCGCTTGGATCTGCGACACCGCAAGCACGCCCATTTGCGCGTCCGT
>DASZGA010000243.1:0-2919 GCA_035939295.1 Candidatus Elarobacter sp. | reverse complement strand
CCCGTGCGCGCCGGCGACGTTCTGATCCGTTTCGACGATTCGCAACCGCGCAGCGCGCTCTTGTCCGCGAGCGCGCGCCTCGGGCAAGCTCGCGCGGCGCTGGCCGATCTGCTGGCCGGCACGCGGCCCGAGGATCTCGCCCGCGCGCAAGCGCTCGCGGAGCAACAGCGCGCGCAAGCCGAGCTCGCGCAGTCGACCGTCCCGTATCAGACGGCGGTTTTGCAGGATCAGTTGCGCCAGGCGCGATCGCAAGTCTCCGATGCGCGCGCCGCCGCGGTGCAAGCGCACGCCGATGCGGATCGCATGCGCGCATTGTTCGCAACCGGCGACGTCTCGGCACAACAGCGCGACGCCGCGGTGGCGCGCGAGAGGCAAACCTCCGCGCAGGTTGCGAATGCCTCCGCGGCCGCGAGCGCGGCGCAGAGCCAAATCGCGAACGCCCAGGCGGTGACGCTCCCGCGGAACGCCGCTGCCGCCGAGGCCGCATATCGCGCAGCGCTGGATCAATATCGATCGCTGGCCGCCGGCGCGCGTCCCGATCAAATTCGAGAAGCCAAAGCCACCGTTCGGGCAGCGCAGGCCGACGTCGACGCCGCGCGCGTGCGTCTCGCCGAAACCGTCGTTCGCGCGCCCGCCGCCGGCGTCGTGTCGGCGATGGACCTGCATCCCGGCGACCTGGTGGCGCCCGGCGCATCGGTCGCGACGATCGACGAAGGCGGCGACCCGTACGCCCGAATCTTCGTCCCGCAAGCGAAGCTCGGAAGCGTCAGAGTGGGCGCTCATCTCGACGTGGGGTCTGATGCGATGCCCGGAGCACGCTTCAACGGCGTCGTCGAGCAAGTCGATTCCCAGGCACAGTTCACGCCGCAGAACGTCCAAACGGCGAACGACCGCGCAGTGCTCTCGTTCGGCGTGAAGGTTCGGATTCACGATCCGCAGCAGGCGCTGCATGCCGGAACCTCGGTCCAAGTCGCGCTGCCGTGAGCCAGGCCGCAATCGAGGCGCGCGCTCTGACGAAAACGTACGGCGACCACACCGTCGTCCGTGCGTTGAGCCTCGAGGTGTTGCCGGGCGAGATCTTCGGTTTTCTCGGCCCGAACGGCAGCGGAAAATCGACCACCATCAAGATGCTGTGCGGCCTGGTCGAGCCGTCGAGCGGCGAGGCTCGCATCTGCGAGCTCGACCTGCGGAAGAACGGTGATGCGGTGCGGCGGACGATCGGGTACATGTCGCAATCGTTTTCGCTCTACGGCGATCTCACCGTCGAGGAGAACCTCGAATTCTACGGCCGTGCCTACGCGCTCGACCGGGCGCGGCGCGTGAAACGCATCGACGAGCTGATCGAATTTTCGAGCCTGACGCCGTTTCGCAGACAATTAGCCGCAACGCTCTCAGGTGGCTGGAAGCAGCGGCTCGCGCTTGCCGCTGCGTTATTGCACGAGCCGAAGGTGCTCTTTCTGGACGAGCCGACGGCGGGGATCGACCCGGTCGCGCGCCGGGACCTTTGGGATCTGCTCTTCCGCCTGAGCGAACGCGGTGTGGCGCTGTTCGTCACGACGCACTACATGGACGAAGCGGAGCGGTGCGCGCGCGTCGGCTACATCTACGACGGCGAGCTCATCGCGATCGGGAGCAGGGACGAGCTCAAGCAGCAGCCGGGCGTGACTCCCGAAGGGACCGTCCGCTACGCGATCGGCGGGCGCGACGGCATCGAGCTGCTCGGCGTTGCGCGCGAGCAGCCATACGTGCGCGACGCAACTATCTTCGGCGACCAGCTGCACGTCGTCGTCACGAATACCGTCACGCCCGAGAAGCTGGCAGCCGATTTCGGCGTCGCAGCCAACAACATCGAGCAGATCGAACCGACGCTCGAGGATGTCTTCGTCGCCTTGACGCGGGCGAGGCACCGTCCGTGAACCGCAATCCGTTCGACTTGCGCGGCTACGGCGCGATCCTGTACAAAGAGCTGCGGCATGTCGCTCGCGACCGCGTCACGCTCGGCCTCGCAATCGCGCTGCCGATCGTTCAAGTAACCATCTTCGGCTATGCGCTGAATACGAAAGTCGAGCATATCCCCGCGGCGGTCCTGAACGAGGACTTCGGCCCGGCGTCGATCTCCTTCGTCGACGCGCTCCGCGGCTCGCGAACGTTCGACGTGGTCCGTCTCGTTCCGACGCGGCAAGCGCTGATGGCAGAAGTCGTGTCCGGCCGGGCCCGCGCCGCGTTCGACATCCCGCCGAACTTCACGGCCGACCTCCGCGCCGGCCGCGTGCCGCAGGTGCAAGTCTTGGTCGACGGCTCGGACGCCTCGTTCGCGCAACCCGCATACGCCGCCGCCACGGCGATCGGCGGCGCGTTCCTCGGACGGACGCAGCCGCTGCTCGTCGACGTACGGCCGCGCGTCCTCTTCAATCCGGGGCTGCGCAGCGCGAACTTCTTCGTTCCCGGGCTCATCGGCGTCATCATGCAGTTGATTACGATGTTTCTGACCGCGCTGTCGATCGTCGGTGAACGCGAGCGCGGGACGCTTGACCAAGTCATGGTCACGCCGATCGGCGCGCTCGGCTTGATGCTCGGGAAGATCACGCCGTACGCGATCATCGGCGTGGTCGACATGCTGCTCGTCCTGGCCGCGATGCGCTGGATCTTCGACGTGCCGATCGCCGGCAGCCTCGCACTGCTCATCACGCTGTCGCTTGGATTCCTGATGTCCGCGCTCGGCTTGGGACTCCTCGTTTCGAGCGCGGCCCGCACGCAGGTTCAGGCGATGCTCGGCGTTCTCGCGCTGACGCTCCCGTCGATTCTGCTCTCGGGGTTCTTCTTCGAGCGCTCTCTCATGCCGCCGATCATGCAGTGGGTGGGCTTCCTCATCCCGCTCACCTATTTCTTCGAAATTCTGCGCGGCATCATCCTGCGCGG
>DASZGA010000242.1:0-1929 GCA_035939295.1 Candidatus Elarobacter sp. | reverse complement strand
GGTAGACGGGCTTCCCGTGACGATCAGCGCGCCGGTGCGCTTGTCGCCGACCACGACGGTTCCTTGCGGCAGCGCGTTCTGCAGCGAGAGAACGAGATCGTCCGGCCGGGCGTGCTGCAGCGCGAAGACGGCGGTCTGCGTTCCGCCCGGCGTGACGTCGTCGGGAAACCGCCGGTTCATCGACGCGGCGTCGCCGACGATGACGACCCGTCCGTCACGATGCGTCTGCAACCCGTATGCCGTCGCCAGCGTCGCCAGCGCCTCGTCGAACGAGACGTCCTTCAAGCGCATCGTAACGCGCTGCGTTTTGACCGAGCCGTCTGCAACGACGTTCTGCCCGGAGCGCGCGCCGAGCAGCCGGATCATGTCGGCGAGATCGACGTCGCGTGCTTCAAGCGAAAAGCGTTCGCCTTGCGAAAGCGCCGGCTCGGCGATCAGCGCAGCGAACATGACGAGCGCGAAACCTATGAGAGCTTTCACGGACGGCCTCCTGCGATCGGCCAAGCTGTAGCTGAAGAAGAGGCTGCCGATCTCGTCGGTGTAGGCGGTGCGGATGACGGCGCGGCGATCGGAATGGTCGCTCCCGTCGAGAGCCGCACGCCGTCAGGCGTGATCGCGGCGATGGCGATCCCGTCGATGTGGTCGCCGATCGTCACCACGCGCGACGCTCCGCCTTCGTCGACGAGCGCGAACGGACGGCTCCCCGTCACTACCGCGGTAACGCGCGTGCCCGCCGTGAACGGCAGCGCGAATCCTGCAGCGCCCGCGTTTGGCGGAAGCGGGCGGATCGCCGCCGGGATCTCCGGCACGACTGGGATCCGAGGAGCAGCAAGACCAGAAGGCGTGCCCTCTCCGATGCTGCGCTGCGCGGCCGGCGGTTCGCCGGCGAACGGATCGCGGCGCGGAAGGACGATGGCGAACGGGATCGCGGTCACGAGCGGCGCGGGACGAGCAGGATGAAGCGCGTCGATGCCGGCGGCGCCGTCCGCAACGAACGGCGCCGTGACGAACGCTCCGGCGAAGGCTGCGAACGCCGCGCCGGCGAGCAGCGCGCGGCTAGTTCGGTCGAGTGCGAACATCGATGATCGGGGCGGCAGCCGCCGGCTGGGCGGAACCGGTGGCGGATGGGCGTTCCGCTGCCAGGCGGTGGAGCACGACGCGCAGCGCGGCCGTGACCGTCGGTTCTCCCGCGTCGGCGTTCTTGCGAGCCACGGATGCGACGTCGACCGACGCCAGCACGGCCGTTTGGGAAAACCCGCGGATTGTCGTCAGAACGTCCGTGTACCGACCTTCGATCGTCACCTCCAGCGGGATCGTGTCTAACGGATCCGACGCCGAGAGCGGTTCCGGCGGTCGCGATACGGCGGCGGCTCGCGCGGTGATCTGCGAGCCGCTGGTGGCGATCGTTCCGATCGTGGTACGGTGCGCGGCTACGACGCGTGCGGCGCTGCGCACGAAGCTCGCCACTTGGGCTCCGCGTTCGCCGTTCAGCTTCACGGTGCGAAGCGCGGCGCGCAGACGCGCTCGCTCCGTCGCGAACAGATGTTGCGACGCCAGCGTTCGTTCCGCCGCGGCGATCCGCTCGGCGACCAGCGCGTTCCGGGCGAGCTGCGCGCCGATGCGAGCTTCGCCCGCGCGGAAGATGAAGACATAGCCGGCGAGCACGGTCAGGACCGCGGCGAACCGGACGATCCTCGCGGCGTTCATCGCGGCTCCAGCTCGACCGAGTACGTAACGCCATGCCGCGCCGGCTCCTCGCGCACGGCGACGAGCCGTGCGGCGGAGTATGCCGGCAGTTGCACGAACGCGTCCATCGCAGTCCCGACCGACGCGAGTCGTTCGCTGCGCCCTTCGAGTGCCAGCACACCGCGATCCGCGCGCAGCGACGTCAACCAGACGCCGGCCGGAAGCCGGTTCCCGAGTGCGGCG
>DASZGA010000241.1:0-8193 GCA_035939295.1 Candidatus Elarobacter sp. | reverse complement strand
GTCGGCGGCGAAGCGGTCGGCGTGTGGACGGGCGCCTTCGGCCGAGGCGCGTACTTCTCGAACATCCGCTACACCGCGCGCCCGCCGGCGGCGCCGGCACAACCGTCGCCCGCTCCGCGCGGGACGCTCGCGAGCTGGCAGATCTCCGACGCGTTCGACGCGACGGCGTTCGCGCCGGCGACGCTGCCGAATCTCGCCGGGATGCGCTGGGAAAACGTCGTCGCCGAGCCGCAAGGCTTCGTACTGATCAGCCGCTATCGCCGCTCGCCGCAGATCAGCTTTCCCTTCGACCAGAAGACGGGCGAACCGCTGGTCGATCTGATGATGGGCGGACAAGTCCCAGGCTCGAAAGTCGTCTTCGCGCGCACGACGATCGAATCAGACCGCGACGAAACGAAACGGATGCTGTTCGGATACGTCAACGGCGCCGTGATCTACGCCAACGGCCGGCCGTTGTTTTTCGGAACCGACACGGGCGGCGGAACGATGAACATGAACGGCGACGGCGTCTACCTCCCGCTCAAGAAGGGCGCGAACGAGATCGTGTTCGCGATCACGAACTTCACCGGCGGCTGGGGGTTCTGGGCCAGGTTGGATTCGTAAGAACTGAGCGCGGCGTTCAGCGCGTCAGCGTCATCGTCGACTTCGTCGCGGCGCGGACCGCTTCGTCGGAGAACGGGAGCGGCGTGCGGGTGAAGTTCACCCAGTTCGCGTTCTGGTCGGTGTAGTGCGGTGAACCGGGTTCGCCGGACTCGCCGGCGTCGACGTCGATCGTGCCGCGATCCCAGTCGCCGGCGATCCAGACCGCGCGGAACGACTGCGCGTGTCCGTTCCATTGCACCGCGGGCGCGAACGATCCGCCGCGGCCCGGCATCGTCGGACCGTTCCAGAGTTTGAACCCGAACGGCGCGAGCGCGTGCTTGAGCGGCTGCGCGGCGTACGTTCCGAAGCGCGGGACCTCGCCCTTGAACGCGGCCGCGACGCGGTGCAGCGACGCGACCGCGAACGCGTCGTAGTCGTCGCTCTGCACCCAGCCGCGTGGGCGCTCGCGCAGCGCGCGCAGGACGACTTCGAACCCCGGGCTGGTGGGCGGATACGACGGTGCGAGCCACGCCGGAAGATGCTGCACGGCGATCGTCCCGAGCATGTCGCGTCGCAGCGAGACGACCGCGCTCGCGCCGCGAGACTCCGAGGTCATCGTGCCGTCGAACGAGCGCAGCGCCGAAAGCACCGGTGCGAGCGACGTGTCGGACTCGGCGTGCTTGCGCGTCGCGGCGGCGAGGACGAGATCGGCGAACTCGCGCTCGGCCGGCGAGGTCGCGTCGCGCTGCTCGGCCGCGAGCGCGTCGGGCGATAATTTGCCGCTCGCGTCGGCTGCGGCGGTCAGCGCGCGGCGGATCTCGTACGCGCGGTACGGCGGCGGCCAGAACGGCGCGAGCCGCGGCGAGCCGTCGCCGTCGGCGCGGTTGTTCGCGGTGACGATCAGCGCGTTGCGCGACGGGTCGATATGCGGAGCGCTATCGAACGTCGAGTACGCCGGCTGCGGTGCGTCGCCGTCGGTCGCCCAGCGGCCCCACGACGGCTCGAGCGGGACGCCGCCGGCGAAGTGGTACGCTACGCGGCCGGCGTCGTCGGCGAGGATCACGTTCAGCGCCGGTTCCGGCAAGACGCGCATCGCCGCGACGCCTTCGGCGGCGGTGCGCGCGCGCAACAGCGTGGAGAACGGCGTGAGCGTGGAGATCGGCTGCCGCCGCATCCGCCAATCCATCAAGTACGCAACGCCGTTATCGCGGAACAGCACGACGCCGCGATCGGACTCGAGTACGTCGGCATCGACCGTCCCGCCGAAGCGCACGCCGATCTTTTCATGGCGATGCCGCGCGTGCACCCAGCGTTTGCTTTCCAGCAGTTCGTCGGTGCCGCGCGTGGACTCGCGCACGACGTGCATCGCCGCGGTCTCGCCGGCCGTCACGCCCCAGGCCAGGTGCTCGTTGTGCCCCAGCGTCACGCCGGGTGTTCCGGCGAGCGCGGCGCCGCCGACGTGCAGCCCCGGCGCGCTCCCTTCGACGAGGTACCAGATCCCGGGAATCCCGAGGTCGAGGTGCGGGTCGTTCGCGAGCACCGCCTTGCCGACGGTCGTGCGGTCCGCGCCCGCGACCCAGCCGTTGCTCCCGGTCGGCGGCCGCTCCTCGGCGGCCGCGTCGGAGACGGCGGTGTAGTCGCCCTGACGCACGCCGCGCAGCGGCGGCAGGTTCGCGATCGCGCCGCGCGGGCGGCCGTTGGTCGGGACGTCGTACTTCGGGTCGGTGAGCGGATAGAGCGCGTCGATCCCGGCCTGGCCGAGGATGGCGTGGACGTCGTCGCGGACGATCACGTCGTCGGGCTTGTCGTCGAGGTCGAGCACCGTCGCGAATCCGACCGCGAGCGCGTCTTCCGGCTGCCAGGGCTCGAAGCGGAACAAGAGCGCCCGGTATTCCGGCGGGGTCGGCTGGCGCTCGGCCGCCGCGTTGATCCCGTCGGCGAAGGCCGCCAGCATCGTCCGCTCGTCCGGGTTCATACTCGCGTAGACGCGCGTGGCCAGCTCGCGGATCCCGTAGCGCCGCATCCGCCGGTCGACCGGGAGGAGCGGCTTCCCCAGGACCTCGGCGAGCCGGCCGTCGACGTAGCGCCGGGTCAGGTCCATCTGGAAGAGCCGGTCGCTCGCCATCGCGTAGCCTTCCGCGACGAAGAAGTCGTGGACCGAGCCGGCGCGGATGTGCGGGACCCCGCGCCCGTCGCGCGCGATCGTCACCGGCCCCTCGACCGGGATCCCGCGCTCGGTTCCTTCGGTTCGCGCCACCCCGGCGCGGCTTGCGTACATCACCCAGAGGACGTAGACGATCGCCGCCGCGACCACGAGGGCTACGAGCCCCGCGAGGGTAAGCAGCGACCTGACAATCAAGCGAAGGGCCACGGCCCACACATAGGACGCCGACGCCTGCTTCCCTCGCGGGCGGCCCGCCGGCGCACCTTGAATTTTTTGCGGATCTGTGGTACGATTCGCGCCTATGCCCTTCGGCCGATAACGCGGGCCCAAGGAACGTCGGACCGGACGTCTCCTGGGTCTTTTCGCCTTTTCAAGCGGACCCAGCTCATTTCCGGACCCCGAACGTCACCTCGGCCGCCTCTGTCTCGCCGACGCGCTGAGCAAAGGAATCGATGAACCTCCTCGACGTCAACAATTTCGACGCGATGCGCATTGGCCTCGCGTCACCGGAACAGATTCGCGCATGGTCGTTCGGCGAAGTCAAAAAGCCGGAGACCATCAACTACCGGACCCTCAAGCCGGAACGCGACGGCCTCTTCTGCGAGAAGATCTTCGGGCCGACCAAAGACTGGGAATGCCACTGCGGCAAGTACAAGCGCATCCGCTTCAAGGGGATGATCTGCGACCGCTGCGGTGTCGAGATCACGCGCGCCAAAGTGCGCCGCGAGCGGATGGGCCACATCGAGCTGGCGACGCCGGTCACGCACATTTGGTATTTCAAGGGCGTGCCGTCGCGCATCGGCATCCTGCTCGACATGTCGCCGCGCCAGCTCGAGAAAGTGATCTACTTCGCCGCGTACGTCGTCACCGACCCCGGCGACACGACGCTGACGAAGCGCGAGATCCTGACCGAGCAGAAGTACCGCGAAAGCCGTGAGAAGTACGGCACGCGCTTCAAGGCCGGGATGGGTGCGGAAGCGATTCGCGAGCTGCTGCGCGATCTGAACCTGCGCAAGCTTCAGGAAGATCTGCGCCGCGAGTTCAAAGAAACGTCCGGCCAGAAGCGGATCAAAGCCATCAAGCGGCTCGAAGTCGTCGAAGCGTTCCTCGCTTCCGGCAACAAGCCCGAGTGGATGATTCTCTCCGCCGTTCCGGTGATCGCGCCGGAGCTGCGCCCGATGGTGCAGCTCGACGGCGGCCGCTTCGCCACCTCCGACTTGAACGATCTCTACCGCCGCGTCATCAACCGCAACAACCGCCTCAAGCGGCTGCTGGAATTGAGCGCGCCGGAGATCATCATCAAGAACGAGAAGCGCATGCTGCAGGAAGCAGTCGACGCGCTGATCGACAACGGCCGCCGCGGCCGCCCCGTCACCGGGCCGAACAATCGTCCGCTGAAATCGCTGTCGGACATTCTGAAGGGCAAGCAGGGCCGGTTCCGCCAGAACCTGCTCGGCAAGCGCGTCGACTACTCGGGCCGTTCGGTCATCGTGGTCGGCCCGAACCTCAAGCTGCACCAGTGCGGCTTGCCTAAGGAAATGGCGCTCGAGCTCTTCAAGCCGTTCGTGATGAAGAAGCTCGTCGACCGCGGTCAGGCGCACAACATCAAGTCCGCGAAGCGGATGGTGGAGCGCGTCCGTCCGGAAGTGTGGGACGTTCTCGACGAGGTGATTCGCGAGCACCCGGTGCTGCTGAACCGCGCGCCGACGCTCCATCGTCTCGGCATTCAGGCGTTCGAGCCGGTGCTGGTGGAAGGCAAGGCCATCCATCTGCACCCGCTGGTTTGCACGCCGTACAACGCCGACTTCGACGGCGATCAGATGGCCGTTCATCTTCCGCTGAGCGCAGGTGCGCAGGCGGAGGCGCGGATCCTGATGCTGTCGTCGAACAACATCTTGCAGCCGTCGTTCGGGAACCCGGTATCGATCCCGACCCAGGACATGGTCCTCGGTCTGTATTGGCTCACGTTCCAGCCCGACGAGTACAAGGGCCCCGCGAAGGCGGCGCTGTCGGATGACGCGCTGTGGGCCGGCCCGGTGTTCCGCAACGGCAGCCAGCGCAAGAAGCCGGACGGCACCGACGCGCTGACTGCGTTCAAGGACGGCACCGAGGCGGTCACCGCGTACAACCATCGCCTGATCGGCCTGCACGAGTGGATCGAAGTGCGCTACAACGGGACGCGCATCAAGACGACGGTCGGGCGCGTGATCCTGAACGAAGCGTTCCCGCCGGAATGGAACTACCCGTTCCTCAACATCACGCTCGACAAGAGCGCGCTCAAGAAGCTGATCACCGAGTGCTATCGCAAGTACGGAAACGCCGCCACGGCGGAGTTCCTCGATGCGATCAAGGCACTGGGGTTCCGCTACGCGACGCAGTCCGGCACGACGGTGTCGATCAGCGACATCATCGTCCCGCAGCAGAAGCACGACATCCTCGACAAGGCGCAGGGCGAGGTCGACGAGCTGCACAGCCTGTTCAACGACGGCTTCATCTCGGACGACGAGCGCTACAACAAGACGATCGAGATCTGGTCGAAGGCCGGCGACGACGTCACCGGCGCGATGCAGGCTGCACAGAACCCGCTCAACCCGGTGTTCATGATGGCGACCTCCGGGGCGCGCGGCTCGATCGCGCAGGTCAAGCAGCTCGGCGGTATGCGCGGACTGATGTCCGACCCGTCGGGCCGCATCCTGGAGATCCCGGTCAAGGCCTCGCTCAAAGAGGGCTTGACGGTTCTGGAGTACTTCATCTCGACGCACGGCGCGCGCAAGGGTCTCGCCGACACCGCGCTGCGCACGGCCGACTCGGGGTACCTCACGCGCCGTCTGGTCGACGTCGCGCAGGACGTGATCATCCGTGAGGAAGATTGCGGCACCGCGAACGGGATCACCGTCGGTGACATCACCGTCGGCAAGGAAACGATCGAGCCGATCTACGACCGCATCATCGGCCGGCGTGCCGCCGAGGACATCCGCAACCCGGAGAACTCGCGCGACAAGCTCGTCAAGCGCGACGAAGAGATCGACGAAGAGAAGGCCAAGGCGATCATCGCCGCCGGCGTCAAGACGGTGAAGATCCGTTCGGTCCTGGCGTGCCAGGCGAAGTACGGCGTCTGCGCGATGTGCTACGGCCGCAACCTCGCCACCGGCTTGAAAGTCGACATCGGCGAAGCGGTGGGTATCATCGCGGCGCAGTCGATCGGCGAGCCCGGTACGCAGCTCACGCTGCGCACGTTCCACACCGGCGGTGTCGCGCAGGAAGACATCATCACCGGTCTGCCGCGTGTCGAAGAAATCTTCGAAGCGCGCAAGCCGAAGGGCGAAGCGCCCGTGGTGGAGTTCTCCGGCACGATCAAGTTCGGTGAGGAGAAGGGCAAGCGCGTCGTCTTCGTCACCGACGACGAGGGCGTCGACCACGAAGTCGACGTTCCGGCCAACACGCATCTGAGCGTGGTGGAAGGGCAGCGCGTCGAGGCCGGTCAGCCGGTCGCGGAAGGCTCGCTCAACCCGCACGACATCTTGCGGATCAAGGGCGAGACGGCGCTGCAGAACTACCTGGTGCAGGAAGTGCAGAAGGTCTACCGCTCGCAGGGCGTCGACATCAACGACAAGCACATCGAAGTCATCGTTCGCTCGATGCTTCGCAAGGTGAAGATCGTCGACGGCGGCGACACGCGGATGCTCCCGGGGCAGCTCATCGAAGCCTCGGTGTTCGCGGAAGAGAACGAGAAGATCAAGGCCGAGGCCGGCAAGATCGCGGAGGGCACCCCGGTGCTGCTCGGCGTCACGAAGGCGTCGCTTGCGACCGAGTCGTTCCTCTCGGCGGCGTCGTTCCAGGAGACCACGCGCGTGTTGACCGACGCGGCGATCAAGGGCAAGCACGACCCGCTGCTCGGTCTCAAGGAAAACGTCATCATCGGCAAGCTGATCCCGGCCGGAACGGGGATGTCGCGTTACCGCAATCTCGCGATCGAACCGGAAGGCCAGGACCTCGACGAAGAGGGCCGCCCGAAGAACGTCTTCCTCGACTTCAACCCGAACGAGGACGGCCTGAGCGCGTACAGCGACGTCGTCGCGCCGAACGGACAGGAGCTCAACCCGAAGGTGCTCGGCCCGTACGAGCGCCAGCGGATGGCGGAGAACACCGTCACGTACGAAGGCGACTACGAGCCCGACTCCACGGTCGGCTCGCCCAGCACCCGAACCCAATACAAGCCCAAGGGAATCAACCCCGAGGACCTGTAGCCGCCATGTCGCCCTGAGCTTGTCGTAGGACAAGCGACTGGACCGGCGATTTTAAGCAAAGCCCGCTCGAAAGAGCGGGCTTTTTTCTTGGCCTCTGGGCAGGCAAGAGACCAAGAGTCGGGAATACAGATACCAGTTATGGTATCAGGGCCTAGGTCGCGATGCCGACCCGCGCGAAGTCGATCAAATGGCTGGGCGACACGAAAGAAGAGCTTTCCGGCTTTCCGCTGGCGGTAAGGTCTGTCGTGGGCTATGCCTTGTACCTGGCCGAGATCGGCGAACTGCATAAGAGCGTCAAGGCGCTCAGGGGAGAGTTAGCCGGCGTCGACGAGATCGTCGTCGACGGAGGCGACGCTGATACGTACCGGATGCTGTACATGGCCAGATTGGGAGACGTCATATATGCCCTCGACGCTTTCAAAAAGAAGTCGACAAAAGGAAAGAACCTCGCGAAAAGGGACCTCCAACGCATCAAAGCGCGTCTCAAGACGGCGCGTGCACACGCGCGAGGATCGCATGGAAACGAAAGTTCCGATCACATCGGGTAGTGGCAACGTGTTCGCCGACATCGGCATGCCGAATCCGGACGAAGCACTGGCCAAGGCCGGTCTCGTGCACGCCATCTCGATCGTTATTGCGCGCAAGGGCCTCGCGCAGCGGGCCGTCGCCAAATTGATCGGCTTGCCTCAGCCCAAAGTCAGCAGCCTGCTGAACGGAAACACCGAGGGGTTTTCGAGCGACCGTCTGATCGAGATTCTCTTGCGGTTGGGATACGACGTTGAAATCAAGCTTCGAAGGTCCCGGTCACGTCTTAGGCGAGGCAAACTCAAGGTACTCGAAGCCGCTTAGACCCGGCCCGAGGCAGGTGGGTCTCCAGGCCTCCCCGACCAGGTAGAAAGGGCCCGCTCGCGAGAGCGGGCTCTTTTGTTGGGGTAGCTACCCGCGACGGAGGTTCGCCGGATGGCTCTATCCCTGGGACTTGTGCGAAAGACGCTTGCGGTCGCGGCTGCGCTCGGCGCGGTCGGGCTCGCTGCTGCGCCGCGGTGCGCGGCGGCGCACGAGCTTGCGCTGGCTCAGGGGACGATTGCGATTTCCGAGCCCGCGACGGGGGAGCGCGCGCCGGCGTGCGGTGAGATGGTGGTGGAGGCGCGTGACGCGCTGGACAACCGGCTCATCGCGCGGACGCAGCCGGTTTTGGAT
>DASZGA010000240.1:0-1682 GCA_035939295.1 Candidatus Elarobacter sp. | reverse complement strand
GTCTATGGGCCGGACGGGATAGTCCGAATGCCCTCCCCCGAATGGCCGAGAGGAAGAAGCACCAATGCTTTCCACGATCCCCGCTCCTGCCCCGTCCGCCACGAAGCCGGTTCGCGTTCTGGTCGTCGAAGGCCAAGCGCTGTTCGGAAAAGCGCTCTGCCAGGTGCTCGCGAGCGATACCGAGATCGAAGTGGTCGGCGACGCCGACTCGATCGCCAACTCTCCGCTGCGCCGGCTGCGCCCCGACCTGATCGTCCTCGACCTCGACGGCCACAACCAAGAATTTGCCGAGGCGATGCGCACTTGCCGCGAGCTGGCCCCCCAGGCGAAGGTCTGCGTCCTCTCGACGCACGTGCAGCCCGAAGTGATGCAGCGCTGCCTCTCGGCCGGCGCCGACGGCTACGTCGTCAAGGACATCCTTCCGGTCGAGCTGATCCGGGCGGTGAAGAGCGTCGCCAGCGGGCATGCGTACGTCGACCCGCGCGTCGCCGGCGGCGTGCTGAAGCGGCGCTCGAACGGCTTCGGCCGGACCGCGCAGAACGAGCTCTCGGTCCGCGAGACCGAGATCATCCGGCTGATCGCCCGCGGGATGTCCAACAAAGAGATCAGCGCCAAGCTGCACCTCTCGGAAAAGACGGTCAAGAACCACATCAGCCGCATCTTCGCGAAGCTCAACATCACCGCGCGCACGCAAGCCGCCGTCCACGCCATCAAGACGGGCCTCGCATAGGAGCCGTTGGCTGCCGTTGGGATAGGACCCAAGGCCTCGTTAGAGAGGACCATGGTACGCGGTACCGACAAAGGTGGACTCCTACGTCGTAGAACCGCAATCGCTGTTCGTTCCGTATCTGAGCGACGTGCTTGCGCGTGCCGAGCTTCGGGTGGTTCGGGTCGCTCCGACGCTGGACGTCGAGGACATCCGCGCCACCGGCCCGGAGGCGCTCTTCGTCGACACGGACTTCCTCGAGATCGACGCGGCCGACGCGGTGAGCGCGATGCGAGCCGCCGTCCCGCGCGCCTTCATCTGCGCCTACACCGAAGGCGAAGGCGCTCGCGCCGACCGCCTCCGCTTCGCCGGCGCGAACTGCGTCGTCTCGAAGCGCTTCGGGGCCCGCGAGATCACCGCGGCCCTCCGCAACGCGCTCGCCCGCCCGGCCTCATAGCGGCCAAGCAGCGGCGAGCCCTCACGGCTCCTCCGTCAGCGGGATAGCTCGCGGACGGAGCGTTCGACGTCGGAAACCGAAGCGTTCGAGGCGAGCGGATTACCGAATCGCGCGGTGATCGCGAGCTTCTTGCCGCGGAGATCGTAGCGAAAGCCGAGCGGCACGATCGCAACGTCCTCGGCGCCCGAGCGAAGCGCGAGATCGACGATCGTGCGAAAGCCTGACGCGAACGGCAGGAAACCGCCGGCGTCGCGCGTGCGCGGGGTCGCGTCCGATGCGGTCGGGTCGACGACGGGATAGCCTTCCGGAAACACGACGACGACACGCCCTTCGCGCAGCAGCTCCGCCGCAGCGCGCAAACCGGAGCGCAAATAGCGACGCACTTCGCCGGCGTCGTATCCGCCGCGCGAACCCGTTGTCGCCGGCCGCAAGATCACCGGCCAGCGCGCCCACGCGCACGCGCGCTCCATCCAGCGCCGCTGCCGCGCGTTCGCGGTCCAGTCGAGCGCGACGACGATA
>DASZGA010000239.1:0-9319 GCA_035939295.1 Candidatus Elarobacter sp. | reverse complement strand
GAGGTAGAGGATCCCGCCGCTGTCGTCGACCCAGGTCTGGTGCCACACCTTGCGCGCGGCGTCGTAGTGGTTGAAGCTTTCACCGTTGCCGCCGCCGGTGCCGCTCCAGTGCTCGTGCAGAACGCAGCCTTTGTACTCGGTAGTGATCTCGTTCGTGCCGACCGGTTTTCCCGTCGCGTTGTCGGTGACGTTCCAGCGGCCGGCCCAGAAATCGAACTGGCGGTCCTGCGGCGCGGAGCACGGCTTCGGCGCGGCAGCCGGCGAAGCGGCCGGAGCCGGCGATTGCGCGGCTGCAGCGAGCGGAACGGCAAGCGCGATGGCAAGCGCCGCCGGTGCGAGCGTGTGAAGCTTCATGCCGGAATGCTAGCGAAGCGGCGCGCGCGCGTCCTCAACGCGTCTCAACGCGGCGTATAGATCGCGTCGAAACCGGCGCGCCACGTCGTTCCGCCGTCGATCGAGACCTCGATCAGTTGGCGGACCGTGCCGTCGCGCAGCGGCCTGAGCGTCGTTCGGTCGAGGACCGTCACCGTTCTGCGGCCGGGATACGCGCCTTGAAATCGCACCCCGCCTCCCGCAAGCAGCGCGACGAGATCCTTGTGCTTGAGACCGCCGACGCGTTCCGGCCGATCGGTGATCCAGAGCTGGTGCCACGTGCACGCGTACGGATCGAACGAGAACAAGCTCGTCCCTTCGTCGCCGCTCACCCCTTTCCAACGTTCGATGACGGCGCGACCCTTCGAAACGCGCTCGACACGATCTGTCCCGGCGCGTTCGTGGCTCGCCGTATCGGTGACAACCCAGTCGCCGACCCAAAAATCCAGCGCACCACGAAGCGCGGACTTGCACGCCGCCGGCGGCGCTTGCTGCGCGGAGGTGACATCGCCGTTCGCGCAGACCATGAGCGCGCCGACCGCAACGATAACCATCCGTCTCACACGGCGAGCATACGCATGCCCGCCAACCGCAGTCAATCAACCCGTCTCAACGGCGGCAGCAATCGCTTTGAAACGCGCCTCGCCGCGCAGCGGGTCGAACTGCGGGTGCGCCGGCGTGAAGATGAGCCACGGATCGCGCTCGGCTAGACCGCGTTCCAGCTCCGACAACGCCGCTTCGTGTTCGCCGAGTGCGAGCGAAACGCAGGCGAGATTGTACGACGAGACGTAGCGGCCGCGGCCGGCGAGCGCACGAATTGTTCCGGCGATCGCGCGGGCGGCGTCGCGTTGTCCGAGCTGCGCAAGCGAGGCACCGCGGAGCGCGAGGAGCTGCTGCTCGTAGCCGTCGGGGATCGGTTCGCCGCAGCGTTCGAGCGCTTCGCCATGGCGGCCGCTGAGGTGCAACGCCATCGCGAGATAGTACCGCGCGTGCACGTACGCTTCGTCCATCTCGAGAACGGCGCGCAGGTGCTCGATCGCCGCATCGTACTCCCGGCGGAAGATCGATGCAACGGCAAGCGTCGTCTGCAACACCAGCGAATACGGCTCCCGCGCGAGCGCGGCATCGAGGACGTCTAGCGCCTCCGAGGCGCGGCCGTCGACGCACAGAAACCACGCGCGGAAAACGTTCGCGGTGCTCGACTCCGGCGCGAGCGCGAGCGCACGGCGATACACGAGATCGGCGGCGCCGAAGTCACGCTCGTAGAAGCACGCGACGTCGCCGAGCGCCGCGTGCGCTTCCGCGGAGCTTTCATCGAGCTGCAGCGCGGTGTGCGCCGCTTCGGCCGCGCGGGGAAACGCGTTTGACGGCGCCAGCAGCAGATACTCGCCGGAGAGCGCGTACGCGCTCGCGAGCCCGGCGTGGGCGCGCGCGAACCTCGGGTCCGCATCGATCGCGCGGCCGAAGTAGTAAATGCTGCGGTGGAGCGCGTCGGCGGTGCGCTTCTCGTAGAAGTAGCGGCCGCGCGCGTACAGCCGGTTCGCTTCGGCGTCGTGGACGGTTGCGAGCGCGTCGCGCGTCGCCACCCGCTCCACGAAGCGGTAGCCGCGCCCCGGCTCGGTGACGACGTACGTCGCGCGCGGCGAGCAGCGCGCGAGCGTTCCGCGCAGCAAGAAGATCTGCTGCGAAAGGTTTCCTTCGCCGATCTCTTCGCCCGGCCAGAGCGCGTCGATGATCTCGTCTTTCGTCAGCAGCTTGCCGGGGTTCCGCACCAACAGCTCGAGGAGCTCGAACGTCTTGGGCTGCAGCGCGACGCGATGGTCGTGTGATGCCAGCGTCCGCGCGTACGCGTCGAGCGCGAACGGACCGAACACGAACAGCTCCGGGGAGTCCATGACGAGACCGGCCATCAACGGCTGGTTCGCCGCCGGCCGCCGTCGAACCGGTAGCCGAAAAGTGCCACCTTCACTCACCGCGATCGAGCGGCGCGTCGTCGCCTGCCGGCAATGCCCCGAGCTGCGCGAGTACTGCGCCGAGGTCGGGCGCGTCAAGAAACGCGCCTTCCTCGACCACGACTACTGGGCGAAGCCCGTCCCCGGGTTCGGCGACCCGCGGGCGCGCGTCGTGCTGGTCGGTCTGGCGCCTGGCGCGCACGGCTCGAACCGCACCGGGCGCGTCTTCACCGGCGACGGGAGCGGCGAGTGGCTGTATCGCGCGCTCCACAAGGCGGGCTTCGCGAGCCAGCCGGTCGCGACGCACCGCGGCGACGGGATGGTGCTCGACGACGCGTTCATCACCGCCGCCGTCCGCTGCGCCCCGCCGGCGAACAAGCCGACCCCCGACCAGCGCGCCCGATGCCTCCCATACCTGCGCGAGGAGTTCGCCGCGCTGCGCGAGGCGCGCGTCGTGGTGACGCTCGGGAAGATCGCCGACGATACGGTCCACGGCTTGGTCAAGGAGATCGGGGCGTACCGCTCGCCGCGCGCCCCGTTCGCTCACCTCGCCGAGACGGTCGTCGACTTGCCGGGACGCCTCGGCGTCACCGTTTTGGCGTCGTACCATCCGAGCCGGCAGAACACGAACACCGGCGTCCTGACCGAGCCGATGCTCGATGCGATCTTTGCTCGCGCGCGCATTTTGGCACAAGCCTAGGACCGCTCGCTCGGCAGCACGCGACGAACTAGGATTAAAGACCTAACGGCGCGGGTATCAAACGGCGGACAGCGCCGAACTTCGCACGTTTCTTCACGGAAACTTCGGACAGTAAGCGGCATCACGGAAGTGATGGCCGTGAATTTACGCATTCAAGCAGGTATAGCGGGTCACGCTCGTGGGCATATTCCGCGTGCCATGAATTTCCGGATCGACGAACGCGACCTCAGCGCCTTCCTGGTCTACGCCGCCCGCGAGCGGAGCCTGGACGCGTCGCTGCGCGCCGCCAATAAGTACGGCCGGTCCGACGAACACAAGAAGTCGATCGACGCGTTGCGGGAGCTCAACAAGAAGATGCTCTTCCGCGAGACGCGCCGCGACGTCCACCCCTTTTAACCGCTCGTTGCCTCCGAGCGGGCGCGGACGAGCAACGTAACTCGTCCGCGCCGCCGCGGTACGCAACCACGTGCCGCTCCCGCCGCCGGTGGATCTGGGTCCGCCGAAGACACCGCAAGAGATAGAAGCCGACGACCTCCGCATCCGCCGCTCCAACCTCGGCGGCGACGACCTTATCACCAAGGTCGTTTTCTTCGTTATTCTGATCGCGGCCGGTGTGTGGATCGCGCACGCCTGGATGGTTAGCCACACGATGGTGCCGCACGTCTGAATCTCGCGAATGCGACCACCCCTTGCCGTCGAACCGCGGCAGACGCGCCGCTGCTTACGCCCGCGATGTAACCTCATTTGCGATCGACCGCCATTGTCGCCGCGCTTCCGTGCGGTCCGTACCCGCTGGCTGAACGACCGGGACAGACGGTAAGCCGGAAACATCGATGTTGCAGCCTTGCCAGCCGGCGCGCCTAGCCTTCAACGACAAGGGCCGGCGCGGTATCACACGCTCCTCAGCAATAAGTGCGCCCGGCAGCGCGTCCGCGTACACGATCGTCGAGCGACGCCGATCGAACTCAACCAAAATGTGCGCCGGCATTGCGCCCTCACGCACGGCCCGTAACGTAGCTTCGTAAGCGGCGCCGATCAGCAGGTTTCCGAACCTTCCGTCCTTCGATTTCAATTGGTAGGTCGCATTGCACATAGGGCAGGCGAAATCGGCGACCGGCGTATTGGGCGGCAGCCGCGCGAGCGCATTACGCGTACATTGCAGGCAGTAGAGGTTCATCTCAGCCCACGTTTCAATGAGGACGCGTGCAATCTGCGCGCGATTGGTGTAGCCCTCTGCAAGAGACGGATCGAAGATCGGGCTAAAAACCGGCTCAGCGTCCAGCCGCTCATAGCGGCCTCCTCCGAGAAACCGCAGCACGCCTTGATCGCGAAGAACTTGTAAGCTCTGGCGTATCTTCGCTTCGACAAATCGGTTCGCCGGATACTGTGCTCTCAGCTCGTCCGCAAACCCCAAAATATCGGACAGCTCGAAAAGGCGTGGTTGTCGTTCCACCACCTCTTGTACCATCGTTTTCCACGTCGGTCTCGCACTCCGCATTCCTTGAAGTTCGTGCGGCAGGTTCGCGAATCCGGCCGAATGGAAACCACAGCCGGACTAAGGACCGGCGCCCTCGTATGGTCACAGTGCGCTCTTATATCTAAGCACAGGAGGTCCCGAGCTGAGAACTTATCAGGTCTACGTCACAAACGATTCGGCCGGGCAAGGAACGTGCTGGGCCCCGGCATGTGGGAGTTGGGGCAGCGTGCACGTCAGCTTCCGTGATGTCATCGCGATTGCGTGCAGTAACGACCACGTTCTTGCGGTCGCTGGCTGCCTGGTTCGCAGTCGCGTTCGCAGAGATGTGAGGAACTTCCGTGTTCAGGCGTGTGCCCTACGCTACATGGAAGTGCGGACAGTCCTTGCTGTTTCCGGCGTAATTGAAGGGCCGGCGGCCCTGACGGCCATCTCCGGAGCGTTGATTCCCAGTGCTAGGCGCTCGGAGGCTGAACGATTTTGATTCCGAGGTCTTTGAGGGCTTGGTCGGGGACGGGTGATGGGGCGTCCATCATGAGATCGCGGGCCATTTGGTTCTTCGGGAACGCGAGGACTTCGCGCAGGCTGTCTTCGCCGACGGCGATCATCGCGATGCGGTCGACGCCGAGCGCCATCCCGCCGTGCGGCGGCGCGCCGTAGGAGAGTGCTTCCATGAAGAAGCCGAAACGGTCGTCGATCTGCTGGTCGGTGAGCCCGAGCCGTTTGAAGACGCGGCGCTGGAACTCGGCCTGGTGGTTGCGGATCGAACCGCTGCCGAGCTCGTAACCGTTCAGAACCAAGTCGTAGTGCTGCGCGGTGATCGCGAGCGGATCGGTGTCGAAGAGCCCTTCTTGGCCCGGCGCGGGCGCGGTGAACGGATGGTGCGAGAACGTGATCTCGCCAGTCTCCTCGTCGCGCTCGAAAAGCGGGAATCCGACCACCCAGCAAAAGGCGAACTTCTTCGGATCGCGCAGGTTCAGACGGTCGGCGATCTCGCCCCGCAACCGCCCGGCGACGTCCGATGCCGTGCCCGCGGCGTCGCCGACGAACAGGATCGCATCGCCTTCTTGCGCACCGGTGCGCTCGCGCAGCTTCGCCGCCAGCGCTTCGTCGACGAAGCGCGCGATCGAGCCCTTCACGCCGTCGGGCGCGAACGAAACGTATGCGAGCCCCTTTGCGCCGAACGTCTTCGCGAGCTCGGTGACCGCGTCGAAATCGCGCCGCGAGAGCGCCGCGCCGCCGGGCCAACGCAGCGCCGCGACGCGGTTCGCGTCGCTCTCCGCGAGCGTCGCAAAGAGCCCGAACGAACCGCCTTTGAACAAATCCGCGACGTCGGACAACTCCAAGTCGTAGCGCAGGTCCGGTTTGTCGGAGCCGTAACGGCGCATCGCTTCGGCGTAGGTGAGCCGCGGGAGCGGATCGGGGATCGCCTCGTCGAGCACGCGCTCCCAGACGTAGCGAATCGAGCCTTCCATCATCGCCATCACGTCGTCTTGCTGCACGAACGACATCTCGACGTCGACCTGGGTGAACTCCGGCTGACGGTCGGAGCGCGAGTTCTCGTCGCGGAAGCAGCGCGCGATCTGCATGTAACGGCCGATCCCGCCGATCATCAGAATTTGCTTGAGGATCTGCGGCGACTGCGGCAGCGCGTAGAACGAGCCGTGATGGAGCCGCGAGGGCACCAGGTAATCGCGCGCGCCTTCGGGGGTCGACTTGATCAGATCGGGCGTCTCGACGTCGAGGAAGTCGCGCTCGTCGAAGTAGTCGCGGAACGCCTTGACGATGCGGTGGCGAACAGTGAGATTGCGCTGCATCCGCGTCCGGCGCAGGTCGAGGTAACGATAGCGCAGCCGCACTTCCTCGTTCGGCTCTTCGTCGGCCGCGATGACGAACGGCGGCGTCTCGGAGCGGTTCAGCACGTCGAGAGAATCGGCCGGCACTTCGACTTCGCCGGTCGGGAGCTTCGGGTTCTCGGTCCCCGCGGGACGGCGGCGCACGGTTCCGCGAACGCGCACGACGTCTTCACTGCGAAGCGTCTCCGCCTGCGCGAACGTCTCGCGTTTCGAGGGATCGAACGTCACCTGCGTGATCCCGCTGCGGTCGCGCACGTCGATGAAGATCAGCCCGCCGTGATCGCGGCGGCGATGGACCCATCCGTCGAGCTCGACATGTTCGCCGACGTCGGCGGCGGTAAGCTTCCCGCACTCGACGCGCATCGGTTTTTGACTATCCACGCAGGGCGGCCTTGACTCCGGAAAGGTAGTGATATTGGTACGAGAGCGTGCGCGCGAAGCCGGGCTTCTCGGCGCCGTTCTCGATCCACTTCTTGAGCGGCGCGACGCGATCGATCACGTCGTGCAGCGCCAGCGAGAGCGGCGTCATTCCGAGCCGCAGCTTGACCTCGAACGCCGGATGTTTGCGGTAGAAACGCACCGTCGACTTCCCGGCCAGCTCGTACTTTTTCTGCTGCTCGTCCCACGGCACCGGATGCCAGTGGTAGTTCACCGCGTTCGGCTCGTACTCGATCGGGATGCCGCCGTGCTGCAAGCGATAGCCCAGCTCCAAGTCCTCATGGCCGTAGCCGGTGAAGTCTTCGTCGAAGCGGCCGACGCGGTCCAGCTCGGCGCGCGGCGCCGACGCGTTCCCGGTCAGGAAGTACAGCCAGGACAGCCGTTTGCGCTCTTCGCCGTGCAGCGGTTCGCGCTTCCCGCGGTCGTTGCGCTTGGCGAGATAGTCGTCGTAGGACGAGACTTGCACTTCCATTCCCACGATCGCGCGCGTGCCTGGACGATCGTGGTGCGCGAGGTGGCGCGAGAGCAGATCGGGCGACGCGATGATGTCGGCATCGGTGAACAGCACGATCGGCGCCTGCGCGGCGGCGATCCCGGCGTTGCGCGCGGATGCGCGGCCGGTGTACGGCCCCGGCAGGTGGCGGACGAACGGCGCGTCCTTCGCGACGCCGGCGAGATACTCGGCGGTGCCGTCGGTGGAGTTGGAGTCGGCGACGACGACCTCGTACTCGCCGCGCCGCAAATCCTGCGCGAGCAGCGAGGGGATCACGTGGCGAAGCGTGTCGAGGCGGTTGTACGTCGGAACGACGACGGAGATGCGCGGTGCTGTCATAGAAGTTTGGCGACGGCCGCGACGATCTCGGCGCGCGAGGCGCGCAGCGAGCTTTCGGATGCGTCGGGCGGTTTGCGCAGGATCGCGTTCGGCACGCGGTACGGCGACCATTCCTGCGAAGCGAGCCGAAACCACTTGTACTCGAACAGGACGACCGTCGGTACCCGGACGGCGCTTGCGACATGTGTCGCACCCGTGTCGATCGTGACCACGCAGGCGGCCCGTTCGAAGACGGCGGCCCAGACGTGGAACGGCAGGCTGCCGCGGACGGCGTCGGCGACCCCCGCCCGTTCGACCGTCTCGCCGAGCTCGCGCGCGTCCTCGCCGTAGGTGGCGACGATCGGGCGGCCGAGCGCGCGCAGATCTCGGAAAAGCTGCAGGCAGCTTGCGGTCGTCGAGCCGTCCTCGGTCCAGCGCTGACCGAGCTGGACGACGATCGGCCGCTCGGGGAGCGCGCCGGTCGCAGCGCGGTCCTCGTCGGTCACCGGCAGAACGAGCTCGTGGAACAGCGTCCGCGCGCCGGCCGCCGCCGCAACGGCGAGAACCTGATCGACCTCGTGGGCGATGCTGCGGTCGGGGTGGCGTTCCGCCGTCGCAGGGTCGGCCTCGCTCAGGACGACGTCGGTCAGACGCGTGCGCAGAATCAGCCGCGCGAGGTAACGCGTCGAGTAGGTGTAGCCGACCCGCTTCGGCGCGCGCGTCGCGCCGACGATGCGGTGGTCGACGTCGCGCGGCGCGAGCGCGATCGCCAGGTCGACGTCACGGAAGCGGGCGCCGAAGACGTCGGGTCTCACGCTGGTCGGGACCATTGCGAGCTCGTCGACGTCGGGCGAACGGTCGACGACGACCGAGTTGTAGCGGCTGCACGCCAGCGTGATGTGCGCATCCGGGAACGAGCGGCGCACCGAGGCGATCGCGGGCGTGGAGAGGATCAGATCGCCGACGCGATCCGTGCGCGAAAGCAGGATCTTCACGCGCTGCTATGGTTTCTTCGCGCGCGCAAGCTCGTCGTAGTACGCCGCGCTGGCGAGGAGGCGCGCTGCGGCGAGCTTCGCCGGGGAAAGCTTCTGGTCGGGCGACGTCTCGCCGACCACGTTTTCGAGCCGCGGGACGAGCCCGCTCTTGCGCAGCGCTTCGCCGAGCAGCCGCTGCGGCGGGGTGTCGCCGATCGCGAGCGCAACGCGCCAGCTCGGGTGGAGCTGCTCGAGCTTCACCGCCGTTCGCGCCTGCGCGCGCACTTGGCGCAGCATCCCTTCGACGTTCGTCCCCTTCGGCCGCGGCTTGTAGTGGAACGCCAGCGCGAAGCGGTTGAAGACCGCCTTCGTGCCGAGCGCGCGCAGCCGCATCCCGAGCTCGATGTCTTCCCAGCCGTACTCGCTGAACGATTCGTCGAAGCGTCCGCCGGCGGCGTCGAGCCGCGAGCGCCGGACCGAAACGTTGGTTGTCCAGAACCAGTTGCCGCTGTAGTCTTTCAGCGTCCACACGGGAACCGGAAGCGCGTCGAACGACTCGGTGTTGATCGCCGCGCCGCGCACGACGACGTCGCCGTGCTTCGCATCGGATCTCAGGTGCTCGGCGGCGAAGACCGGCGTCGGCAGAACGTCGTCGTCGATGAACGCGATCCGCTCTCCGGTCGAGACGGCGATCCCGGCGTTGCGCGCCTTCGCAAGCCCGCCGTTGGGCTGGTTCACGACG
>DASZGA010000238.1:0-3322 GCA_035939295.1 Candidatus Elarobacter sp. | reverse complement strand
GACGACGTGATCGTCTTCGATCCGCAAAACCCCACGCGCGAGATCGCGCGCTTCACCTTCGCGCGCCAAGCGGGCGGCGAGCACCTGTGCCTCGCCGACTACGTGCGCGAGCCCGAGAACGGCGGCGCGAGCGACGTGATCGCGCTGCAAGTCGTCACCATCGGCTCGGAGGCCTCGCGCCGCACCGAAGCGCTGCAGGCGCGCAACGACTACAGCGAGTCGTACTTCCTGCACGGCTTCTCGGTGCAGTCGGCCGAAGCGCTTGCCGAACGAACCCACCGCCGCATCCGGCACGAGCTCGGCCTTCCCGACGCGCGCGGAAAGCGCTACTCGTGGGGCTACGGCGCGTGCCCCGACCTCACGCAGCACGAGATCGTGTGGAAGCTGCTCGACGTCGAGAACGCGATCGGCGCGTCGCTCAGCAGCGCGCACCAGATCATCCCGGAGCAGTCGACCGCCGCGTTCGTGATCCACCACCCGCGCGCCGCCTACTTCAACGCCGCCGCCGTCCGGGAGCTGGCGACGGTTTAGCCTGCTCCCGACCGCCGACGCAGGGCGCCTAGGGTGTGCGGGCGTACTCCAGGCCCGATTCGTCCCTCTCTCGGGAGTCGTGGTATGCGTTTGTCAGCGATCTCGCGGGCCGTCGGCGCGGCTGCCTTGGCAGCTCTTCTTGCGGCGTGCACCAACTCGTCTTCGTCGACGTCTTCGACCACGTCGGCGTCCGGCTCGGCCTCCAGCGGGCCGGTGGCGAGCGGGAGCACGATCAAGATCGGGATCGACTTGCCGGTCAGCGGCGCCGACGCCTCGATCGGGATCCCGACGCAGAACGGCGCCGTGATGGCGATCGAGGAGGCGAACAAGAACGGGTTCGCCGGCGGGAAGTACAAGCTCGAAGCCTCGACCCTCGACGACGCCGTGCAAGGAAAGCACGACCCCGCGCAAGGCGCGCAGAACGTCAAGACGTTCCTGGCCGACTCCGCGGTTCTCGCGATGGTCGGGCCGTTCAACTCGAACGTCGCGAAGTCGGAGATCCCGCTGACGAACGACGGCGGGCTGGTTCAGATCGCGCCCTCGACGACGAACGACGGGCTCACGACCGGCGACGATGCGAAGAAGCTGCGGACAGCGCACCCCGACGTCAACACGTTCTTCCGCGTCTGCACGCGCGACTCCAAGCAAGGATCGGCGCTCGCGCAGGTCGCGGCGCAGCGGCTGGGCTTCAGGCGCGCGTTCATCATCGACGACAACGAGACGTACGGCAAGGGACTCGCCGACGTCTTCGAAGCGTCGTTCAAACAGGCCGGCGGAACGGTGCTCGGGCACGAGCACACGACCGCGAACCAGCAAGACTTCAAAGCGCTGCTGACCAAGGCGAAGTCGCTGAACCCGGATATGGTGTTCTACGGCGGTACGACCTCGACCGGCGGCGGGCTCGTCCGCAAGCAGATGGGCGACGCCGGCCTCGGCAAGATACCGTATCTCGGCGGCGACGGCATCTCCGACCCCGAGTTCGAGAAGGTCGCCGGCGACTCGGCAAACGGCGCCTATATGACGACGGCCGCACCCGACGCGACGAAGCTGCCGTCGGCGAAGGCATTCGTCGCCGCGTACCGTGCGCGCTTCAACAGCGACGTGGGGCCGTACTCCGCCAACTCGTACACCGCCGCGAAGATCGAGATCGCGGCGATCGAGAAAGCGATCAACGACAACGGCGGCAAGCTGCCGACGCGCGCCGACGTGCAGAAGAACGTCGCCGCGACCAGCAACTTCGACTCCCCGATCGGCAAGATCGGCTTCGATGCCAACGGTGACACGACCGCGCCGATCCTGACGCTCTTCCACGTCGTGGGCGGCAAGCCGGTCACGGTCGATACGATCACCGTCAAGACCTAGCCGCTTGGATCTCTTTCTCCAGCAGCTGATCAACGGGCTCTCGCTCGGCGGCATCTACGCGCTGATCGCGCTCGGCTACACGATGGTCTACGGGATCATCGAGCTCATCAACTTCGCCCACGGCGACGTCTACACGCTGGGGACGTTCTTCTCGCTCGCGATCCTGACGCTGCTCGGCGTGACCGGGATCGTGACCGGGCCGATGCTGATCGTGATCGTCGCGGTGACGATCCTCGGCGCGATGCTGCTGTGCGGCCTGACCGGCGTGATCCTCGAGCGGCTGGCCTACCGGCGGCTGCGCAACGCGCCGAAGCTGGCGCCGCTGATCACCGCGATCGGGATGTCGTTCATCCTCGAAAACATCATGCTGTACTGGAAAGGCCCGTCGCCGGTCCCCTTCCCGCAGGTGATACCCAATCCCGAGTTCGCGCTCGGCGGCGTGAACGTGCAGGCGAAGCAGATCATGGTGATCCTGCTCGCCGTCGTCCTGATGATCGTGCTGCAGGCGTTCGTGAACAACACGCGGCTCGGCAAAGCGATGCGCGCGACCGCGCAGGACAAGGACGCCGCGCAACTGATGGGGATCAACATCAACACGACGATCGCGCTGACGTTCCTGATCGGCTCGGCGCTCGCCGGCGCGGCCGGCTTCGTCTCGGGCGTCTACTACGGCTCGACGTGGTTCTTCAACGGCTTCGCCGCCGGTCTCAAGGCCTTCACCGCCGCCGTGCTCGGCGGGATCGGCAACCTCGCGGGCGCGATGCTCGGCGGCTTCCTGATCGGGCTGATCGAGGCGATGACGACGCAGTTCATCAGCGACCAGTGGGCCAACGTCGTCGTCTTCACCGTGCTGGTGCTGGTGCTGATCTTCAGGCCGTCGGGGCTGCTCGGCGAGTCGCTCCCGAACAAGGTGTGATGAAGGTTTCGGCGGGCTCGCGCAACGCGTATCTCGCCTTCGCGGTGGCGATCGCGCTGCCGTTCGTGATGCCGCTGTTCCACCAGAACGGCTCCGCGTTCACGAACTTTCTCGCCGACGCGGGTGCGTTCGTGCTGCTCGCGCTCGGCCTGAACATCGTGGTCGGGTTCGCCGGGCTGCTCGATCTCGGCTACGCGGCGTTCTTCGCGATCGGATCGTACGCGTTCGCGATGCTCGCGTCCGGAAACTTCAACATTCACACGCCGTTCTGGTCGCAGCCTGGGATCCACGTCCCGTTCTGGATCCTGATCTTCGTCGCCGCCGGCATCGCCGGGGTCTTCGGGATTCTCCTCGGCGCCCCGACGCTGCGCCTGCGCGGCGACTACCTCGCGATCGTGACGCTCGGTTTCGGCGAGATCGTGCCGCAGGTGTTCTTGAACCTCTCGCAGTGGACCGGCGGGCCGAACGGGATCGACAACCTCGATCAGCCGGTGTTCTTCGGGCTGCGCTTCG
>DASZGA010000237.1:0-5378 GCA_035939295.1 Candidatus Elarobacter sp. | reverse complement strand
GCGCGCATCAGCGCGACCTCGCCCTCGCGCGCCACCGCCGCAGCGTCGATCGCGCGCATCTGCGCCGCGGTCACCGCTCTCATCGATCGCGCTCGCGCAGCATGATAACGCGCCGTTAACCTTCGAGCACGACGACGGCGGCGGCGGTCGTCGCGGTGTGCGTGATCGTCAGGTGGATCGCGCGCACGCCGCGCCGCTCGAGCAGCTTCTCGTAGCCGCGGTAGAAGCGGATCACCGGCTTCCCGCTCCGCTCGTGCGAGACGCCGACCGCGCCCCACGGGATCGCGTGGCCGAACGCCTTGCGCACCGCTTCCTTCGCGGCGAAGAATCCGGCCAGCCGTTCGGGCCAGTTGCGCTTGCGCATCGCGTACGCCATCTCTTCCGCGGTGTAGACCTTGCGCGCGAAGCGCGCGCGGCGCGCCTCGTCGAAGCGATACCGCTCCACCTCGGCGAGATCGATCCCGATCCCGATGATCATCCCGTCCCCTTCGATGAGCCTCGGGACGACAACTTCAGATGCCAGGACCGCGCGGCACGCGAACCGAACGGATGTCAGCGGCGTGCGCGAGATCAGCATCGTTCCGATCAACGCGATCGACGCGGGATTGCTCAGCCGGCTCGCATTGTGCCTGGAGGAGCGGTTCCTCGCGACGGCCGTCGTGCGCGCGATGCTCACCGTCCCCAAGACCGCGCTGAACAGCGCGCGCGGACAACTGTTCTTCGGCTCGCTCGCGGGCCGCTTGACCGCGTCGTACGAGGCGCGCGGCGATCTGGTCCTCGGGATCACCGAGTTCGATCTCTACAAGACCTCGCACCAGTTCGTGTTCGGCTCCTCGAGCGAGGCGCAGCGCTGCGCCGTCGTCTCGCTGCACCGGCTGCGCTCGGAGTTCTACGGCGATCAGCCCGACGAGAACGCGCTCTTCCAGCGGGTCCTCAAAGAGAGCGTCCACGAGATCGGCCACGCGCTCGGCCTGAAGCACTGCTACAACGCGCGCTGCGCCATGTACTACTCGAATTCGGTTTTCGATACCGACAACAAGTATTCGCATTTCTGCGAGGCCTGCGAGCGGCGCAGCCGCGCCAACAAACCGGCCTAGGCAAAGCAAGCGCGATCGGCTCAAGGCCGCCTGCCGAACGTCCGATGCCTCCTAAGGACGGAACGTGTGGGTGCGCACCTTTTTCCGTGCCTTGTTGCATCACCCGAGGGCCGATTGAGACTGACCCTGGATCCTCTCGTCGCCGTTCGCGCCCGGTCTACGCCGGGGGCCGGTCTCGCCGTTGCGGCGCTGGCTGCCCTCGCAGCCGCGGCGCTCGCGACGTACGTCGTCCACCCGCCGGCCGGCTCGCTCGCCGCACTGGCGGTCTCGGCCGCGCTGTTCCTGGCGGTCGCGATCGCCGGCTGGCTCCTGGCCGGCTCGGCCGCGGCCGCTGAGGGAGACCCCGAGCTTGCCGCGCTCCGCGGCTCGGAGCGGCTCGCCCTTCCCGCAAACGGCTCGCTCGGACAATCCCTGGCGGCGCTGACGACCGGGGTTCGGGACGTCGCGAGCGGTGATCTCACCAAGAACTTGGCCGTCGCCGACGGCCCGCTCGGCGAGCTCGCGGTCGGGCTGAACAAGCTGATCTTCGGGATGCGCGACTTCGTCGGGACGATGCACCGCGAGGCCGACTCGCTCGGCGGCGCGGGGACGGATCTGCAGGCGACCGCGACCGCCTCGCTGGCGGTGATCGAGGGCGGCGCGATCGCGCAGAAGCAGCTCGAAGAAGGGATCGTCGAGCAGTCGCAGATCGTCGAAGGGGCGCTGCTCAAGGTGCGCGCGATGACCGACGCGATCAGTGAGCTCGCGGGCTCCGCCGAGCAGCAGCGCAGCTCGCTCGACGAGACCGCGGTCAACGTGTCGTCGATGTCGGCGTCGATCGAAGAAGTCTCGGCGCAGGTCGACTCGCTGCTGACGATCTCCTCGGAGACGACGCTGACCGCCGACCGCGGCGGGACGGCGATCCACACCATCGTCGACGCGATGGCGACGATTCGCACTACGATCGAAGAGCTGGCCGGCGACATCGCACGGCTCGGCACGAACTCCGACCAGATCGGCGACATCGTCAAGGTCATCGACCGGATCGCCGAGCAGACGAACTTGCTCGCGCTCAACGCCGCGATCGAGGCGGCGCGCGCCGGCGAGCACGGCCGCGGCTTTGCCGTCGTCGCGAGCGAGATTCGCAAGCTCGCCGACGGCAGCGTGCAGGCGACCAAAGAGATCGCCGGCCACATCGGCTCGACGCAAAGCGTCATCGGACAGGTCACCGGCGCGATGCGGCGTCTGAACGAGCGGCTCGAAGAGTCCGTCGTCTCGACCGACAGCGCGTCGGGCGCGCTGCGCGACATCGTCACGACGGTCATGGACGCGAACCGGCAGATCACCCAGATCAGCTCCGTCACGCGCTCGATGTCGGAGAACACCTTCCGCGTCATCCGCTCGATCGAAGAGATCACCAGCTCGGTCGGCGCGAACCTGGCGGCGACCAAACAGATGGCCGCGCACTCGGGCGAGGTCTCGCGCGCGTTCGACTCGATCACCGAGATCAGCTCGGCGAACGCGTCGTCGGTCGAGGTCCTGACCTACGTCAACGCCGAGGTCACCTCGGCGGCGGAGCGGATCGTCGGATCGGTCGAGGAGATGAGCCGGCGCGCCGCCGCGATCGACGCGCAGCTCGAGCGCTACACCATTACGGATACGCAACAGCTCAAGGCGGAGGAAACCCCGGTATGAAGCTTGGTCTTCGAACGAAACTCGTCGGAACGCTCGTCGTCGCGGTCGTCATATCGTCGGCGATCAGCGCGATCGCGGCGCGCAACACGATGGCGACGGACTTGAACAAGCTCGCCGCGCAGCAGGTGCAGAGCGGCTCGACCGGCTTCGCCGGCTACTGGGACGCCAAGCGCGACCTCGTCAAGCTGATGGTCGGGCAGGCCGCGATCAACGACGTGATCCGCCGCGGCACCGCGGCGCACGCGAAGAACCTCGAAGGGACGCTGACCGGGATCGCGCACCAGGGCGGTCTCTCGTTCCTCACCATCGTCGACGCGCACGGCGTCGTCGTCGCGCGTTCGACCGGCGGCCGCGCCGGCGTTCGGCTCGACTCGCCGTTCGTGAAGCGCGCGCTCGGCGGCGAGACCGTCAGCACCGCCGCGACGATCCCGCACGACGAGCTGGTTCCCGAGCTCCTCGAGCCCCAGATCGAGTCGACGACCTCCGGCCGCGAAGGGCTGGTCGAAGGGCTGGGGATCGTCTCCGCGGTTCCGATCTCCGACGCCAACGAGCGCACGATCGGCGTCGCCTACGGCGGGATCGTCGTCGACCACTACTACGACATCGTCGACACCGCCGCGCACGCGCTCGGCGGCAAAGCGGCGGTGATCTTCGAAAGCGAGCTGATCTCCAGCTCGATCACGCGCCCCGACGGGACGCGGCTCGTCGACGACGGCGCGACGGCGACGGTCAAGGATCTCACCTCCGCGTACTACGGGATCGACAAGGAAGGCGGCACCGACTATCTGGTGCGCGTCGAGCCGATCTACAACGATCAGCTCAAGGTCGTCGCGCTGCGCTGGTTCGGCGTTCCGCTGGCGACGTTCACCGCGGTGCAGCAGCACACGCTGACCTCGCTGATGATGTGGGGTTTGGTCGGGATCCTGATCGCGTTCGCGATCGCGCTCCCGGTCGTCGAGCGGATCGGCCGCCAGCTCGCGGCGCGCTCGCGCCAGGTGCGCGCGTCGGCGCAGGAGCTCTCGGTCGTCATCGTCGGCAGCGAGGTCTCGGGCGACCACGTCGCGCAGACGCGCGAGGCCGTCGAACGCCAGGGTGAATTGCTGATGCAGGCCGCGACCGAGACGAGCGAGACGGCCGCGAGCAACGGCAGCGTCGCGGTGCGCAAAGGCGTCTCCGAGAAGATCCTCGCCGCATCGGCGCTCAACGCGGAGATCCTCGGCGACGTCGTCGTGATCGACACGCTGGCGACCGAGATGGCGGCGCGGACGCAGCAGGCCGTCGCGCGCGTCGGCGAGCTGAACGAAGTCGCAGCCGGGCTCGACGAGCTGGTGACGGGATCGAAATGAGACGCGATGGCTGACGTCATCTTGTTCTTCTCGTCGAACGCCGACACGATGATCGCCACCAAGGCGCTCAAGGACGGCGGCGTGTCGGCGAAGATGATCCCCAAGCCCGCGCACGTCAACGCGACCGCGAACCTCGCGCTGAGCGTCGACGGTTCCGCGGAGACCGCGGCGATCGCCGTCCTCGGCAAGGCGAACGTCGCGCTGGGCGGCGTCGTCAAGTCGGGCTAGAGCGAACCGGTGCTCTGCGCGGCGAACACTCGCCACGCAGAGCCTTGCCGCGCGACGACGAAGATCAGCGTCCCGCGGCGAACGAGCTCCGCATCCGAACCCGCATCGGTCAGCGTCCATTCGGCGTGCACGTACGCGCTGTCGATCGTGATGAGCCGCAGCCGAACGTCGTCGATCGCCAGCGTGCTGTTGGCGAAGACGGTGCGGTGCAGCGCGTCGTGCTCGTTGACGATCTCCTCGTAGCCGTGCCAGGTCCCGCGCACGTCGACGAAGACCGCGTCGTCTTCGAAGTCGGCGAACGCCGCGTCCATGTCGTGCCGGTTCCAGGCCCAGGCGAAACGGTGCGGCAGCTGCGAGACGAGCGCGGTGCGGTCCTGTCCGACCCGCGAGACGTACGCGTGCACGTGCGTGCTTTTCTTGGCGAACATGCTATCCTCGCCGGTGCCCTTCACGGTCGGCACGTAGCGCGTGAAGCGCTCGCGGTCGCGATCGGGGTCCCCGTACAATCCGTAGTGCATGCTCGCAGCCTACCGGGGCCGCGTCTACGAAGCGTCTAGGAAGATCCGGTTAGCCGACGACGCGCGCCTCGGCGAGGTGCACGACGCGCTCGACGCCCTCGCACAGCACGACCAGCCCGCCCTCGCGGTCGAGCCGCAGCGCGGTCCCCTCGACGATCGATCCGTCGGAGTCGAGCCGCAACCGGTACGGCCGCCCGCGGAGCGCGGCGCGCTCTTCCCACGCCCGCGCGATCGCGTGCGGCCGGTCGAGAACGTCCAGCAGCCCGTCCATCGCACCGAGGATCCCGGCCAGCACCGCCTCGCGCTCGACCCCGGGCTTCACGTCGGAAAGATACGCGACCGGCAACTCGACGTCGATCGCGGTGTCCACCGGGCGGTGGACGTTCAGCCCGACGCCGCAGGCGGCGAACGCCTCCGGCCCGAGCACCCGCGAGATGCAGAGGATCCCGCCGGCCTTGCGCGCGTCGACGTCGAGGTCGTTCGGCCAGCGCAGCTCGAGCCTTACGCCGCACGCC
>DASZGA010000236.1:0-2992 GCA_035939295.1 Candidatus Elarobacter sp. | reverse complement strand
GCTCGTCTGGCTGTTCCTGGTGCGCACCGACTACGGCTTGATCGTCCGCGCGGGGATTCGCGACCGGATCATGGTGCAATTGCTCGGCGGCAACATCCGGCAGGCGTCGACGATCGTGTTCGCGCTCGGCGCCGCGGTGGCAGGGCTCGTCGGGGCGGCCGCGTCGCCGATCTACTCGGTCGATCCGGGCACCGGGTTCTTGTTCCTCGTGCCGTCGTTCGTCGTCGTGGTCGTCGGTGGGCTCGGCAGCTTTTGGGGCGCGGTGCTCGGGGGGCTGCTGATCGGCGAGCTCTACAGCCTCACCACGCTGTTCTACGCGCCGGCGGCAAACGTGATCATCTACGTGTGCATGGCGCTGGTTCTGCTGTTGCGGCCGCAGGGTCTGCTCGGCGAGAGCGAGGTCATCCGCCAGTCATGACGACGACGACAGAAACGGCCCACGAGGCGTATGCCGGCCGCACGAGCCTACTGCTGAGCGATCTGCGGTTCGCGGTGCTGACCGCGCTTGGACTAGCGGTATTCCCCTTCGTGCTGCACGCGATCGGCGGGTACGCGGGGCTCGCGACGCAGATCCTGATCGTCAGCGTCGCGGCGATCGCGTTCAACTTGCTGCTCGGCTACGCGGGGATGCTCTCGTACGGGCAGGCGATGTTCTACGGCGGCGGCGGCTACATCGCCGCGATCCTGCTGCTGCGCGCGATGCCGCAGCATCCGAACCTGTGGTTTGCGGTCATCGGCGCGACGCTGGTGACGGCGGTCCTCGCGCTGCTGGTCGGCGCGGTCACGGTGCGGCTGTACGGGATCTATTTCGCGCTGCTCACGCTCGCGTTCGCGCAGATGGTCTTCTTCATCGTCGAGCAGGCGAAGGACTGGACCAACGGTGACGACGGGCTGCAGTCGATCCCGAACGCGATGCTCCCGATCGGGCCGTGGAACATCGATCTGCAGACGGCGCTGCCGAACCTCGATCTCGGCATCCTCGGCAACCTCGGCGACATCAAGCTGTGGTACATCTTTGCGGCGATCGTGCTGGTCTTGGTGCTGTGGTTCACGCGCACGCTGACGCGCTCGCAGTTCGGCGAAGTCCTGACTGCGATTCGCGAGAACGAGGAGCGCAGCGTGCTGGTCGGCTTCAGCGCACCGCTGTACCGCCTTGCGGCGTTCGGGATCGCCGGGGCCCTGACCGGGTTCGCGGGCGCGCTACGGGCCTGCTACGACGGAACGGTCGCCGTCGAGTCGCTTTCGATCGAACGCAGCGGCCAGTTCGTGATCTACACGGTCGTCGGCGGCGTGCAGACGCTGTTCAGCCCGGTGGTCGGGACGGCGCTCATCATGTACCTGGAGAACGTCCTTTCCGGAAAGACGCAGGCGTGGCGGCTGATCGAGGGACTCCTGTTCGTCGCGGTGATCGTGTTCTTGCCGCGCGGCGTGCTCGGCACGCTGCTGACGCGGCGCGAGAAAAACCCGCGCGCGGTGTTCGTGCGCTCGCTGCGCCCGCGCACCGAGGAGCCGGACCCGCTGCTCCGGCCAGGCGCCGAAGGCCATCGCGCCGGACCGATGAGCATCATCGAGACGTTCAAGATCGGCAAGCTGTTCGGCCACTTCGCGGCGAACCGTGACATCGATTTCAAGGTCGACCCCGGCGAGCTGCGCGCGGTGATCGGCCCGAACGGCGCCGGGAAGACGACGTTCTTCAACTTGCTCTCGGGCACGATCGCGCCGACGTCGGGGACGATCAACTACAAAGGCCGCGACGTGAGCCGCGTGAGCGGAACCGCGCGCGTGCACCTGGGAATCGCGAAGGCGTTCCAGACCGCGAGCCTCTATCCGGATCAAACGGTGAGGCAGAACTGCCGCCTCGCCGCGCTCGCGCGCGTGCAAGGGCCGTTCGCGCTGCAGGTCTTCCGGCGTTCGACGCGCCTGGACGACGTGGACGCGCTCGCCGAGCGCGCGATGTCGCGGCTCGAGCTCGACGGCGTCGCCGACGTGCGCGCCGGCGATCTCTCGCACGGCGACAAGAAGCGGCTCGACATCGCGATCGCGCTCGCGACGCAGCCGCAAATTCTGCTGCTCGACGAGCCGGTCGCGGGGATGTCGAAGGACGAGGCGCGCAAGACCGAGGCGCTGATCCGGAAGCTTTCGACGGAGATGACGGTGCTGGTGATCGAGCACGACATGGAGATGGTGATGGGCCTCTCAGACTCGATCACCGTGCTTCATCAAGGGACGGTCTTGGCGACGGGCACGCCGGCGGAGATCCGCGACAACCCGCGGGTCCAGGAAGCGTACCTCGGCGGCCATTCCGAGACGGAGCTCGCGCACCCGTGAGCGCGCCGGCGGTCCATCCCAACTCCCTGCAGACGCGTCTGAACGTCGAGAAGATCAACACCTACTACGGCGACAGCCATGTGCTGCGCGACGTCTCGCTGCACATCGGCGCGGGCGAGACCGTCGCGCTCCTCGGCCGCAACGGCGTCGGCAAAACGACGACGCTCAAGAGCATCGTCGGCTGGCAGAAGCCGCGCACCGGCAGCGTGACGCTGGACGGCCAGGAGCTGGTCGGCCGCGACATGATGACGATCGCGCGGATGGGTGTCTCGCTGGTCCCCGAAGAGCGCCGGATCTTCACCAATCTCACGGTGGCGGAGAACCTCAAGCTGGCACAGGTGACGGCGCGCAAACCCGGCTGGACCCTCGACCACGTCTACGAGAAGTTCCCCCGGCTGCGGGAGCGGCTGACGCACAAGGGCGACGAGATCAGCGGCGGCGAGAAACAGATGCTTGCGATCGCCCGAGCGCTGCTCCAAGACGTGAAAGTGCTGCTGCTGGACGAGCCCACGGAGGGCCTGGCGCCGCTGATCGTCCGCGAAGTGGAGAACGTGATCCGGGAGATCAAGTCCGCGGGGATCACGACGCTGCTCGTGGAGCAGAATCTGTATTCCGCCCTAGCGGTGGCGGACCGGTGCTACATCATCGACCAGGGCGAGATCAA
>DASZGA010000235.1:0-8024 GCA_035939295.1 Candidatus Elarobacter sp. | reverse complement strand
AGATCGACGCGGCCGCTGGTGACGAGCGCCTGCGTTTGGTACCAGGTCTCGAACATCCGGCGGCCGTTGATCCCGAGCACCGTCAGCCCTTTGAAGATGATCCGTTCGGCGAGGTTGATCTCGACGTCGTCGGACGGAATTCCCAGCAGCGCGGCGACGCCGCCGTTGCGCACCATCGCCAGCCCGTTGTCGATCGCCTGTCCCGAACCCGACATCTCCAGCAGCACGTCGACGCCGTCGCCGCCGGTGCGGCGAACGATCTCTTCGACCAAATCCGGCTGCGTCGCCGAGAACGTCGCATCGGCGCCGACGCGTTTCGCCAGCTCTAGCTTCTGCGGGTTGACGTCGATCGCGAAGACCTTCGCCGCGCCCGCCGCGCGCGCGACCGGAATCGCCATCAACCCGATCGAGCCGACGCCGGTGATCGCGACCGATTTCACCGAGACGCCTGCGCTCATCACGGTGTGGACCGCGTTGCCGAGCGGATCGAACACGGCCGCCCAGCTGTCGGGGATCGACGGGTCGAGCTTCCACACGTTCGACTCCGGCATCCGAATGTAGTCCGCGAACGAACCGTCGGTGTCGACGCCGATGATCTGCACGTGCTCGCAGATGTGCGCCTGTCCGGTGCGGCAGAGCGAACAGATCCCGCACGCAAGGTGTCCTTCGGCCGAGACGCGGTCGCCCACGCGCACCGCCTTCACGGCGGCGCCGACCGCGGCGACCTCGCCCATGAACTCGTGGCCGATCGTCAGCGGCGGCTTGACCCGCCGCTCTGCCCAATGGTCCCAGCTGTAGATGTGCAGGTCGGTCCCGCACAGACCGACCGTCTTTACGCGAATGAGCACGTCGCTCGGCCCGATCGACGGAACCGGGATGTGCTCCAGCGTGAAGCCGGGCGCGGCGGCGGTCTTGCGCAGCGCGCGCATCGTCTCGGGGATCGCCGACGCAGTTGCCGGTCGCTCGGTCGCGGTCGAAGTCATCGGCGCGACCCATTCGATAACGCGCGCTTAAACGCTGCTTAGGCGATCCATAACGCCGCTGGCGCTCACTTCTGGGGGAGGGCGCAACGACGCCCTCGTGGCCCTTCAACAAGGAGAAGAACTTGCGTCATCCGCTGCGTTCGCTCGCGGCTTGTTCGCTGACGCTGTTCCTGGCCGTTGGTCCCTGCGCGACTCATGCAGTCGAGGCGCAGTCGACCACGGCCGTCGGAGCGGCGATCGGCGGAAACGTCGTCGACCAGCAGAACGGTCTTGCCGTCACCGGCGCGACCGTCACGCTCTACCAGGCAGCAACGCGCGTCGCGTCGACGAAGACCGGCGCGGACGGAACCTTCGCGTTCCCGGCCGAGCCGCCGGGACTCTACGACATCGACATCGAGGCGGTCGGCTACGAGCACTCGCGCGTCACCGACGAGGCCGTCACCGCAGGCGGGAGCGCGCTCTCGGTGCGCATCGTCGTCGCGCGCGCGACGTCGAGCCAGTCCGGGCTGCGCGAGATCGGCCGCGTGACGGCCAACTCGAACCGCAACGCCCTCGCGACGACGACGGTGATCAACCGCACGATCAGCGCCGCGCTGATCCAGCGCGAAGCGAACGTCCGCATCGGCGACGCGCTGCTCACACAATCCGGCGTCACCTCGTTCAGCCTCGACTCGGCGCCGGGCGACGATCTGAACATCTCGATTCGCGGGATGCGCCCCTCGGAAGCGCAAACGCTCGTCGACGGCCACCCCGTCGGACCGATGGGCCTCTTCAACGGAACCGGCGGCGGGTTCAACTACCAGCTCTCGCCCTCGACCTCGCTCGCCAACGTGCAGATCGCATACGGCACCGGCGGCTCGGCGCTGCTCGGGATCGACGCGATCGCCGGGACGATCGACTTTCAGACGCTCGCGCCGACCTCGCGGCGCACGTTCGATTTCAGCCAGAGCTTCGGCGACCAAGGCCGGATGCAAACCGCGATCAGCGCGACGGGAACCGCCGGCCGCCTCGGCTACGCGGCATCGTTCGGCATCGCCGGAACGTACGGCGGGTTCAAGCCGCAAACGATCACGCAGACGGGCTTGCTGACGGGCGACCTCACCAGCGGCAACGTCGCGGCGAACACGTGGCTGGTCTCCGGCGCCTACCTGCAGCGCAACGACCTGTTGAAGCTGCGCTACGCGCTGAGCAACACCTCGTCGCTGCAGCTCACCGGAATGGTCGCCACGACGTGGGACGACAAGACCGGCGAAGGCGACAACGACTTCATCACCCCCGGACAGGTCCTCTACAACGCGCAGCAAAGCGCCACCACGTGCGCGCTGCCGGGCGGCGGGACCGGCTACGTCGTCGTCACCGACGCGAACCCGACGGCGTGCTTCACGCCCAACCAGTACGCGTCCGCGTTTTCGGGCCCGTTCGGCGGATCGCACGTGGCGTGGCAGTCGTTGCGGCTGCACGACTACGATGGCCGCTACACGGGAACGTTCGGCCGCCACAACGTCGTCGCGGAAGGGTTCGCCAACGCGTACTATCAGCTCTACGACCGCAACTACGGCGGCTTCACGAACCGCTACCAAACGTTCGGCGAGCGCGTCAGCGACGACATCGTCACCGACCGGAACAGCTTCGGGTTCGGCTTCCTCGCGATGCACCAGCTCTATCAGGCCGGAACCTACGGCAACGGCGGTCCGATCAAGAACCGCCCCGACCTCGGCTCGACGCTCACCAACGCCTTCCTGCGCGACGTGCTCACCGTAAACCCCGCGCTGCAGATCTTCGCGAACGCCAACCTGAAGCACTCGAGCGTCTCGCAGCAGACCACGCTCGACCCGCGGCTCGCGTTCGTGTACCGTCCGAACTCGTACGACGTTTGGCGCATCTCGGCCGGCCGCGGCAGCGAAGCGCCGAACGCGCAGCTCAAGGCCGGCGCGCCGATCGTCTCGACGCAGCCCGATGCGCTGAACCCGAGCTGTGGCGCGCTGAACAGCATCGGCTCGGCGCCGAACACGGCGCTCAATCAGGAGAGCGCGAAGGAGCTGGAGATCTCGTACGGACATCGTCTTCAAGGCGACAGCCAGATCCAGATCGTCGGCTACGAGGAGGACGTCACCAACGTGATCTTCTCCAACAACCTCCCGCTGACGTCGTTCGGATCCTCTGCGGTCCCGCAGAACCTTCAGGCGTACCTCACGCGCCTGAGCACGGTGTGCGGTCCGTCGTCGTCGATCGCCAACCTCGCGCTGACCGCCGCGGCGAATGCCGGAGCCGGCCGCTTCCAGGGGATCGACTTCACCGGGCGCTACCGAATCTCGCCGTCGTTCTACGCCGATTTCGGCTGGGACATCGCGTCGGCGCGCTACTTCGGCGTGCCGGTCGTCTCGCAAATGAACAACGGTGCGCTGCGCGACGGACAGCCGATCGTCGGCGTCCCGTTCTCGAAGGGAACGCTGGGCTTCGACTGGACGCTGAAGGACCGCACCGAGATGCGGATCGACGGCTACTTCGTCGGCCGCAACAACGCGCTGCTGCGCGCGCCGTACGGGTACGCCGACGCGTTCGTCGCGCGCCCGTTCGGCCGGACGCTGAACGTCAGCCTCGGCGTGAAGAACCTCTTCAACAGCGCGTACGACCAGTACGGCCGAATCGGACTCGCGCAGTTCATCCCGGAGAACCAGTTCTACCACGACGCGAACGCGATCCAGCAGAACTTCGGCTGCTGTTACGGCGAGCGGTTCGGGTTACCGCAGCGTTCCTTCGTCCTCACGCTCTCGACGCGGACTCACTGAGCACACGGAGAACCAGCACCGCATGCGTTTCCTCCCGCTTGCGGCGGCGCTCCTCGCAACGGCCGTCGCGGCGTTCGGCTCCCTCACCGGAGCCGGCGCCGCGCCGGACGCGCGTGACCGCGCCGTCCCGCACTACGACCACGTCATCGTGATCGTCGAAGAGAACAAAGGCTACCGCACGATCATGGAGCGCAACCTGGCGCCGAACATCGTGCGCCTGGCGAAAGAGTACGGCACCGCGACGCGGATGTACGGCGAGGTGCATCCCAGCGAGGGGAACTACGTCGCGCTCCTCGGCGGCGACACGTTCGGGATCCGCGACGACGACGCGTGGTACTGCGCCTCCGGCTCGACCCGCGCGTTCTGCTCGCACGCGAACGATCCGGGCTATCCGGCGCACCTGATCGACGCCCCGAACCTCGGCACGCAGCTGCGCGCGAAAGGACTCGACTGGCGCGCGTATCTCGAAGACATCCCGGAAGACGGTTCGCTCGCGATCATCTCGGCCGGGACCGCGACCCGCCCGCCCGCGCTCTACGCCGCGAAGCACACCGGCTTCACCAACTTCAAAAGCACCGTCGAGGATCCGCAGCGCGCGCAGCGGCTGGTCGGATTCGAGGCGTGGCAGCGCGACCTGCGCGCGGGGAAGCTGCCTGCGTTCTCGCTCGTCGTGCCGAACCAGTGCAACGAGATGCACGGGATCGGCGCCGGCGCGGGCAACGCCGTTCCGGCCGACTGCTCCGACGCGAACGGCGCGATCTCGCGCGGCGACCGCGTCGCGGGCGAGCTCGTCGCCGCGATCCAGGCCTCACCGGTATGGAAGAGCGGAAACACCGCGATCGTCATTACCTGGGACGAAGACGGCGGCGAGGACCGCGGCGCCGGCGGACCGGAGTCGTGCTGCGTCACCGACGCGCACAACCCGGGCGGCGGACATATCCCAACCGTCGTCATCACCAATCACGGGCCGCGCGGTGTGAGCGACGACACACCATACGATCACTACAGCCTGTTGCGCACGATCGAGGACGCGTTCGGCCTCGATCACGTACGGCACGCGGCCGACGACGCGGTCGCGCCGATGGCGCGGCTCTTCGGACCGGTTTCGCGCTGAGCAAATAATCAAAGTCTCATCCCGCTATCAGCTTCGTCCAATGAAGCGGCGGTGACGGAAGCGTACGCTGAATCGTGCGGAGCCGGTGCATCTGCGCCGTCTCGATCCCGCGCACTTTTCGACATGAGGTCACCAATGCGTACACCGATTCTCGCGGCGCTTTGCGCCGCGGCGCTTCTCGCAGGATGCGGCGGAGGCGGCGGAACGTCGCCGTCGCCGGCGCTTCCCGGGAACCTGCCCAGCAGCGGCAACACCCTGAGCCCGCAGGACTCCGCGCAAAGCGGCACCGATGCCGCGTTCGAACCGATCGACACCGGCGAGACCGACGCCGCCGTCAACAACGGCACGCTCGGCACGTCGTCGTCGAAGCGCAGCGTGCAATCGCTGCCGCACGCGTGCAAAAACCGGACCACGCGAACCAAGACCGTCAACAGCGACGGCTCCGTCACGGTGGAGACGATCCACTACTACGACGACGCCTGCACCAACCCCGAGCGCGACGCGGTCGCGACGTTCTCGTCGAGCGGCGGCACGGCCAACGTCGCGCGCACCGTGACGACGTTCAACCAGGCGCACCTGCAGATGGGCGTTCGCAAGAGCAACTACGCGCTGACCGGGTCGACCACGAACGGCTCGTGGGTCGTGACGTCGGCCTTCTATCCCGGCACCGCGACGAACCCGATCTCGCAGTTCGGCCACTCCGCCTCGCTCAGCTCCAGCGCGTACAACGCGACGACGGGCCGCATCATCAACGACGCGAAGCCGTCGATCAACGCCTCGTACGGCCACCAGTCGGCGGCGACCGCGACGATTACGACGGATTCCAGCAACGACACGACGTTCACCGGAACGCGCAACGGGACGTCGTTCAAAGCGGCGCTCAACGGGCTCACGCTCTCGAGCGCGCCGCCGTTCACGATCTCGGGCGGAACGGCGCTCGGCTCGTCGGCGCTGACCGGAAGCGTGACGTTCGACGCCGACGGCAACCTCGCCGCGGTGAACGTCACCGGCACGCTCGCCGGCGGCAACAAGCTCGTCGTGACGAGCTCGACCGCGAGCAACGGCGCGGTGACCGTGAACGGCACGATCACGACGGCGTCGGGCGGTCCGGTCGCGACGTTCACGACCGACGCCAGCGGCAACGGGATCCTCACGCTGGCGGACGGCACGCAGGTGCCGATCGTCGACTGGCACGTGGTCTGGGGCTAAGCCTCCCCGGCGCGCCAAGCGCGCGGGCGGCGGGGACGTGCCGCCGCCCGCGCCTAGTGCTGGTGCGCCTCGTGATGCATGGGGTCGCGCGCGTGATCCATCGGGCTGCGCGCGTTCAGCCACCACAGGTACGCGGCGAGCGCGCCGAAGATCAGGTTCAGCCAGAACGTGTAGTTGAACGAGAACAGCGTGAGGTCGTGACGAACGTTCGGGTTCGGCTTCGGAACGAGATGCAGCACCGAGAACGCACCGTCCATCACGATCGCCGCGAGCACCATCGTCACGAAGAACACGCCGAAGATGTAGAGCATCATCCGCCAGCCGTAATACTTGCGGTAGATGTCGAGCAGCGGCAGCACGATGAGGTCGGCGTACAGGAACGCGAGAACGCCCCCGAACGAGAGACCGCTGCCCCAGAGAATCGCCGCGAGCGGCACGTTGCCGATCGAGCAGACGAACGAGACGATCGCGATCAGCGGCCCGGCGACCGCGTTGCCGATGAGCTGCACGCCCGGTGCGGATCCGCTCAGAAACAGCGCCTTCCACGCGCCGTCCGGAACGAATTCCGCCAGCGCGCCGGCAATCAGAAACCCGCCGAGCAAATCTTTCCAAAGCATCGAGATGTCCATCGCGAAGTTCTGTGCGATGGCGACACGCGTCTGGGGGCTGCGTAGCCGCTCGGCGAGCGTGCCGCCTTCGGCCTCCATCGAGCCGTGATCGTGACCGGTCGCGTCTGCGACGTGTCGCCGCGCCTCTTCGATCAGCTGCTTTGGATAGGTCAGCTTCACCAGCACCGTCATGATCGCGATGAGGACGAGGCCGCCGATCCATTCCGCCGCCGTGAATTGCCAGCCCATCAGCAGGTACAGGATGATGCCGAGCTCGATCACGAGGTTCGTCGACGAGAACAGGAACGCGAGGCTCGGTATGAGCGCGGCGCCTTTTTTAAAGAGCGTCTTGCTCATCGCCGCGGCGGCGTATGAGCACGACGAGCTCACCGCGCCGAAACCCGTCGCAAGCGCGATTTCGTGAACCCCGTCGCGACCGAGAACTTCCTGCATCCGCCGCTTCGAGACCAGCGCTTGAACCGCGCCGGAGAGCGCGAACCCGAGCACGAGGCTCCAGCCGACTTGCCACGCCATCCCCAGCGAGAGCATCAGCGCCTCGCCGAGCTTCTGCAGGATCACGTTCAGACGAGGTCCTTCTGAAAGTTGAGCGTCTCCATCAGCTCCGCGACGGCGCCGTGCCCTTCGCCGGCTTTGACCTGATCGACGAAGCACGTCGAGACGTGGTTTTCCAGCATGATGCGCGCGACGCGGTCGAGGCTCGCGCGAGCCGCGGAGATCTGCTTGATCACCTGCATACAGTAGACGTCCTCGTCGACCATCTTGTGGATCCCGTCCGTCATCCCGCGAACGGTCTTGAGCCGGTTGAGGACGTCGGCCTTGAGCTCGCCGCGCAAGCCGCTGACCTTGGGTTGGACGCGCTTCTTCACCATCGCGCCGGGTATCGTACCACACCCCCACCCGGGGTGTCTACCCCACCCGGGGTGTCTACCCCACCCGGGGTGTCCCCCCGCCCGAACCGCGGCAGGGCCGGCGCAGCGCGCGCGGCACTCTTCAAAGATGCCGGCATTTGAACAGGGCTTCGCCCTCAGCCACGCGCGGGACGCGGCGTGGGAAAACGGACTCCGCGGCTTCTTCGCCTACCGCGACCTCGGTGTCGCGGCCGCGACCGAAGGCCGCGTCGGCGCGCACGTAATCCGCGCGCGCGGCGCCTCCGACGAACCGGGCGACCGGCATCGTCACGCGCTCGATTTCCAGCTCGTCTACGTCTTGCGCGGCTGGGTCGACTTCGAATACGACGGTGTCGGCCGCGTCCGTTTGGAGGCCGGATCGTCGGTCGTGCAGCCGCCGGGGATTCGGCATG
>DASZGA010000234.1:0-2508 GCA_035939295.1 Candidatus Elarobacter sp. | reverse complement strand
GTTCGAGGTGGTCGACTGCAGCGCGGTGATCTGGTCGAGGACCAATTTCTGGTTCGCTACCGCTTGCGCGGTGATCACGGCGGTGCGCAGCGCGGCAACCGTGGTCGTAGTCGCGCGGTCGACGCCCTTGACCAGCTCGGCATTGTTGCGCTTGATCAAGTCGAGCGCCATGTAGCCCTGCACGTTGACGGCGAGCTGGGTCGCGATGTCCTGCTGCTTCTGGCGCGCGGTGAAGAGCACGTCCTCCTGCAGCGCTTTGGCGTGCTCGGGATCGGTCGTTTCGAGCGCCGCGACCTCGCGCTCGACGGCGTCGCCGAGCGCCCGCGCGAGGTAGCCGTGCTTCTCGAGCTCGCCCATCAGCGTCCACATCGTCGCCTTCTCCTGCTCGATCGACGCGTTGTCGCGCAGCAGCTCGTCCTTGCCGCGGCGCAGCGACTCGATGATCGCGTTCAGGTGCGTCTGCGAGGACTCGTAGCCGCGGAAATAGTCGCGCAGCTTGTTGCCGAACGGCAAGACGCCGAGCAGCTTGCGCGGAGAGAACAGATCGCCTTGCCGCGCCGGATCGAGCTTTTCGACCGTGCCGCGCAAGTCGAGCAGCGTCTTGGCGACCGGCGAGCCTTCGCCGAGCGCCGCCATCGCGCGCGCCGGCCGCTCGAGCATCCGGTTCGAGACGTTCGCGGAGCGCGTGATCTCGCTGGTCGCGAGCGCTTCGAGCGTGCGCATCTTCTCTTTGTAGGCGTCGCTGTCGGGGGCAAGCGTTGCGAGCTCTTTGGCGAGCGCCGCGGCGTTCGCGTCGAGCTGCGCGCGCTCGTCGACGGGGACGGGGACTTTGCCGAGCGCGTCGGACACCGCGACGGCAGCGACCGGTTCGGGCGCCGTGAGCATCGGCGGCTGCAGCGGATCGTCGGACACGCTAATCGTCGAGCGAGACTTGGAACGTCAGCGGGACTTGCTTCGGCTCGCCGCGCTTCTCGACCGAGGTTCCGATCGCCATGAACTCGATCACGTGCGGCGACCAGATGTGCGTCTTCTCGACGATCTGCATCCCGACGATCCCGTCGGCGCCGTGCGACTCCGCTTCGGACTGCATCCGGCTCATCGCGAGCTCGCGCGCCTCGTAGATCGCTTCGGTGTAGTTGTTCAGCTCGACGTTCGCGCCGAGGTTGCGCATCTGCTGCATGAAGCCTTGGTGCGCGATGTGGTAGACGCAGTTGCCGAGGACGAGCTCGCGCGGCACGTACCCCGTCGAAGTGACCAACTTATAGAAGTCTTGCGTCGAGAAGTCCGACGTGAACGGTTTTCCGTCGCGGGTGCGCCAGGTCGTTCCGCCTCCCGGTGCCTTCACGGCGGTGCCGATCGCGGTGAACTCCAGCGCGTTCTCTGCCCAGTCGTAGCCCCCGACCTCGAGCCGCACGCCGACGATCCCGTCGGCGCCGAGCACGTCGGCTTCTTCTTCCATCCGGCTCATCGCGAGCTCGCGCGCCTCGTACATCGCGGCGCTCAGGTACTGCAGTTCCTGGTTCTGATAGAAGTTGCCGTATTGAATGCCGACGTGGTAGATCGAGCTGCCGAGGACGAGCCCGAGCGGCCGCCACTGCATCTGCTCGAGCAGCACGAACTCCGAGACGGAGAGGTCGCTGGTGAACAGCGGTGGACCGCCTTCGCCGCGCATCCGCCGCAGCCGGGTGACCGCGTCGAGCGGGACGCCGCCTTGCGTCGTGCGGACGTCCGACTGCTGCGGGCCGCGCCCTTGTCCGATTCCGAAAAAGCTCATCGTGTCTCCCTGAAGAGGCGTGCCAGCGTTTCGCGCGCGCCGCGTTCGCGCTCGACGTACGCGCCGAGGTCTTCGATCAGATTGCGCGTCCACTCGGCGACGTCGACGACAACCGTCCGGTTCTTGATTCCCCGCAGAAAGCGCGTCACCGTCGCCTCGACGCCGAAGCGCGTCCGCGCGAGCGCGTAGCGCATCAGATCGTCGCGGCGCGGGACGTCGAGCGCGATCTCTTCCACCGGCCCACGGCCGAGCAAGCCGGCGCGCCGCACCGTCGCAATGGCGGGGAACGCGGCGGACAGCCGTTCGGCGGCGCGCTCGACGATCGCCCCAGGATCGGGTCCGGCCTCCGCTTCGATCCGCTCGAGGACCCGCCGCACGAGCGACGTGGGGGCGGCGGTCGATGCGTCCAGCGGCATCGCCGGGACGGCCTCGGGCAGCGTTTCCAGCCGGCCGAACCGTTCGGAAAGGAACGCGCCGTTTGCCGCCAGCGCGGTCTCGGCGCTCTCCGCCAGGACGGCTAGCCGCTGCGCGGTCGCGCGCTCCAGTAGCTTTAGCTGTTCGACCAGCATCTCGCCGGCGACGGCGTCGCGCCTGGCCGGCGGGATCTCCTCGTACGCCTTGAGCGTGTCGGGGAGATAGCGGCGTTCGGTCTCGCGCAGCGCGTACGCGGCCTCATCGCTCCCGCCCGAGCGCAGGAGCCCTTCCGCCTGCGCCAGCATCGCTTCGATGCGCGC
>DASZGA010000233.1:0-4711 GCA_035939295.1 Candidatus Elarobacter sp. | reverse complement strand
GTGTCCGCACTTGCGACCTCGATCGAAGCAGGCAGTCCGGACGCGGTGGTCTCGTGGGCGAGGATGGCGCATGCCGGGTTTGCGCTCCCCGTCATCCACGATCTCGTAACGGCCGGGTGCGACGTCGCAGCGGAGACGGGTGAGCCGCTCGACCTCGACTTCTCGGCCTTGCTCGTCTTCCTCGAGATCGTCAAAGCGAACGTCGCCGAAGCGTTCCCGCTCGCTCCGGGTCACCGGTTCGAAGATCCGCAGCGCGCGACCAACGGCGTGATCGAAGGCGTCCTCGCGATGCTGAAGGCGCGCGACGAGGCGACCTGCGCCCACTCGCACGCGACCGGCGCCTGGTGCCGCCGCCTCTCCGAAGCGATGGGACTCCCCGCCGGGACGACCGACATCGTCGTGAAGGCCGGCGTCCTCCACGACATCGGCAAGATCGCGACGCCGGACGCGATCCTTCAGAAGACCGGCCCGCTGACCGCCGAGGAGTGGACCGTGATGCAGCAGCACGCCGAGTTCGGCGCGCAGATCCTCAGCGAGCTTCCCTCGCTCGCCGCGTACGCGCCGATCGTCCGCGCGCACCACGAGCGCTGGGACGGACAAGGATATCCCCACGGGCTCAAGGGCGAGCAGATCCCGTTCGAAGCGCGCGTCGTCGCGGTCGCCGATGCGTTCCACGCGATGATCAGCAGCCGCCCGTATCGTCCCGCGATCGCGCAGCGCGAGGCGATGGAGATTCTACGCGAAGGCCGCGGCACCCAATGGGACGCGGAAGTCGTCGACGCGATGATAGCAATGTTGGATGCGCCACGCGCCGTCGGGCGTCGGGAAGTGGCACGCGGGTAGGCCCCTATCGGGTGTGGGCCGAGGAAGGATCGTGCGCAGGGTGTACGCACGATCCTTCTTCGCATTTATGACTTAGTAGTCGTCGTCGGTCGAGTGCGCCAGAGGACCCTCGTCCTCTTCTTCCTCTTCCTTGTACTCTTCGTCTTCGTCCTCGAGAACGTAGCCTTCTTCGTCCTCTTCCTCTTCCGCCACCGCGGGAACGTCCTCGTCGACGACCTCGTCGACGACGATCTCGCCGTCGTCGGTCATCGTCGCGCGAAGCCCGCCGAGCGGCGAAGCCGGAAGCAGGTCGTCGTCCGGTGCGCGCCCGCGCGCCGGTCCGGCCGCGATGAGCGGCGCCGAGTCGTCGAGCTCTTCCTCTTCCTCTTCGGGCTCCTCGTCGACGACGGCGTCGGCGATCTCGCCCTCGCCCTCTTCGACTTCTTCGTCGCCCTCGGTCGGGAGGCCGATCGACGCCGCCGCTGCCGCCTGCGAGAGACGGTCGCGTTCGGCTTCGCGCTCGGCGAGCGCGGTCTGCGAGAGGCGCGGATCTTCGTCGCCCATCAGCAGCCCGATCTCTTGCGCGCGCTCCGTCATGTCGTCGTCCTGAATCCGGATCTCGACCTCTTCGCGCTGCTCCGTCAACACTTTGACGTCGAGCGCGAGCGACTGGAGCTCCTTGATCAGAACCTTGAACGACTCCGGAACACCCGGTTCCATCACGTTCTCGCCCTTGACGATCGCCTCGTACGTCTTGACGCGGCCGACGACGTCGTCGGACTTGACCGTGAGCAGCTCTTGCAGCGTGTAGGCGGCGCCGTACGCTTCGAGCGCCCAGACCTCCATCTCGCCGAAGCGCTGCCCGCCGAACTGCGCCTTACCGCCCAGCGGCTGCTGGGTGATCATCGAGTACGGACCCGTCGAGCGCGCATGGATCTTGTCGTCGACGAGATGCGCGAGCTTGAGCATGTAGATGTAGCCGACGGTGATCGGACGGCCGAAACGGTCGCCGGTGCGCCCGTCGCGCAGCCACGTCTTGCCGTCGGCCGGCAAGCCCGCGTCCTGCAGCCACTCGCTGATGTCTTCCGCGTGCGCGCCGTCGAAGACCGGCGTCGCGATGTGGAACCCGAGCATCGCGGCGGCCCATCCGAGATGGGTCTCCATGATCTGCCCGAGGTTCATCCGCGAGGGGACGCCGAGCGGGTTGAGCACGATGTCGACCGGCGTGCCGTCTTCCAGGTACGGCATGTCCTCTTCCGGCAGCACCTTGGCGATGACGCCCTTGTTGCCGTGGCGGCCGGCCATCTTGTCGCCCTGCAGAATCTTGCGCTTCTGCGCGACGTACACGCGAACCAAATGATTCACGCCCGGGCTGAGCTCGTCGCCGTTCTCGCGCGAGAAGCGCTTGACGTCGATGATCTTGCCCTTCTCGCCGTGCGGAACTTTCAGCGAGGTGTCGCGCACTTCGCGCGACTTCTCGCCGAAGATCGCGCGCAGCAGCCGCTCCTCGGCCGTCAGCTCGGTCTCGCCCTTCGGCGTGACCTTGCCGACCAGGATGTCTTCCGGACGAACTTCGGCACCGATGCGAACGATGCCGTTCTCGTCGAGATCCTTCAGCGAATCCTCGCCGACGTTCGGGATGTCGCGCGTGATCTCTTCAGGTCCGAGCTTCGTGTCGCGGGCTTCGCACTCGTACTCCTCGATGTGGATCGAGGTGAAGCGGTCGTCCTTGACCATCCGCTCGGAGATGAGGATCGCGTCCTCGTAGTTGTAGCCTTCCCACGGCATGAACGCGACCATCACGTTTTGGCCGAGCGCGAGCTCGCCCTCGTCCGACGACGGGCCGTCAGCCATGATCTGGCCGCGCACGACCTTGTCGCCGACGGCGACGATCGGGCGCTGGTTGATGCACGTGCCGGCGTTCGAGCGGGTGAACTTGAGCAGGTCGTAGCTGTGCTCGAGCCCGTCGTCGTCGTGCTTCACGACGATGTGGTGGGCGTCGGCCTGCGTGACCTCACCCTCGGAGCGCGCGAGAACGCACCCGCCGGAGTCCTTGGCCGCGCGGTACTCCATCCCGGTACCGACGATCGGCGCCTGCGGGCGAAGCAGCGGGACGGCCTGACGCTGCATGTTCGCGCCCATCAGCGCGCGGTTCGCGTCGTCGTGCTCGAGGAACGGGATCAGCGCCGTCGCGACCGAGACGATCTGCTTCGGCGAGACGTCCATGAGCTGCACCTTGGCGGGCGGCTCCTCGACGTATTCCTCGGCGTAGCGCGCGACGACGGCGGGCGCCGTGATCTTGCCGGCAGCGTCGATCTCGGTGTTCGCCTGAGCGATGATGTACTCGTCCTCACGGTCCGCCGTGAAGTAGCGGATCTCGTTGCTGACGATCCCGTCGTGCACGACCCGGTACGGCGTCTCGATGAAGCCGTAGCGGTTGACGCGCGCGAAGGTCGCCAGCGAGCCGATCAAACCGATGTTCGGGCCTTCCGGCGTCTCGATCGGGCAGATGCGGCCGTAGTGCGAGTGGTGGACGTCGCGGACTTCGAAGCCCGCGCGCTCGCGCGAAAGACCGCCCGGACCGAGCGCCGACAGACGCCGCTTGTGCGTCAGCTCGGCGAGCGAGTTGGTCTGGTCCATGAACTGCGAGAGCTGCGAGGAGCCGAAGAACTCCTTGATCGCCGCGACCACCGGGCGGATGTTGATCAGCGCCTGCGGCGTGACGGTCTCGATGTCCTGAACCGTCATGCGCTCGCGCACGACGCGCTCGAGGCGCAGCAAACCGACCCGGAACTGGTTCTGCAGCAGCTCGCCGACGGAGCGGATGCGGCGGTTGCCGAGGTGGTCGATGTCGTCCTTGTTGACGACGTGCGCCTGAACCTTGATCAGCCGGCGCAGCACCGCGATCATGTCCTCGCGCGTGAGCGCCTTCTTGTCGATCGGCGGGATGCGCAGCTTCGCGGCGGCATACTCGCGCTCGAGCTTGCCGCTGAGCTTGTAGCGGCCGACGCCGGCGAGATCGTAGCGCTTCTCGTCGAAGAACAGCGACTCCAGCAGCTTCTCCGCGTTTTCCGCGTTCTCGGGCTCGCCCGGGCGAAGCTTCTTGTAGATCTCCTTGAGGGCGTCTTCTTTGGTCTTGACGTCCTTGTCTTTTTCGAGACAGTTCTTGATCAGCGGCGACTCGTCGAACAGCGCGACGATCGCTTCGTCGGACTCCCAGTCGAAACCGAGGTCGGGGCGCGAGAGCGCGCGGACGAACGTCGTCGCGTAGATCTTGCGGTTCTTGTCGATGCGAACGCCGATCGTGCCCTCGGTCTCGTCGTTCTTGGTTCCGTTATCGGTTTCGAACTCGATCCAGGCGCCTCGGTTTGGAATGATCGTGGCGTTGAAGGTCGGTCGCGAGTTGGTGTCAACGTCCTGGCTGTAGTAGACGCCGGGCGAGCGCACGAGCTGGCTCACGATCACGCGCTCGGCGCCGTTGATCATGAACGTGCCCTTATCGGTCATGAGCGGAAAGTCGCCCATGAAGATCTCTTGGTCGGGGATGCCTTTGATTTCGCCCGACTCCGCCGTGATCAAGCGAACGCGCACGCGAAGCGGCGCGCTATAGGTCATGTCGCGCTCGCGGCACTCCTCGATCGAATACTTGGGCTCGCCGAGCGAATGCTCGCCAAACTCCAGAATCAGGTTGCCGGTAAAATCTTTGATGGGTGAGATCGAGGCGAACGCCTCGGACAGACCCTCGGTCTTAAACCAGTTGAAGCTGGCCTTCTGCAGCTCGATGAGGTTCGGGACCTCGAGCACGTGGGGGATCTTTCCAAACGAATACCGCTCGCGCTTGGGACCAGGCTCGGGCCGTTGTTCGACCGTGAAGGCTCCGGTCGGCATG
>DASZGA010000232.1:0-24018 GCA_035939295.1 Candidatus Elarobacter sp. | reverse complement strand
TACAGCGGCCGGCGTGTCCCCGGGAGCGAGCCGCGCGTCACGGGTGGCGCCGTCGCCGACGATGCCGGCGGGAGGACGCTTTGCGTCGGGGAGAGCGCGTTGAGCGTCGAGCCGCCGAGGGCGCTCGTGTCGATGTTGTTTTGGGCGAAGACGCCGCCGCTGACGCGGTTCAGCTCGACGATCGCTTTGTCGAGGTCGGTTTGGGCTTGCAGCTCGCGGGCTTCCTGGTTCGCGACGTCGAGCTGGCGCTGGAGGACGAGGAACGTCGTCGAGGTGCCGGCTCGGAAGCGGCGCTGCTCGCCGAGCAGGACGCGCTGTGCGGCTTCACGCGCCGAGCGCGCGGCGACGACGCGGTACTGCGCCTCGCGCAAACCCTGGATCGCGTTCACCGACTCGGAGCGGATCCGCTGCAGCACGGCGATCTCTTGCACGGCGACTTGGCGCGCTTGCTCTTGCGCGATCGCGTAGTCGGCTTTCGCGGTGCGGTTGCCGAGCGGCACCTGAAACGTCACCTGCGCGCTGTAGGTCGGGAATTTGTTGTCGATCAGGTTCTGAAACGACTGGCCGAGCTTCCCGGTCTGGTTCGCGGGAAGGCTTCCGAAGCCGCTGCCGGCGATCGGCGGAATTGGCGGCGAGCCGGCGTTCTGCGCGTTCGAGCGCGCGATCAGCGCGTTGATCGCGTTGATCTGCGCGCCGAGGATCCCGAAGATCGGGTTCGTCGCCGGGTCGACGGGCTGGCCGGCGAAGCCGTTCGAGGTATAGCCGAGGCCTAGGTCGATCTGCGGCCGCAAATTATCGCGCGCGAAGGCGAGGTTGCTGTTCGCGTTCGCGCGCTGCGAGCGCAGCTGCGCGATCTCGGGCCGGTTCGCGATCGCCGAGTTGATCAGCGCGTCGAGCGAAGGCTCCTGCGGGATCTGCGCGATCGCGGTCGTCGGCACGAGGTTCGCGAACCACACCGGGTCGGCAGGGTTGGCGAGGATCAGCGACTTGATCTGCGTCTGCAGCCGCTGCACGTTCTGGAGCGCGGAGAAGACGTTGTCCTGGAAGACGTTGACCTGCGTGTTCGCCTCGACGATGTCGGTCGGCGCGACCGCGCCGCGCGCAGCGAGCCGCGCGTTCGACGCCGCCTGCGCTTGCGCGTTGCGCAGTCCTTCTTCTTGAATCGCCACGTTGCGCCACGCCGCGACGAGGTCGTAGTACGCGTTCGAGACCTGCACGACCGTGTTCGACGCTTGCGTGAGCGCGACGTCGTTCGCGATCGAGGCGTTGTTCCGCGCTAGCTGCAACTGCAGGCGGTTCTGGTCGGTCTCGCGGCCGCGGCCGAGCGGCTGCGTGACGTTGAGCTGCAGCGCGGTTTGGTAGAACGGGTTGTAGCTATTGATCGTCGAGTTCGACGTCACGCGCGTTCCGTTCACGCCGACGCGGTACTGACCGCCTTGCTGCGTGATCCCTTGCAGCGCCGCCGTCACGCCCGCGGTGTCTTGCGTGACCGGACCGCCGCCCGGGCCCGACTGGAACGAGCTGACCGCCGGCGAGACGCTGTGCGAGTACTGCGGAACGAGCTGAAAGCGCACGTCGTAGGCGCCTTCGGCCGCGATGATCTGATAGTTCGAGATCCGCCGGTTCGACTGCGCGATCGCGAGATCGGTGTTGCGCTGGAGCGCCATCGCGATCGCGTCCTGCAGCGCGAGCCCGACGAACGGCTGCTGCTGCACGCCGACGAGATCGCCGTTCGGCAACGCATTGATCGGCGCCGTAAACCCGGGCGCGATGTTCGGCACCGGCGGCAGAACCGGAGGAAGCGGCGGTGGCGGAAGCGCCCCACCTTGAATACCACGCGAGCCGGCGGGCGCCGGCGACGATGCTGCAGGCTGCATCGGCGGAACGGTTTGTGCCGGTTGCGGCGCTGGCGTCGTCACCGGCGCGGGGGTCGGTGCGGCGGGCGAGGTTTGAGCGAACGCCGCAGCGGTGGACGTGGCGAAGATGCTCGCGCTCAGCGCGAGCGCAGCGAAGCGCGGTCGAGACATCGTCTTAATTGATCGCGATCGACGTCTCGGCCGACATCCCGACGCGGAGCGGAAGCGACGGCGGCGGATCGTCGACCACGATGCGAACCGGAATCCGCTGCGTGACCTTCACGAAGTTGCCGGTCGCGTTCTGCGCGGGGACGAGCGAGTACGTGTTCTGCGAAGCCGGAGCGATCGCTTCGACGTGGCCGTGGAACACCACGCCCTTGTACGCGTCGATCTTGATGTCGACTTTCTGGCCGACGCGCACCTTGCCGAGCTGCGTCTCCTTGTAGTTCGCGGTGATGTACAGCTTGTTCTTCGGAACGATGGACAGCAGCGACTGTCCCGGCGAGACGGAGGCGCCGATCTCGACGTTCTTCGCCCCGACGATGCCGTCGATCGGCGAGCGGATCGTCGTGTAGTCCACACGGTCCTGCGCCGCCTTCACCTGCGCCTGCAGCGAGCCGGCCTGCGCGAACGCCGCATCGGCCTGCGCCTGCGTCGTCGAGATCCGGTACGGGTTGTTGCTCTCGTTGAGCCGGCCTTGCGCGGTCTCGAGCTGTCCCTGTTGCGCGCCGATCCCCGCGCTCGCGGCGTTCGTCGTTGCGAGCGCGGCGGTATAGCGCGCCTGCGCCTGCGCGACCCCCGTCTGCGCGGCCGCGACGTTGTCGAGCGCGGACTGGTACTGCGACTGCGCCTGCGCGAGCGCCGCGCGTTGCGCGTCGAGCTGCTGCGCTGCGATGTCGCCGGTGCGCACGAGCGCTGCATATCGGTTGTAGTCCGCACTCGCACGCGAGAGCGACGCGCGCGCCGACGGCACTTGAGACTGCGCCACGCGCAGCTGCGCTTCGGCCTGCGCGATCGCGGAACGTGCCGCGTCGGCCTGCTGCTGCGCCGACTGCGTCTGCGCTTGCGCGTTTCGGATCAAGCTCTGCGCGGACACCACGCCGCCGGCGCCTTGCGTCGCCTGCGCCGCCACCTGGCCGCGCGTCAGATCGACGTTCGCTTGCGCGGCACGAGCCTGCGCCCGTTGCGCGTCGAGCGCGGCACGCGCCTGCTGCAGACCGGCCAGCTCGTCCGTATTGTCGAGCTGCACGACGACTTGGCCCTTCGTGACCGGCTGGTTCGCGTCGACCAGCACCTTTGCGACGCGCTCTTGAATCTTGCTCGAGACGGTCACGATGTCGCTGTCGACGCGCGCGTCGTCGGTCGTCTGGTGCGACGATGCGTAGGTGAGGTACCGGACTCCCCAGATCAGCGCCGCGATGATCGCGATCGCGCCGACGACCATCACCCACAGCGGCGGAAGACGCCGCTTCGTCGTCGTGACCTCGGTCTCGACGGGTGCGCCGCCGGCGGGCGGCACGCCGCGGCTCTCGCCCACGACGGGGCGCTCCTGCGGCGGGGCTTCGGTACGGGTTTCCAAGTTAGGCTGAGACTCCGTTGAGGAAGATGTCGACGATCCGGTCGAGGACGGCCCGGTCCGGGACCGCGCTGTCCCAAAGCTTTCGCCCGACGACGTACGAGAAGAGCATGCCCAAGAAAAAGCGCGCCGCAAAGGCGGGCTCCCCGCGCACCAGGCCGGCCTCGCTCTTCGCCGTGAAATAGCCCGCCAGATCGGCGAGAATTTGGGCCGGACCGCGCCACTCCGGGGCATCGTCGGTGCGCGCGGCGTCCTCGGCGAGCGAGACGCACATCATCGCGCGCTTGGCGAGCATGCCGTCGACGACATGGTAGGCGATCAAGCGCAGGTCCTGCGCGAGATCGTTCCCCGGCAGCCCCGCCAGCACGGAACGAAACTCCGCGATCCCGCACGCCTGCTCGCGCATCGCGTCGAGCAGCGCGCTCTTCGAGCCGAAGTGCCGGAACAGCGTCGCTTCGTTGACGCCCGCCTTCTCCGCGACCTCGCGCGTCGTCGTCCCGCGCGTCCCGTGGCGCTCGAACAGCTCGCGCGCCGCCGCGATGATCTTCGCGCGCGTGTCTTCGACGCCGGCGTGGGAGCGGGGCCCGGTGGAGATCATCAGTTCTTCTTCTCCGACTTCTTCGTGAAGATCGAGTCGTCGAGGGCGACGTTCGTCTTGTAGTCGGTATAGGTGCCGTGAGCGACGGCCTTGGCGTAGGGGATGTGGATCTCGGCGTCCTGCTCCGCGAGCATCGAGTAACCGCCGACGTTGCGGAACGTCTGCGTCATCGTGATGTGGCCGCCGTTGTAGTAGTCGTACCGGATCGAGTCGATCGTCCACGCGTTGGGATCGATCAGCACCGTCTCGTGATCGATCATCCCGCGCACGCGCTGCACAAGCCGCAGCTCCAGGTCCTTGCGACCGCTGTACTCGCGCTCGCCTTCGTACGTGATGACGAAGCGCTTCTCCCAGTTCGCGGGATCGCCGACGTCGGCGAACATCTTGTCGAAGCCCTTCGCGAGCGCCGGCACCCGGTCGAAGACGACCTCGTAGTTCGAAGGCCGCTTGTAGTACGTCGTGCCGTCGAGGTGCTGGCGCAAGAACGGAAACGACGTCAGCCGCAGGTCGACGTGCATCCGGCCCTGGTAAGAGCTGAGCGAAGGATTCCGCTCCTCGACCTTCATCAAGATGGCCGCCGGATCGGTCGGCCGCTCGGCGGCCGCCCAGACGGGAAGCGCGATCAGACCCAGGACCACCGCGAAGGAGGCCGCCGCCAGACGGCTCAGCAGGCTGCGGCGCGGCCGGGCATGCTCGTCGGGCTCGAGCGGGAACGCGAAGACGTGGTCGAGCCCCGTCAGCGCGAGGGCGTCCCGGACGGCCGTGGTCGCGGCCTGCGCCTCGATCGCGCCGCCGACCTCGCGCAGCTTGCGCAAGCCCGTGATCAGCGCCGAAATCGTGTCGGCCGGGAGGCGGTCGCCGTCCAGGACGACCGTGAGCCGCGGGCTCTCGGGCTCGCTCTTCAGGAGGGCGTCGACGGTCGCCGCGATCCTTGAACGGGCGTCGCGGTCGTCGGCGTGCAATCGGAGTGCGTCGTGCTGCTGCTTGTGATCCATCGAAAAGAAACTCATGCGTGTAGGTACTTGCATGGACACTATACCGGGCGAAACGGATTCATGCAAGTACCCACTTGCACTTTAACGGCATGAACCAGCCCGACCTAGCGGTCCTCGCCGACCGAACGGGGCTCGGGACGGCGCAGATTCATGTTCGGCAATTGGGTAGCAAGGAAGCAGCCGCCTGGAGCCTCGACGACGGCCGCACCGTCTACCCGGCCTCGATGATCAAGGTCCCACTGGCCCTCGCCGTCGGCCGGGCGATCGCCGACGGCCGCCTCGGCTGGGACACCCGGGTCACCGTCGGCGAGCGGAACGCGACGTTCAACGACGCGCCCTCGCCGATCGTGCCCGGCTACGCCACGACGGTCGAAGAGCTGACGACGTACATGCTCCAGCGCTCCGACAACGTCGCGACCAACCAGCTCTACGACGTTCTCGGCCGCGAGCGCGCGACCGCCGACGTCCACGCGCTCGGCTTCGAGCGGACGTTCTTCCGCCGCAAGCTCTCGGGCGAGCTCCCGCTGATCGACGATCCCGAGGCGACCGGACGCAACGCCTTTCCGGCCGCGGAGGCGGCCGGCGTGTTCGCCGCGCTCGCCGAGGACCGCGTCCCGGAAGCCGCCGCGCTGCGCCGCATCCTCGCGACGTCCTGGTGGGACGTCAAGCTCTCGCGCGGTCTGGAGAGCGGCGACACGTTTGCGCATAAAACCGGCGATACCGATGAGGTAGCGCATGACGGCGGGATTCTCACGCTCGCCGACTCTTCACGCTGGATCGTGGTGGTCTACACGGAACTGCCCAGCAGCGAGGAGAACGACGCGCGCTTCGGCGCGTTCATGCGGATGCTTCGGCCGTTCTTGCGGCGAACGCGCTCCGACACCACCCCACCAGGAGTTGAAGGATGAACCGAATCACGGTGCCGGCGCTCGCGCTTCTCGCGGTCGCGTCGCTCGTCGCGCCGTCCGGCGCGGCGCCGAAAGGTCCCGCGGCCGGCAAGACGGTCCACGTCGGCGTGATCGCCGACGTCACCGGCGGCGCCGGCGTCTACGGGACGCCGCAGAAGAACGCCTACGAGCTTGCGAACGAAGACATCAAGTCGGGCAAGATCGACGCGGGCGGTGCGAACCTGACGTTCGACGTGCAAGACGCGGCGACCGATCCCGCCCAGGTCACGAACCTGATGCAGAAGTTCACCACCGACGGCTCGACGCCGATCGTCCTCGGCCCGACGCTCTCGGGCGAAGCGTTCAAGGCGTTTCCGATCGCGGTGAAGGCGAACTTCCCGGTGATGGGGACCTCGACCACGGCCGAAGGGGTGACGGCGATGGGACCGACGGTGTACCGCGACTCGCTCGCCGAGTCGCAGGTGATCCCGACGACGGTAAAGCGCACCCACGACAAGTGGCACTACAAGACCGCCGCGATCATCTACGGCGACGACAACGCGTTCACCAAGACCGACGGGGACATCTTCGCGCGCGAGCTGAAGGCGCGCGGGATCGACGTCGTCGACACCGAGACGTTCCACATCAAGGACACCGATTTCCAGCCCGCGCTCACGCGGATCGAGTCGAAGCATCCGGACGTGATCGCCATCGGGGCGCTGTTCCCCGAAGCGACGAAGATCATCCAGCAGGCCGGGAAGCTCGGGATCAAGACGCACATGATCGGCGGCAACGGACTCAACTCGCCGGAGATGTACAGCGTCGCCGGACCGTCCGCGCAAGGAACCGTCGTCGGCGCGGCCTGGTACTCGGGCGCGAAGTACGCCTCGAACGTCGCGTTCGTCAAAGCGTACACCGCGAAGTACGGCAAGGGCCCCGACCAGTTCGCCGCCCAGTCGTACGCCGCCGCGCAGATCGTCGCATACCTGGTGGCGCACGGCGCTACAACGAAAGACGAGATGGCCAACGCGCTCAAGAACGTCCGCGTGATCCAGACCGTCCTCGGCCCGATCGGTTTCGATTCCAACAGAGACGTGAAATCGTCGCCCGTGATTTTATCGATCGTCAAAGACGGGTTCACCTACTTCCACTGATCTCGCTGAACGGGCGTAGCATGATCGCACAACAGCTTCTCAATGGGTTGTTCTTGGGCGCCGTCTACGCGCTGTTCGCGGTCGGGTACACGCTGGTGTTCGGCGTGCTCGACATCCTCAATCTGGCGCACGCGGCGATCTTCACGGCCGCCGCGTTCGCCGCGTTCTCGCTCGCGTCGGACGGGGTTCCGCTGCCGCTGGCCTTTGTCGGCGCGACGATCCTGGGCGGGATCATGGGGATTCTGCTCGACCGCGTTGCGTTTGCGCCGCTGCGCGCGCGCAACGCCGGGACGCTCGTTCCGCTGATCTCCTCGATCGGCGTCGCGATCATCATCGGCGCCGCGCTGCGCGGGATCTACGGCGTCGACGAGCGCCACTTCACCACCGGCGGGCTCGACACCGCGCCGGCGATCCACCTCGGCCCGGTGACGTTCACGACCGTCGAATTAGCGATCTTCCTCGCCGCCGTCATTCTGATGCTCGTACTGAGCTGGACGCTGCGCGCGACCACGCTCGGCCGGCGAATCCGCGCGGTCGCCGAAGACCGCGTCGCCGCCGCGCTGCTCGGCGTCGACCTCGAGCGGACGATCGCCGCGACCTTCTTCATCGCCTCGGGACTCGGCGGCGCCGCCGGCGTCCTCACCGCGCTCGAGTACAACAGCGTCACGCTCGACATGGGCGGCCCGATCGAACTGAAAGGTCTGGCGGTGATCATCCTGGGCGGGATGGGCAGCGTCACCGGCGCGGTGATCGGCGGCTTCATTCTGGGCGCCGTCGAGACGCTCGCGGTCGCGTTCGGCCTCGGCGCTTGGCGCGACGCGATCTTGTTCGGCGTCATGTTCCTGCTGCTCGTCGCGCGCCCGACCGGACTCTTCGGCAAACGCGCGCTTCGCCAAGCGTGAGCTGCCCGGTGGCGCCGCGATGAACTCGCTGCTCGACTTCTACGCGAAGCACTCGCACCTGATCGACCAGATCGGGATCAACGCGATCCTCGCGCTCTCGCTCTCCGTCTCGCTGCAGGCCGGCCAGCTCGCGCTCGCACAGGCGGCGTTCATGGGGATCGCCGCGTACGTCTCGGCGATCCTCGCGACGGAACTGAACTGGCCGCTGGTCGCGACGGTCCTCGTCGCGATGCTCGCCTCGACGCTCGTCGCGGCGCTGCTCGCGCTTCCGGTCCGGCGGCTGCGCGGCGTCTTCCTCGCGATCGCGACGATCGGCTTCGGCGAGATCGTCCGCGTCTTCGCGAACAACCTGAAAGTCACCGGCGGCGCCGAAGGCTTGAGCAAGATCCCGAACGACGCGACGACGCCCGTGATCTACGGCGCCCTCGCACTGGTCGCGTTGACGCTCTTCCTTCTGTCGCGCACGAAGTTCGCGCTCGCCGTCGCGCTCGTGCGCGAGGACGAGCACGCCGCGCGCGGCGTCGGCGTCGACGTCGGCTTGATCCGTACGCTTTCGCTCGCGCTCGGCGGCGCGATCGCCGGGCTCGGCGGCGCGCTGTTCGCGCACCAGTCGTTCTACCTCACGCCGGGCGATTTCGGCTTTCAGACGATGGAACGCATCCTCGTGTGGTGCGTCGTCGGCGGCGTGACGAGCCCGCTCGGCGCGATCCTCGGCTCGACGCTGCTCTCGATCCTTCCCGAAGCGATCCGTTTTCTCGCCGACTACCGCGAGGTCTTCAACGGGATCATCCTGCTCGCGGTGATCCTGTTCGCGCCCGGCGGCCTTTCCTCGCTTTGGCGCCGCGGCGCGGTGCGCGTGCGCAGCTGATGAGCTTGCGGCTCGACGACGTCGGCGTGCGCTACGGCGGCGTCGACGCGCTGCGCGGCGTAACGCTCGCCGTCGAACCGGGCCACGTGCTCGGCTTGATCGGCCCGAACGGCGCCGGCAAGACGACGCTCGTCAACGCCGCGACCGGGCTCGCGCCGCTCGCCTCGGGGACGATCGAGCTCGACGGCCGCCGGATCGACGGCGTTCCGCCGCACCGCATCGCACGCGCCGGGATCGCGCGCACGTACCAGAACATCCGGCTCTTCGGCGCGCTCGACGTCCGCGCGAACCTCGCGGCGGGCGCGTACGCGCAACCCGGCCGCCTCGGCGACGCCGGCGCGCACGTATTGCTCGAGCGCGCGGGGATCGCGAACGCCGACCTGCGCGCGAAGGCGAGCGCGCTGCCGTACGGCGACCAGCGCCGCCTCGAGATCGCGCGCGCACTCGCAGCGCACCCGATCGTCCTGATGCTCGACGAACCCGCCGCCGGAATGAACCCGTCCGAAACGACTCGGTTGGTCGAAACGATTCGTGCGATCGCGGCGAGCGGAATCGCCGTGCTGCTGATCGAGCACGACATGACGCTCGTGCGCGCGGCGTGCGACTCCGTCGTCGTGCTGAACCTCGGCGAGGTGATCGCGCGCGGGACGCCCTCGGAGGTCGGGCGCGATCCGGTCGTCGTCGAAGCGTACCTCGGCAGCGGCGCGGAGGCGCTGGCGTGAGCGTTCCGTCGGCGGCGGCAACGCATGCCGAGCCGGTGCTTGCGGTCGATGCGCTGCGCGCCGGTTACGGCAACGTCGAAGTGCTGCACGACGTCTCGATCGCGCTCGACGAAGGGACGCTGTGCGCGATCGTCGGTGCGAACGGCGCCGGCAAGACGACGCTGCTGATGGCCGTCGCCGGGGTGATGCCGACCCGCGGCGGCCACGTCCGCTTCGCCGGCGCCGACATCACGCGGCTCTCATCCCACGCGCGGGTGAAGCGCGGGCTGGTCCTGGTTCCGGAGGGCCGGCGGATGCTCCCCGGGATGAGCGTCGAGGAGAACTTGCAGGTCGCCGCAAGCGTTCGCGGCGCCGAAGGGTTCGCGCGGATCGACGGGCTCTTCGACCGCTTCCCGATCCTGCGCACCAGGCGCGGCGTCCCCGCCGGTTCCCTCTCCGGCGGCGAACAGCAGATGCTCGCGATCGCGCGCGCGCTCGCCATCGGGCCGAAAGCGCTGCTGCTCGACGAACCGTCGATGGGGCTCGCGCCGAAGCTGGTGGACGAGATCTTCGCGATCGTCGCCGACGAGCGCGCGCGCGGCACCTCGATCCTGCTCGTCGAGCAGAACGCGCGCCGCGCGTTGGCGCTCGCGGACCGCGGCTACGTCATGGAACGAGGCCGCATCGTTCTGAGCGGGACCGGCGCCGAGCTCGCGACCCATCGCGACGTCGTGGCGGCCTACCTCGGCGGCTGACGAACGGCCCTAGATGAGAACGGCTTGCGAGTGCGGCCGATTTCGGTGGGCGGCGGTGGATAACCGGCCTTTCCTGTGGAGAGCCGAAGCGGCATGCGCCAACCCCCTTGCGCTGCGACCTAGGTCGCATTATGATGCCGACACGTCGGAGGCAACGATGGCGGGGCGAGCGACGAGAAGCTCGCCGGCGGAAGCCAGCCCGAAGTTCGACGCCGTCTTGGCGGATGATGAATCGGCGAGGACATGCGCAGATCGATTCTCGTGACGCGGCCCGGAGGCAAACGCCTCGGGGCCGCGTGCATTTTCCGCGCACTTTTTCACGCGCTCACTCGGAGAGGGAGCTTGTGGATTGCGGGGATTGCTGTGAGGCGCGGTGGAGAACTCGAGATTCTTGTGGATACGAGGTTTGAACCTCTTGCGCCCGCGTTCGGACGTTTGTATGATGCGATCACGACGAAGGCAACTTCGACGTGCGAGCGACGAGAAGCTCGCCGGCAGAGTAGACTCGCAACGCGAGGCGAAAGTTGAGCGATGTGAGGTAGAAAGGTCGATTCGAAGTTCGACGCTGGTTTGGCCGATGCAAGTCGGCGAGACCACGCGCAGATCGGGTTCTCGTGCTGAATGAAGCCGTACAGAGAAATTTGTGCGGCTTCGTCGCGTCTGGAGCATTGTGGTTGGCCGGGTGACGGGTGATGTGCTGTGGCGGGCACGCTCCCTACGCGCATCGTGCGCTCCGGTCGCTCCGCACACAATTCGCTCCCGCCATCCTGGCTCCGCGAATTGCGTGAAGGCCCGCCACAGCACATCACCCGCCACCCGGCCCGGCACGATTCTTGGTGTCAGGGCGACGAAGGTTGGGGTGGGAAAGCAGGATGGTGGCGGGTGTGGATAGCGGGGGTTGGTGTGGGTTTGCGTGGAGAAGACAAGTTTCTTGTGGACAAGTGGCGGTTTTGGGCGTTGGCCTATTGCGTCGGTGACGGTGATGCACTTATGATGCGTGCACGTCGACGGCAACGACGACGGGCGAGCGACGAGAAGCTCGCGGTGATGAATCGGACACTGAGCGATGCAAGTCGAGCAGCGTACGAATGAAACACCTACGAAGTTCGACGCCGTAATGGCCGACGCAAGTCGGCGAGGACGTGCGCAGATCGGATTCTCGTGCTGACCAAAGCCGTGCGGGGCAACCCGAACGGCTTTGTCGCGTTCAGCGCACTATCGTGCGCAAACGCATTGCCGTCATCGTGCCGGGTCGGGTGGCGGATGGTGTGTGTTCCGGGCCTTCATGCAGTTCGCGGAGCCTGGAGGGCGGGAGCGAACTGCGTGCGGAGCGACCGGAGCGCACGATGCGCGGAGGGAGCGTGCCCGGAACGCACACCATCCGCCACCCGGCCAACCACCATCACCATGTGAATTGTGCGATTTGCTGCGAAACGTCGTGGACAAGAGAAGTTTCTTGTGGATGACCGCGTCGGCCATCTTGCGCATGGGAACATGGTCGCTTTATGATGCGGGCACGTCGACCTCGTGTCGACCGCGAGCAGCGAGAAGCTCGCCGGCGAAGATAGCAGCTCACGGAAGGCGCAAGCCCGACGGATGCGATGTCGCCGAGACGAACATGACGCCCTCCTGGCTGAGCCGATCGGCGAGGAGACGCGCTCCTCGATTCTCGCGCGAGAAACGAAGCCGCGACGGCCCACGCCCCGCGGCTTCGGCGCGTTCTGCCAACAACACGCCAAAGCGCCTGAACCGCTACGGCGCACGGCGAACCCGCGCGCCGATGCACACCCACGTACGGATCTTTTCCGCGACGACCTTCGTCGCGTTCACCGCACTCACAGCGAACAGTGCGCCGTCGTTGAGCATCGCGAGCGGCGAAACGACGATGTTCCGAGGATCGCCCGCACACGAAGGCGTCTATCCCGGGCGCGGGAGTCCGTCATACGGCGGACTGCAGTGGCGCTTCCGCGCCGGTGGCGCGATTCACGGATCGCCCGTCGTTGCGGGTGGGACGGTGTACGTCGGGAGCAGCGATACGAAGCTGTACGCGCTCGATGCGCGCAACGGTACGGTGCGGTGGGAACGCCCGCTCGGTGCGACGGTTGACTCGACGCCGGCGGTTTCAAACGGAACCGTGTACGTGCAGACGCATTCGGGCCGAGTTCTGGCGCTGCGGGCGGCGGACGGCGCTACGGTTTGGAGTCGCGATGGTGGACCGCTCGCGGCGCTGCCGTGGGGACATGAGAGCGGGGACTTGTATTCTTCTTCGCCTACGCTTGTCGGCAGCACTCTGTTGATCGGCGGCGGTGACGGAATGCTGCGCGCGCTCGATGCTGCGAACGGGCGCGAGCGGTGGCGGCTTGCGACGGGCGGGCGCGTGCGCTCGACGCCCGCGGTGCACGGTGGGCGCGTGTTCGTCGGGAGCTTCGACGGGGACGTGTATGCGGCGGATCTCGCGACGGGACGGCTTGTTTGGCGGTTTGAGACCGAAGGGCACGCGCTCGACTCCGGCAAGTACGGGTACGACCGGCGGTCGGTGCAGTCGTCGCCCGGCGTGGCGGGGGGCGTTGTTGCGTTCGGCTCGCGCGACGGCCACTTCTATGGTGTCGACGAGGCGAGCGGGGCGCAGCGGTGGCGGGTGCACGACACGGTTTGGTGGATCAATGCGTCGCCGGCGATGCAAGACGGGCGCGCATATGCGTCCAGCTCGGACGGCCGCTATGTCGAAGCGGTTGAGGCGGCGAGCGGAAAACCTGTTTGGACATTTCAGACGGATTCGAATTTCTTCGGGTCGCCGTCGATCGCGGGCGACGTCGTGTACGCCGGCGATTTTCAAGGGCGCTTGCACGCGATCGACAAGCGCACCGGGAAAGAGCTGTGGCGCTTCGTCGCGGAGGGGAGCCGCATGCTGTCGACGCCGGTGATCGCCGGCGATCGGGTGTACGTCGGCGCGGACGACGGGTCGGTCTTCGCGATCAACCTCGTGCACGGGAGCGGACTCAAGCGCGCAGTGTACTGGGACGCGGCGTTCGCGAAGTCGTCGTCGATCGGGCCGCACGAACGGCTCAAGTCGTACCTCGCGGCGCGCGGTTACGAGGTCCTCGATGCCGCCGCTTTGCGGACGTTCTTCGAAGCGCGGGTCGCTGACCGGGCGCCGAGCGCCGTCGTCTTCGCGATGGACGATCTTCCCGACGTCGTTCGCGACGACGCGCACGGGCGCGGGTTCTTTCGGCGCTACCTCGATGCGGGCGGGAAGGTCGTGTGGCCCGGCGTTCCGCCGCTGCTCACCCCGATCGACCGCACCAGCGGCGACGTCGACATCGCGAAGATCGATCGCGCGCGGCCCGCGGCGCTGCTCGGCGTGCGCTATCAGCACTCGAACTTCGATCCGCTCAGCGAGCACGTCACCGCGGCGGGGCGGCGCTGGAATCTGGACGGATGGTGGAACGGGACGTGGTCGGCGGATGCCGACTCGGTGACGACGGTTCTCGCGCGCGACGAGAACGGCGACGCCGGAATGTACGTGAAGAACTACGGCGGGCCCGAAGGGACGGGGTTCGTCGGGATGCGGCTCCCCGATCCCGACGACATGTCGTCACGCTACCTCGGGATGTTGCTCGTCGCCGCGGAGATGTTTCCGCGGTAGCGCGCCGCGTTCACCGTGTTCAGGAACGCGTCAGTTGCCGTTCCACTCCGTGAACGGCGCGGGCTTGCTGTAGGGCGGGCCGACGTCGATCGTCACGTCGAGGTGCTGCGTGAGCTCGATCTTGCGCGGGTCGCCGGCGTACGGACGGCCGTCGACCCACACCGCGACGCGCTCGTTCTTCTTCGGCTTCGCGCCGGCGACGTCGGTCTTCGTCAGCGGCTGGCCCCACACGTCGAAAAAGTTGCCGAGCGTGAACGAGTGAAAGTTCGGCGACTCGATGTGGATGATCCCGTCCGGCGTGTGCGTGTGCAGCCAGTAGAAGCACTGCGCGACGATCGGGCGGCCGACGTCGTCGGGAACGGCGACCGGCTTGCCGTGATCGCGGATCGCGAGGTGCTGGTGGATGTGCAGCACCGAGCCCTCCATCTGATCGCAGCGGATCCCGTCGATCGGCTGACCCGCCGGGATCGCGGCGCGCGCGGCAACGGCGCTCGCCAGCACGGCCAGCGCCAGCGAGAAAACGAACGGCTTGAACGGTCGCGGCATCGCTGTTGGTAACGCGCGCTGCAAGGCCGGCGTTCCTGCTCAGCTCTCGTTCTGAGCCTGCCCGAGCGCGTAGCGCGCGGCGAGCTGGCGCGAAATCTCCGCGGCGGTGCGGCGCGCCTCGTCCGGGGCGAGGACCTCGGCCTCGGCGCCCCACCGCAGCGACCAGCGCACGATCTCGAGCGGGTCGGCGACGCGGTAGGTGATGTCGACGCCGCCGTCGTCCCGGTGCTCGACCCGCCGGTCGCGAGCGACCCCGGACGACGCGACGGCCGCCTTGGCGATCACCGGCGAGAAGCGCACCGTCACCTCGCTCGTCGTCCCGGTGTGGAAGACGCCGCTCACCGAGTTCGCACCGTACGCCTCCAGGTTGAAGTCGGCGGGCTTCTCGTAGGTCTGCGGCGTCACCACCACGTCGAGGACGTTGTCGACCGCGAAGACGCGCATGTCGGTCCGAGCGTGGTCGTAGCCGACCAAGTAGACGCGGCCGTTCGAGACGATGAAGCCGTACGGGTCGACGCGCCGCTGCGTCCGCACGCCCCGCTTGTCGGTGTAGCCGAACTGCACCCGCCTGCGGTCGCGCTCGGCGCCCTGCAGCTGCTCGAAGACCCGCTCGACCGCGGCGTCGAGCGCGACCGCTTCGAAGCGGATCGCCAGCGAGCTGCTCTCGACGGCGACCTCGGCGCGCCGGTCGCTGGAGCGCAGCAGCTTCTGCGTCGTCTCCTCGATCGCGGTCGCGAACGTTCCGCCGAGCGACGAACCCAGCCGCTTGAGCGTGACCAGGCCGAGAAGCTCGCGGTGGGAGAGGTTGAGCCGGCGCAGGCTATATCCCTCGGCGAAACGGTACGTCCCGCTGGCGCGGTCGAAAAACCACGGAAACCCGGCGTCGGAAAGGACGCTGAGGTAGCGCCGCAAGGTGCGCGTGCTGGGCGGCTTCTCGTCCGCGATCTGGTCCTTGAGCTCCTCGAACGTGAAGCGCCCCTCGTCGATTGCGCTGAGCAGCCGGACGAGGAGGACGACTTTCGGTTCGGCCCGTTCCTCCGCCACGCCGGGTTCTTCTTCATTTTTGTACAGTGTCCGTGCGGACTTCTCGTAGGGTGAGGGGCCGCAGCGAAGAAACGTTGTCTGAAAGCAGCCCGACAATCGGTAAGGAGAACCATGGACGACCGCCCGGACACCTCCGTCGATCGGAAAGACTTCCTACGACGCACCGGCGCCCTCGGTATCGCCGGCGCCACCGCACTCGGCTTCCCGCTTCTCGAGACGCGCATCGCAGGGGCGGCTCCGCTTCTCCCGCCGCGCGACGTCATCGCCGCCGGCGGCGGCGCGACCGTCAAGATCGGCCACATCGACGGCTTCTCCGGCGTCTACGCCGCAGCGTCGCAGTCGCAGCAGCACGGCTTGGAAGTCGCCGTCGCCGAGGCGATGAAAAAGAACAGCCGCATCAAGTACGAGATCGTCAAAGGCGACGATGCGAGTAAGCCCGCCACCGGGACGACCGAGGCCAAACGGCTCATCTCGCAAGAGAAGGTCGATATCCTCACCGGCTGCCTGAGCTCGGGCGTCGGCCTCGCCGTCTCCGCGACCGCGCAGGAGAACAACACGTTCTTCCTCGCGATCGGGACGCACGACACGAACATTACCGGACAAAAAGCGCACCGCGTGACGTTCCGCCAGACCTGCTCGAACGCGATGCTCGCAAACGCGGTCGGGCCGGCGCTGCTCAAGAAGGGCAAACGCTGGTACTTCCTGATCGCCGATTACGCGTTCGGCCTCGACGGCCACGAACGCCTCAAGAAGATCCTGCTCGCGCAAGGCGGGCAAGAGGTCGGCGCGGACCTGCACCCGCTCGGCCAGACCGACTACTCGTCGTATCTCACCAAGGTGCGCAATAGCAACGCCGACGTGCTCGTCTTCTCGAACTACGGCCCGGATTGCCAGAACGCGTCGAAGCAAGCCGTCGCGCTGGGCCTCAACAAGAAGATGACGTTCGGCGGGATCCTGTGCGGCAACGACGTCGCGGTCGGGATGCCGGTCGACGACATCGTCGGCTCGCTGTGGGGCTACGTGTGGGGTCCGGAAGCCGGCGGCGACGCGCCGAAAGTGTACAGCGCGCTCAAACCGGGCGTCTCCGCGGTCGACTGGCGGCAGTACCTCGGCTACATGGCCGGCAAGAACATCATCAACCGGCTCAACGCCGCCGGGACGACGGCGACCGAGAAAGTCGTCGAAGCGTTCGAGAACTACCACTACGATGCGGCCAAGAAGAGCGGCGCGTACTTCCGCAAGTGCGACCACCAGGCCGTGCAGCAGACGTACGCCGGCGAGATCGTCGCGAAGAACAAGCGCCGCACCGAAGGCGAGTACTTCACGATCGCCTCGACGGTCGGCGGCGACTACGCGGCCGAGAACTGCTCGAACCCGGATAGCTCGGCGGCCGAAAAGGTCATCACCTCCGAGAAGGTCGGCGCGCGCGAAGGCTACACGGTCGTCTCGCTCAAGTAGTCCGGCCCGTACGGCATCAATCGAAAGCGGCGGTCGCGCAAGCGGCCGCCGTCTTCATTGGAGGGGCGGTTCGTTTAGGTTGGACGGGGCGGGGAAAGCCAACGTCCATGACCGCGATGACGCTCGTCGAGCTCGTTTGCCGTGGCGCCGGCCACCGGGCCGCCGTGACCGGCCCCGACGGTACCGTCCTCGACTACGTGAGCCTCTGCAACGCCGCCGACGCGCTCGGCTCGGCGCTCGTCGCGCGGGGCGTCGCACCCGGCGAACGGGTCGCGAGCGCGTTGCCGCCGGGCCGCGAGCTCGCCGCCGCGCTGATCGGGGTCGCCGCGATCCGCGGCGTGTTCGCACCGCTCCCCGCCGTCGTCGACGAGCCGTCGGCGCGCGCGGCGCTGCGCGCTCGCGACGCCCGCCTGCTGCTGGCGCCGGCCTCGGCGATCCCGGGCGGTGTTCGCGCCGCAGCCGCGGCGCTGCGCATCCCCATCGTGCGGCTCGGTTTCGACGACCACGGCCTGGCCTTGATCGACGGCGAGCACGTCTTCGACTCGCACGACCGGATCGCCGAACCGCAGGATCTCGCCTTCGCGCCGCCGGTCGGCGAGCCGCTGAGCCACGAGCAGCTGGTCGCCGCAGCAGGCGAGCGGGGGCTCGACGGTCTCCTCGCCGCCGTCGCCGGCGACGGGGCCTCAGTCGGTGTGCGAGAGGGTCTGGCGGCCTGACCGCGTTCTGTCCTTAAATATCTAGTTGACAGCCGGCGCGCCGCATGGTAGCGTCCTCGTATGCCCCGCAAGAAGTCGCCGACCCTCACCGAGGCCGAGTACCGGCTCATGCAGGTCCTTTGGGACCGCGGTGAGTCGAGCGTCGCCGAAGTCGTCGAAGCGATCGGCGATCCGCCGCTCGCGTACAACACCGTCCTGACCACGATGCGCATCCTGGAGCAGAAAGGCTACGTTCGCCACAAAGCGGCCGGACGTGCCTTCATCTACAAAGCCGTCGTGGCGCGCGACGAAGCGCAGCGCAGCGTCGTCACCCACGTTCTCTCCCGGTTCTTCGACGGCTCGCCGCGCGAGCTGGTGCTGAACCTGCTTGAATCCGAAGCCGTCGACGACAAAGAGCTCGACCGGCTGCGTGAGCTCCTCGACAAGGCCAAAGGACAGCAGTAAATGCTGGAGGCGGTCGTCGGCGTCGCGCTCCGCGCGATCCTTGCGAGCGTCCTTTTAGGCGGCGTCCTGGCGGCGCTGGTGCTGATCGCGACGCGCGCGCTGGCGCTCACCGCCGCGACCCGCCATGCACTCTGGACGACCGCCCTCTTCGCTACAGCGCTGATGCCGCTCGCCGGCGTCGGCGTCAGCGTCGCCCGCGCTTATGGGTCGAACGGCGCTCCGCCCCTGGCTGCGCGCCCCCCACGCGAAGCGTGGGGCCCCCGGTCCGAGCTCGCAACACGCCCGTCGACACGGCACGATTCCACTGCGCTCGCTGCGTCGCCAGCATCGAAACCGCAGACCACCTCGCAGCCGAATACAGCTTCGGACGCGCGGGCCGGCGCCGCGGTAGCGCCGTCGTTCGCCGACCGGCTGGCGTTCACGGCGTGGACGCCGCGCGTGACGCGCGCGCTTGCGCTTGGCGTCGTCGGCGTATGGGTGCTGGGCGCGCTGATCGGGTTGTTCGGTCTCGTCGCCAGCATCGCGCGCGTCCGCGGATTGAAGCGCCGCTCCAGCCCGCTCGACGGAACGCTTGCCGACGAGTTGCCGTGGCTTACCGCGGCGGGCAGCGGCCGTGAGATCTATCTCCGTCTTTCCTACGAGACCGAGACGCCGGTCGCGATCGGGTTCCGCCGCCCCGTCATCTTGATCCCGACCGAGCTCGCGACGGCCGACGGCCTCGCCGCGATCGAGTCGCTCGTCCTGCACGAGCACGCACACTTGCGGCGCTACGACGACTGGACGAACCTCGTGCAGCGCACGATCGAGCGGATCTTCTGGTTCAACCCCGTCGTGTGGCTCGTCGGCCGGCGGATCGCGCTCGAGCGCGAGATCGCTTCCGACGACGCCGTCGTCGAGAAGACCGGCGAACCGCACGAGTACGCGACGTCGCTGTGGAAGCTCGCGCGCGAGATGCGGATGCCCGAGCACGCCGTCGTCGCGCCGGGTGCGCTGCTCACGCGCAAGCAGATCACCGTTCGCATCGAGCAGCTGCTCGACAAGAAGCGCGCGCGGCTGCACCGCTCGCCTGCCGCGGCACTCGGCGTCGCGCTGGCCGGAGTTCTGGCGGTCGGCTTCGTCGCGACGAGCGCACCCGCGGTCGAGCTTCCCGTAACGGAAGCGCCGCTCGCAGCGGCAAGTACGGCGCCGGCGAGCAATACGATCGCGTGGAAGCGCGTCGTGCTGACCAACGGCGCCGCGAAGCACGCTGCCGCGCCGCACGCAGGTACTGCGCACACCGGTGATCTTCACGCGCTGACGAATACGAATACGCGTGTCGTGACCGGCAAGACGGAACAGCAGTCCGTCCGGTATCAGATCGTCGCGGCACCGCCGGTCGTTCGCGACCGCATCGTCTACGTCGACCGCGTCCCGAGCACCAAAGGCTCAGCGGCCGGTGCTAACGCCGCCGGCAACGGCAACGCCGACGGCAACGGTGGTGGCGGAGCGGGTGCCGGTGCAGGCGCGGGCGCGGGTTCCGACGAGACGCCGCCCGTTCCGCCGGCGCCGCCCGGCGCGCCGCAGGTTCCCGCGCCGCCGGTGAGGCCACCACACGTTCCGGCGGTCTCGCAGCCGCTGCTCTCGCCGAAGGCCGCGGCCGCGATTCGCGTGGCGACCGCCGCCGCGGCGCGGCTCGGCGCGCAGCAGGCGCGCGAGGCGACCGCTGGGATCGGTCCGGAGATCGCCCGCGAGATTTCGAGTGCGATGGCGTCGATGCCGCACGACATCGCCCAAGAAAACGGCGTACCTCGCGTCCGCCGCGCGCGGCACGACAACGTGAAGATCACGCGCGAGATGGTTGCCGCGTGCATCGGCTGCTCGTTCCGCAATAGCGACGGGCGCGGCGTCGACCTGCACGGCCTGCGTATCGTCGGCGACGACTTCACCGGCGCGAACCTGACCGGCGCGAACCTCTCGGGCGCGGCGCTGAACGGCGTCTCGCTCGCCGGTGCGAACCTCCAAGACGCCGACCTGCGCGGCGCCAAGCTGAACGGCGTCGACCTCGAGCGAGCGAACTTCGACGGCGCGCAGCTCGAGAACGTGACGATGGCGGGGATCGCGATGCAGCGCGTCTCGCTGCGCGGCGCCGGGCTGCGCAGCATCATGTCGAACTGCACCGGCTGCGACTTCTCGCGCATGGACCTGCACGGGCAAGACCTGCACGGGATCACGCTGAACGGCGCCGACCTCGCGCGCTCCGACCTCCGCGGCGCGAACCTGAGCGGCGTCCGCTTCAACGGCGTCGACTTGAGCGGCGCGGACCTGAGCGGCGCCGATCTGACGAACGCGCACCTCGACGGCTGCGACATGAGCAACGCCGACCTGCGCAACGCGCGCACTGCGGGGATGATCATGCGCGGAAGCTCGCTCGGCGACTAGACCGCACCGCTTTCTTTTGCACTTAACTCTTATTTCGATAGTTACACAATTCATGCCAAGGAGGCTGCCGTGATCCGTTCTCTCGCCCTTGCCGCCGCCGCGCTGCTGCTGTGCGCGCCGGCCGTGCCCGCCGCGGCGCAGGACAACCTCTCGCGGCAGCTGATCGACTCGTGCGTCGGCTGCCGTCTTCCGCACGACCTGCACGGACGCGACCTGCACGGGCTGCACTTCGTCGGCACCGACTTGCGCGACGTCGACTTCTCGCACGCGAACTTGAACGGCGCCGAGTTCACCGGCGCGAACCTCGACGGAACGCGGTTCGACGACGCCGACCTGCGCAACGCGCGCTTCACCGGCGTACGGTTGCGGCGCACGTCGTTCGCCCGCGCGAACACCGACGGCGCGCGGTTCGTCGGCGCCAGCGTCTCCCAGTCCGACATCGACGGCGCCGCCGGCCGGATCATCATCCGCGACTGCACCGGCTGCTCGCTGCGAGGGCTCGACCTGCACGACGCCGACCTGCGCGGGATCAAGGTGGTCGGCGCGAACCTCAACGACTCGAAGCTCGCCGGCGCGCGGCTCAACGACGCGAAGCTGATCGGCGTCAGCGCCCGCGACGCGGATCTCTCCCGCACCGATCTGCGCGGCGCGAACATGATCGGCGCCTCATTGCGCGACGCGAAGCTCGGCGGCGCGACGATCGGCGACGCGGTGCTGTGCAGCGAAAACCGCGGCTACTACCGCGACGACGGCGTCGACCGGCGCACCGTCTGCGCCGACTTGCGCGGCGTCGACCTGCACGGCCTCGACTTCCGTGCCGCGCGCTGGTGCAGCAACGACGGCGGCGAGACGCCGCGCACTTGCCGTACCGTCACCCGCCAAGAGCTGATCGACTACGCCCACGCGGACCTCACCGGCGCGCAGGCGCCCGCCTAAGGAGACTCGACACCATGGTTCGACCGATCCTCCTCGCGCTCGCCGCGCTCTCGCTCTCGCTCGCGTTCCCGGCAGTGCCGGCCGCCGCCGAGGACGACCTCGTGCGCCAGCTCGTCAACGCCTGCAACGGCTGCCGTTTCCCGCACGACCTGCGCGGGCGCGATCTGCACGGGCTGCACTTCGTCGGCGCCGACCTGCGCGACGTCGACTTCTCGCGCGCCAACCTGAACGGCGCGACCTTCACCGGCGCCGATCTGCAGAACGCGCGCTTCGACGACGCCGACCTGCGCAACACGCGCTTCATCGGCGTGAGCTTCGGCAACACGTCGTTCGCGCGCGCGAAGCTCGGAAACATCGTCATGGAAGGCGTGCGGCTCGGGCCGGGCGGGATCGTCGGCGCCGACTACGCCTCGTTCCTGCGCCGTTGCAGCGGCTGCGACCTGAGCGGAACGTCCGCTGCGCCGCGGCGCTATCGGGTGTACGTCGGCGGTCGCGTGTACGACGAACGCGACCGCTCTTACGCCGAGGTCGAGCGCGCGCTGCGCGATCTCGCGCTGCATCCGCCGTCGATCCCGCCCGACATCGAACGCCGTCTGCGCGAGATGCAGATGCATCCGCCGGTGATTCCGCCGCGCGTGCTGGAGCATCTGCGCTATCTAGAGCTGCATCCGCCGACGATTCCGGCGCAGGCGCTGCGGCGGCTGCGCGAGCTAGAGCTGCACCCGCCGGCGATTCCACCGCTGCCGCCGATCCCTCCGATGGCTCCGATTCCCCCACCGCCGGGGACGCCGGGCGCGGCACCGCCTGCGCCGCCCGCACCACCGGCGGCGACCTAACGCTTCGCCGAAGCCGAGAAGGGGACGTGACCTTCTCGGCTTCGGCTCCGCAGTTCTAGCGGCGGAAGGCGCTCATCCCGATGAGCGCTGCGACGCGCGTGCGCTTCGCCTCGAAGCGCGGCAGCCACGAGTCGTGCGGGTAGTGCGCGCGCCAGTCGTTGATCGCGTCGTCGACGAGCGCGAGCTTCCCCGCCATCGAGGCGACGTTCCGGTCTCCGCCGGAGGCGCGCCGCTCGAGGCCGTCGAGCTCGTTGCGAATTCCGAGCACGCTCATCTTCATCCGGCCGAAGTATTCGTCGGCCGGCGCGAGGTCGCGCATCCCGCCCGCTTGCGCGGCGCTCGTCACACATGCGAGGAGCATCATCGCCGTCGCGGCGATCTTAGTCACGTGGAAGCTGTGCATACTCCGACTCCGGATAGGTGGCGATCAGCCAGTCGAGGGTGTCGTTCTTGCGCACGCGCGCATCGTCCATCGCCTCGAGCTTGCCGTAGAGCTGTGCGAGCGCGTAGGCGTACTTGGGGATCCACGGGTCGCGCGGGAAGTGTCGCTGCCAGTCGCGCAGCGCGTCTTCGACCAGAACCGCTTTGTCGTAGATGTGCTCGGCTTGGTCCGGCTGCGCGTCGGCGCGCGCGCTGAGGTCTTTGAGCGCGTTGCGCACGCCGAGAATGCTCATCTTCAGACGCCCGAAGTAGCGATCGGCGGGGGCGAGGTTGGGAGAAGTCTGGGAAGCGGCCGGCGCGGCAAACGAGAGCGCGAGCACCAGCGCAATGAGGGTCCGTCTCATGAGGGACACGTCCTTGTCGGGGAGTTGACGAAGCGACGGCGATCCTATCCCTGGAGCGCCGGCGGTACACGTTACATCGGCGCGCTCACGAAAACGTTAAGCCGCTTCCCTCGCTAGAAACGGCCCGAATGTGCGCTTGCGGCGCGACTGTGACGAAGCTTACTCGGGATCGCTGAAGAGGAAGGCGAGATCTTCGCGCGTGAGCGTCTTCGCCACCGCGCTGTCGGCCTTCACGACGGCCTTCGAAAGCGCCGTCTTGCGCTCGGCCAGCGCGCGAATCTTCTCCTCGACCGAGCCCGCGGTCACCATGCGGTACGCGGTGACGGGACGCGTTTGACCGATGCGATGTGTGCGGTCGATCGCTTGACGTTCGACGGCGGGGTTCCACCACGGATCGTACAGCACGACGTAGTCGGCGGCGGTCAGCGTCAAGCCGACGCCGCCCGCTTTGAGCGAGCACAGAAACACCGGCGGCCCGTCGTCGCTCATGAAGCGGTCGACTTCGGTCTGCCGGTCGCGGTCTTTCGTCGAGCCGTCGAGATAGCCGTACGCGATGTTGCGGCGTTCGAGCGCGGTGCGCATGATGCGCAGCATCGAGGCGAACGCGCTGAAGACGAGCACCTTGTGACCGCCGTCGAGCACTTCCTCGACCGTCTCGATGAACGCGTCGAACTTCCCGCTCGCCTCGGGATCGTCGAGATATTCCGGCACGAGCAATCCGGGATGCGCGCAGACTTGCCGCAGCCGTGTGAGCGCCGCGAGCACGTGGACGGTCGCCGACTCCGCGCCTTCTTCGTCGTATTTGGCGAGGACGTCGCGGCGCGCGGCTTCCGCGATCCCGCGGTACAGCCGCCGCTGCAGCGGCGTGAGCTCGCACTCGATCACGGCTTCCGTGCG
>DASZGA010000231.1:0-9584 GCA_035939295.1 Candidatus Elarobacter sp. | reverse complement strand
GTCTCCGACGCGGTCAGCTCGACGTACGCGAACCCGGCGGTCGACAAGCTGGTCGACGCCGCGCGCTACGAGCTCGACACGGCGAAGCGCAAGGCGCTCTACGCGAAGGCGTTGCGGATCATCCACGACGACGCGCCGTGGCTCTTCCTGTTCCAGTACGAAGACCTCTACGCGACCTCGAAGCGATTGCAGTGGCAGCCTCGCCCCGACGAGGCGATCTATCTGACGGAGATGCGGCTGAAGTGATCGCGCTCGAACGAACGGCCTGGCCGACGCGCGCGGTCGCGCGCTCGACCCGCGCGATGGTGGCGACGCCGCACGCGCTCGCAACCGCGGCGGCGGTCGACGTGCTGCGCAGCGGCGGGAACGCCGTCGACGCGGCGATCGCGGCGAACGGCGTGCTGACCGTCGTCTACCCGGCGAGCTGCGGAATCGGCGGCGACGCGTTCTGGATCGTCCACGATCCGAGCCGCGTCGTGCGCGATTCGTTCGCGGCGCGCACCGTCGCGTACAACGGCAGCGGCCGCACTCCTCGCGCCGCATCGCTCGACCGCCTCCCCGGCGACGTGCTGCCGCAGCGCGGCCCGCTGAGCGTGACGGTGCCGGGCGCGGTGCGCTCGTGGGAAGACGTGGGACGAATCCACGGAACGCGCGGGCTCGACGAGCTGCTGGCGCCGGCCGAGCACTACGCGCGCAACGGCGCCGTGTTCACCGACGTCGTCGCAAACTACGTCCGGCTCAACGAGACGATGCTGCGCGCCGACGCCGAGGCGACGAAGATCTTCATGCCCGACGGCGGTTTGCCGCGCCCGGGCGATCTGCTCTGCAACCGCGAGCTCGGCGAGACGATCGCGACGATTCGCCGCGAAGGCGCAGACGGGTTCTACACCGGCGCCGTCGCCGAGCGGATCGTGCGAACGCTGAACCGCGGCGGCAACGCGATGACGCTCGACGACCTCGCTTCACATGAGACGCAGACGACGGCGCCGCTGCGGATCGCATGGAACGGCGGCCAGCTGCTCGCGCACCCGCCGAACTCGCAAGGATCGCTGCTGCTGCTCGCCGCCGGCGCGCTCGAATCAGATCGCGACGCCGGCGAACCGCTATGGCACCACCTCGCCGTCGAGGCGATGAAGCGCGCGATCGCGATCCGCGACGCCACCTTCCGGGACCCGGCGTTCGGGCCGGTCGGGATCGAAGACGAGCTCACCCCCGAGCGCCTCGCCGCGTTGCGCGCGTCGATCGACCCGGAGCGCGCGAGCCCGCGCGAGAGCATGCCGGACCGCGGCGGAACGGTCTTCCTGTGCGTCGTCGACGAGGACGGGATGGCGGTCTCGCTGATCGAGTCGCTGTACATGAACTTCGGTTCGGGGATCGTCGCCGAAGGGACCGGCGTCGTGCTGCAAAACCGCGGCGCGTATTTCTCGACCGATCCGAACCATCCGAACGCGTACGAGGGCGGGAAGCGTCCGGTGCACACCCTCTCGCCGCCGATGTTCTTGCGCGACGGGATGCCGGAGATCGTCTTCGGCACGATGGGCGGCGACGGCCAGCCGCAGATCCAGCTGCAGTTCTTGCATCATTTGGTCGACCGCGGGCTCGACGTGCAGCGCGCGCTCGATCATCCGCGCTGGATCTACGGCCGCCACACGCTGACCGAGCGCCCCGACCTGGCGACGGGCGAGATGGTGATCGTCGAGTCGCGGATGCCCGACGAGATCGTCGCCGGGCTGCAGCGCCGCGGCCACAAGGTCGAAGCGCTCGGCCCGTTCGAGAACGCGATGGGACACGCCCACGCGATCGTCATCGACCGCGAACGCGGAACCCTCGCCGGCGGCAGCGACCCGCGCGCGGATTCGCTGGCGCTGGGACTGTAACGCACTATTCCAAGTCGTGGAGAGAGCGGGCACGCTCGACGAGAGCATCGTCTAGGCCGAGCAGTCGCGCGATCGCGAGCGCGTCCGATGCTGCGTTCGCATCGCGCGCCTCGACGACGCGGTAGTCCATCGCGGCGTTGATCGCGTCGAGCGCGGCCTCGAAGTCGCCGGGAGCGATCGCTCTCGGCAGTGCGCCGCGCAGCCCTGCGATGCGCAGGTGCGGTGCGCTCGCGGCCTCTGCGACGCCGTCGAAATGCGTCGCGACGAGCGCGAACGCTCCGCGCGCCCGCAGCGCTTCGACGAACGCGACCAGAAGAGCGCGGCCCTCGCGTGGGCCGGTCGTGCGCGCAAACTCGTCGACCAGCACGAGCGCGCACGGTGAAGCGGCGGCTAACGTATCGCGCGCGCGCACGACCTCGGCCGCGTACGACGAGAGCAGGCGCGTCCGGTCTTCCGGACCTTCCCCGCCGATCCACATGATCGTCTCGACCAGCGGGAGCGACGCTTCGCGCGCCGGCGGCGGGACGCCGAGCGCCACGCACGCGGACAGAAATCCGACGGTCGAGAGCGCGGCGCTCTTGCCGCCCATGTTCGGCCCGGTCAGCACGGCCACGCCGTGCAAGTCGAGCGAGAGCGGCGTGTAACGCCTGCCGTGCGCCGCGAGCGCCTCGGCAAGCGGCGCGAACGTCGCGTCGGCGAACGCGATACGGTCGCTCGCGAACGACGGAACGCAGCCATCCCAACGCTGCTTGAACGCGACGCGCGCCAGCAATCGATCGAGCGCGCCGAGCGCGCGAGTCGCGGCGATGACCGCATCGGCCTCGCGGACGACGCGCTCCGCGAGGGCGCGGCGCGCCGCTTCTTCTTCTTCGGCGAGCGCTGTGAGCGCCGCGTCGCGCGCCGGCGCGACGATGCGGATCGAGGCGGCACGGTACGTCGGCGTCTCGCGAACGACGAGCACGTCGTCGGGCAGTGGTCCGTCGTAGACGTCGCGCAGCACGACGAACTCATCGCCTACCGGATCGATCCCGATCGCATCGCGGACACGTGCTGCGATCGTCTCGCGCCGCGCCTCGTACTCTGCCTCGGCTGCCGACAGCGCTTCGCGCGCCGCACTCAGCCCCGGCGCGAACGCGTCGGCGAGATAGAACGTCGCGCCGTCACGCCCGGGCGCAAGGACCGCGCGCAACCCTTCCAATACCGGTGGTCGCCGCGTCGCCACGGCATCGTCGTGCTCGGCTGCGTCCCAAGCGCGCGCCAGCGCATCGAGCGCGTCGACGAAACGACCCAGCTCGTAGAAGTCGACGTCGGTCAGCGCGTCGCCCGCACGTGCCCGGGCGACGATCGGCGTCGGTTCGGGAACGGCGCGCAGCGCAGCGCGGACACGGAGCACGCCGTCCGCATCCATCCGCTCGGCCAGCGCGACGACTTCCGCGATCTCCGCGCGCGCACGATCTTCGTCGCCGGGGCCATACGGTGCGATCGACTCGTCATGGCGGCGACCGAACGCGCCGAGAGGCGTGACCGCGGCGCGCAGCCACGTCAGGCCGATCCGCTCCGCCGACATCGCGTCGACGTCGACTCGCGTCCTATTCATGCCGCCAAGTCCGCGACGACGTCGAAGGTCGGAAGGCCCGTGGCGCGTGCAACAGCTTCGACCAGGTCGCGCGGTGAGAGCGTCGCGTCGCGGCCGACGGGGGACGTCGTGCAGGCGATTACGTTCAGCGGACGTTCGCAGCGCAGGTCGACGCCCGCACGGAGCTTCGCAAAGAGCGCGCCGCGCACGGCGATTCTCGTCGGATCTGCGACGACCACGGTTATGTCGCGCGGGCCGGCGAGCAGCTCTTCGGCGTCGCGCGCGTCGAGCGCGCCGGCGACGTGGACGACACGTGCATGCTCGCGCGACGGGTCACGACCGGGAATCGTCAAGCGCGCCACGGTGTCCGCGGCGACGGCGGCGACGCGCGCGACCGTTGCACCGCTCGCCGCGCCGGTGGCGACGATCACCGCGTCGTCGCCGCCCGCGAGCGCGGCGATGCGGTCGATCGCGCCGTCGATCAGCACGGGCCCGTCGCCCAGCGCGCGCAGCGTGTCGATCGTCGCGCGCATCGAGCGCGCCGTCGGCGGCCCGGCGATCTCGCAGACCGTCGGCAGCACGGCGCGCGCGAACACCGTGATGCCGAGCGCGCTCTGCGCGCCGGAACCGAGGATCACCAGCGCGGGGCTGCGCGGAATCAGCCCCGACGGCAGCGCGACCAACGTCCCCGCGCTCAACCGCACGCGCGGCTTCGGCTCGGCGTCGAGCGCGTCGGCGGGTTCCCCGTCGCGCCCGATCGACGTGACCGCGACCGGCGTGCCGCGGCGGTGCGCGACGGCGCGCAGCGCGTTGAACGTCGTCGTCTTGCCCGCGTTCTTCGCGGTGCCGACGACGACGACGCTGCGCGCTGCCGCCGTCGCAAGCTCGTACAGCGCCTCAGGCGCCGATGTGGAAGTACTTGAGCGCTGCAAACGCTATCCCCGTGAGGATCAGCACCACGCCGGCCCACAGCGCGGCCTGCTCCTCGGCGACGACACCCAACCGCCGGCCGAGCGCGAGGCCGAGCGTCGTCGAGATGATCGACGCGACGCCGATGAACACCAGGCTGATACCGAGCGGCACGCCGATGTACAGGATCGAGAACCCGATCCCGAGCGAGTCGAGGCTGATCGAGAGCGCGCCGAGGACGAGCCCGAAACCGCGCGAGAGGTCGAAGCCGCCACCCTCTTCGGTTCCGTGCAGTGCTTCGTAGATCATGTACGCGCCGACACCGACCAGCGCCGTGAAGCCCAGATAGCCGGCCGCGTCGCCGAGAAAACGCCCCGCGACTTGCCCCAGCACCACGCCGAGCACGGTCATCGTGACCTCGGCGGTCGCGAACGCCGCGCCGATGCGGATCTTCACCCAGCGATCGGTCCCCTTCATCCCGACGCCGACCGACACGGCGAACACGTCGAGCCCGAGCGAGAGCGCGACGAACAGAACCTTGAAGAACGCGAGCGCGGTCAGGTTATGCGCCGAGGACCGAGAGCGGGTCGGTCAGGAGCTGATGAACCGTCGTGCGCAGCTGCGAGAGCGTGAACGGCTTGTTGAGGAAGGCGTTCGCGCCGGCCGCCTTGGCGCGCGTGTCCATCGCGTAGTTGTTGTGGCCGCTGATCATCACGATCGGCATCCGCGAGGTCGCGCCGTTCTGGCGAACCTGCGTGATCAGCTCGATCCCCGAGATCCCGGGGAGCATGAAGTCGCTGATGAGGATGTCGTACGGCTCGTCTTGCTGGATGTGGACGAGCGCGCTCTCGGCGTCGTTGCACAGCGTGATGTCGTACGGTCCCTTCGCGAGGATCGTCTTGATGAGCGTGCAGATCTCCGGGTCGTCGTCGGCCACCAGGACGCGCCAGGCCATGACCAGCCCGTTTCCAGCCGAGCGGAGCGCTGGCCTTGGCGCGCACCAAAAAAAGACGAAAGAGGGGGCGTCTCCGACCGTTCCCGAAGCGGCCCGTTCGTGGCCGTCCTCGACGTCATCCAAACGCCCGCGTTCCAGCAGCGATTTTTCTTTCTCGCCAAACGGTTCATCGCCGGCGAGACCGCTGCCGAGGCGATGGACGCGGTCGCCGCGCTGAACGCGCAAGGGATGTCGGCAACGCTCGACTTCCTAGGCGAGGACGTCACCTCGCGCGCCGAGGCCGAACGGACGCGGGACGCGTACGTCGAGCTGTTGGCGGCGATCCGAGCGCGCAACGTCGAGACGAACGTCTCGGTGAAGCTGACCGCGATGGGGCTGCTGATCGGCGAAGACTTCGCGCTCGAAAACCTGCGCACCGTGCTCGGCGCGGCGGCGCATAACCGCGATCCGTTCGTCCGCATCGACATGGAAGGCTCGGCGGTGGTCGATGCGACCCTGCGCGTCTTCGAACGCGCGTACGCCGAGACGATGCACGTCGGCCCTGTCCTCCAAGCCTACCTCAAGCGGACCCCCGCCGACGTCGAGAAGATGATCGCGCTCGGCGCACGGGTGCGGTTGTGCAAGGGCGCCTACAGCGAGCCGCCGTCGATCGCGTACAAAGACATGCCGACGATCCGGCGCCAGTACCTGCGCTCGGCCGAAGCGCTGCTCGAGCGCGGCACCTATCCCGGGATCGCGACGCACGACCCGCGGATCATCGCGGCGGTGCGAAGCTTCGCGCAGGAGCGCGGGATCGGCCCCGAGCGGTTCGAGTTCCAGATGCTCTACGGCGTGCGGCCGGAGCTCCAGCGCAAGCTCGTCGCCGACGGCTATCGCTTGCGCGTCTACGTCCCATACGGAACGCACTGGGCGGGCTACTTCTACCGCCGCATCACCGAACGCCCGGAGAACGCGCTCTTCGCACTGCGCTCGATGCTGTCGCGCTAATCGTCGGCGATTCGCTCGACCTTCGTCATGCGGTCGAGCTCGATCAGCCGGCCCAGCGTCGAGAAACCGCTTTCGATCTCGCCGAAGACGGTGAAGTCGCGGTTCAAATGCAGCTGCGGCGAGATGGTGATGTAGAACTGCGTTCCGGCAGAGTCGCGGATCGGTCCGGGATTCTTTCCGTCGGTGTAGTTCAATCCCATCGAGATCACGCCCGAGCGTTGCTCCAACGGGTTCTCTTCGGCGGGGATCGTGTAGCCGGCGTCGCCTTCGCCGTTGTCGTTCGGGTCGCCGGTCTGGACGACGAAGTCCGGGACGATGCGGAACCAGCGCAAATTGTCGTAGTAGCCGCGGTCGACCAAGTTCAGGAAGTTCGCGACGGTGAGCGGCGCCCACTCGGGATAGAGCCGCACCACGATCGGGCCTTTGGTCGTGCCGATCCGCACGCGCGGATGCGGGCCCGGCATCGGGCCGTCCATCAGCGCGCTGGTCGACGGACGCAGCGCAAGGTCGAGCCGCGCGTCGGCGGCGACGGGTTTGCCGGGTTTCGAAAGCCCGCTCGGTCGCGGCAGCGGCGCGTCGGTGCTCTGCGGCGCGGGCGAAGGCGTCACGACCTCGGCCGGGATCGCGCCGAGATGATCGGTGCGCTGCAGTCCGGCCAGCACCTTGATCGTCTCGTGCGCCTGCTCGCGAACGCGCCACGACGGATCGTTCAGCAACGGCTGCACTTGGCGGATCGCCGCGAACTCTTTGCGGCGCGCGACCAAGTCCGCGAACTGAATTCGAACGAGCTCGTCGCGGTCGGCGAGCCCCGCGCGGATCGTCGCCGGATCGGTTTGCGTCGCGAACGCGCGGCGCAATGTCCACGCCGCGTGCCAGCGCACCGCAGGGTTCGTCTCGCGCGCGAGCGCGCGCTGCAGCCCGGCCGCGACCGTGCGCGCGTTCGCGGCGTCCTTCCACCCCGAAAGCGCGGTCGCGGCGCGAGCGCGGACGATCGGGTCGGCGTCATGGGCCGCCAGCCCGAGCAGCGGCGTAGCCAGGGCTGAGGCGCCCGGGCTCTTGGCGGCCTGGGCCCGCCAAGCGGCGTCGGCGGCGGCGACCCGGACCGCCCCGGCCCGGTCCCCGAGAAAACCGGCAACCAACTTGGTCTCGACAGGGGTTTTAGCAGCCAGAAGACCGTATCCGTAAACCGCAAGCGCTCGCAGCGAAACGTCCTGGGCTGCGGTCGCGTTCTTTAGGGGCCCGGCCGCGCGAGGATCTCCGGATCTCCCGAGCGCCAGCGCCGCCCGCCCCGCCAACCGAGCGTCGTCCGACGCAAGAGCCGCGGTCAGCTCGTCGGAAAACGTCCGGGTGCCTTCGAGCTCAACCAATCTCCGGTAGCCCGGCTGGTCCCCAGGGGCAGCTCCGACCGGTGTGAGGACCAAGCAGCCCGCGGATACGACCCCCGCGAGCGCTAGGACCGCCCGAACCTTGATGCAAGCGCGACTCCGGCCGATAACTTCCATGGGTACGCTTACGTTACTGAGACAGGTCGATTTTACTCCACGAGGTTCACCCCATCTAATGTCAACCCCAGAACGCAAGACCGGAAGCGGCATGTCCGTCCGCGAAGCCGGCCAAAAAGGCGGCGAGACCGTCAAGAAAAAGTACGGCCCCGAGTTCTACGAGATGATCGGGCGCAAGGGCGGCCAAGCCACCAAGAAAGCCCACGGCCACGCCTTCTACGAGGCGATCGGCAAGAAGGGCGGCAAAAAGGGCGGCGAGGCGACCCGTGACCGCTACGGTCCGGAATTCTACGAGACGATCGGTCAGAAGGGCGGCCAAAAGGTCAAAGCTCTGATCGAACAGGGCAAGAAGGCAGCGGCCGAAGCCGCCGAGGCAGAGAAGAAAGCAAGCTAGGAGGATGCCCGGCATCCGCCGGACAGCCGTCCTCGCGGCGGCTTTCCTCCTGCTTGGCGCAAGCCTCGCGACCGCCGCCCCCCCGCCGCAGCATGTGCTGCCCGCGGGGACGGCGGTCGTTTTCGTGACCGACGCACCGCTCGACGCCGGTCGGCGCGACGGTGACGTCGTCACCGTCCACCTTCGCGATCCGCTCGTCCTCGACGGCACCACGCTGGCGCCGGCGGGGACGCATGCCGTGCTCCTCGTCGGCCGGTCGGTCACGGTCGACGGAAAGCACAGCCAGCCGATCTCGCTCGATCGGTTCTCCATCAACGCCGGTTTGCTGCCGGTGCTGGCCGTGGACCCGATCGTTCCGCCGGTCTCCGCCGGCACCCAGATCGCCGCGAAGACGCTGGCCGACGTCGATCACATCGGGGACCGCTACTCGATCCGGATTCCCTTCCCGTTCCGGCTTTCCGGAGACCAGCCCGCTTCGGCTTACACGCCGACGCCGGCGCGCACCGCATCGCCGCGTTCCGTCATGAAGCCGGAACCGCGTCCGACTGCCACCGCCGCGCCAACCAGCGCTCCCGACCCCGCCGCAACGAAGACACCGAGCCGCTGAACGCGAACGGCCGACGCATGATGATGCGCCGCCGTTCGTCCGTTCTGCTCGCGTGCACGTTCGTGCTCGCCCCGCTCGCCGGCGGCGCTCAAAGCACGCCGCCGGCGGCGATGCCGATGAGCTCGCCCACGGCGAGGCCGGCGCCGACCGCGGCGCCTTCGCCGAGCGCCGCCGAAGCAGCGTTCATCAAGCGCGTGATGACGAATCTGCCGAAGCGCTATCCCACCCCGCAGTCCGCGACCGCGGCCGGCTGGATCCGCTACACGCGCGAGGACCGCACCGGCGCGATCAGCTACGTCAACACGCAGTATTGGGACACGACCGATCCCGATCACCCGGCGCAGCTCTGGTACGACGTGAACGGCCGGCTCCTCGGCGCCGACTTCAGCGTTCCGCAAGCGGAGTCGGTCACCGGTCCGCCGTCGCGCTTCGGGATCGATCCGTCGCGCTGGTTCAAGATCCCCGCGCACGTGCACTACGTGCAGCGCAACGCGAACGGAACGATCTCGTACGGCAAGGCGATTCGTACCGACCGCTACGCGGCGGCGAACAACGGCGACTACTCGCACCCGACCGCCGCCGGACTGGTCGCGGCGAAGGCGGTGACCGACGCGGCGTCCGTCCCGTTCGTCTTCCTCTATCCCGCGATCTACGACGTGACCGTGTGGGTCGTCCCGAACCCGCTCGGCCAGTTCGCCGACGCGAACCCCGCCGTCACGCCGAGCCCGCGCGCGGGCAAAGGCGAAGACGACGCAATGTAGTGTTCGCGCAAAGTGC
>DASZGA010000230.1:0-6368 GCA_035939295.1 Candidatus Elarobacter sp. | reverse complement strand
GACTCAAGGTCGTCGAAGGCTGTCGGTTCGGCCGGCGGGGCTGCGATCTCCGGAACGCTGAGCTGGTAGCGTTCGACGCGGAGGTGCACGCCTTTGACGACGCGCCCCATGCTAGACGATCCGGTCTTCCTTTCCGCCGCGAGCGATCACGATCTGGCCGTTCTCTTCCAGCGTGCGAATCACGTCGACGATGTTCTGCTGTGCCTTGCCCACTTCGCGGACGCGGACGGGCCCGAGGACTTCGATGTCCTCGCGCAGCGTCGTCGCCGCGCGGGTCGACATGTTCTTGAAGATCCGGCCGAGGAGCTCGTCGTTCGCGGTCTTGAGCGCGAGCGCGAGGTCCTTGCCGTCGACTTCCTTGAGGACGCGCTGGATCGCGCGGTCGTCGAGGTTGATGATGTCCTCGAAGACGAACAGCAGGTTCTTGACCTCGTTCGCGATCTCGGGGTCGCGCTTGGAGAGGCCTTCGAGGATGTTCTTCTCCGTCTCGCGGTCGACGAAGCCCATGACCGACGCGAGCGAATGGACGCCGCCGGCTTTGGTGAAGTCGCTGCCGCTGACCAGCAATCGCCGGCCGAGCAGTTCGTCGAGCTGTTCCAAGATCTCGGGAGCAGTCTTCTGCAAGATCGCGATTCGCATCGCGACCTCGCCTTGCAGCTCCGGCTCGAGCTGCGAGAGCACGGCGCCCGCTTGGTCGGGCGACATGTAGACCAGGATCAGCGCGATCGTCTGCGGGTGCTCTTCCTTGATGAACTCCAGCAGCTGCGCCGGCTCGGTCTTCTTCACCAGCTCGAGCGGGTTGCCGTGCTTGAGCGCTGCGAACAGCCGGTTCGTCATGTCGTCGGCCTGTCCGGCGCCGAACGAGCGCTCGAGGATCTCCTTGGCGTACTCGATCCCGCCCTCGTTGATGTACTTGAGCGCGATCGCGCGCTGGTACGCCTCTTGGATGACGGCGTCGCGCTTGTCGATCGGAACGGTCGAGATCTTCGCGATCTCGAGCACGATCCGCTCGACCTCGTCTTGGCGCAAGAACTTGAAGATCGACGCTGCGAGCTCGAGGCCGATCGTGATCATCAGGATCGCGGCCTTCTCCGGCCCGTTCATGTCGGGAACCGCCGGCGCGTTATACGAGCTGCCGTACGCGTCCGCGAACGACGACCCCATCACGTCGTCACCCAGCGTGAGAATCGGCTTATCGGTAATCAAGTGATGCTACTCCGCTAGCCAAAGTTTGACGAGCTTGGCGATGTTGTCCGGGTTCTCTTGAGCGACGGCGGTGACGTACTCGATCATCTGCTCGCGGGTGAGATCCGCCGCCGAACGGATCGGCGCCGCGATCGCGGGGGTCGTGCCGTCGAGCATCGGGTGCTCTTCGAACGAGGGCAGCTCTTCGGCGAGCGTCGAGTCGAACGTCGGCAGCTCGTTGCTCGGGCGGAAGGCGCGGCGGCGGAGCGACATCAGGCCGAAGCCTGCGCCGGCGAGGAGCGCGATCACCACCAGCGCGATGACCGGTACCGCGGGGAGCCCGAAGACCGTCGTCGAGGTCACGCCGCGCGCGGCGCCGCCTTCGAGGGCGGGCGCGAACGGGATCGCTTCGACCGAGATCTGGTCACCGCGGGCGGTGTCGATCCCGGCGGCGGCGGCGACGACGTTTTGAATCTTGCGCACGTCGGCGGCGGCGAGCGCGTAGGCCGGCTGCGCGTTCGCGCCGGCGTTCGGCGGCAGCGCCGCGGCGCCGGGGACGTTGACGAGCACGGCGACGGAGAGCCGGGTGAGCTTCCCGGGCGCGTCGACGTGCTTCGCGAGCGCTTCGGTGACTTCGTAGTTGGTCGTCGTCTTCGACTTCTGGTAGCGGCCGTTGGTCTGCTGCGTCTGCGTCCCTTGATAGGTCGGAACGACGTTGGTGGTCGTGCCGGGGACGCCGGCCGCGGTGTTGCGCGGCCCGCCGGTTCCGTTGTAGCTTTCGCGTTCGGTTTGGGACGAGCGAACCGTCCCTTGCGGCGCGAACGACTTCGTCTCGGTCGAGTTCGCATCGAAGTTCATCTGGCTCGCGACGCGGACGGCTGAGCGGTGCGCGCCGATCGTCGCGTCGAGCAGACCCTGCAGCGACTGCTGCAGATCCGACTCATACTTCTCTTTCGCGACCAGCTGATCGGAGGTGAGCTTGAGCGCGTTCGAGGCGTCGGCGAGCCCGCCGGCCTCTTCGGCCGAGGGGCGCAAGATCGTCCCGTTCTGGTCGACGATCGTCACGCCGTCGGGCTTGAGCCCTTCAACGGCGCCGGCGACGAGCTGGGTGATCCCGCGGACTTCCTGCGGCGAGAGCTGCATCCCGGGCTTCGTCTGAATGGCGACCGACGCGGTGGTCGGCTTCTGCGAGGTGGAGTAGAGCGAGGCTTCCGGGATCGCGATGTGCACGCGCGCCGACTGCACCGGCGTAAGCCCGGAGATCGTGCGCTGCAGCTCGCCCTCGGTCGCGCGCGTCTTGGCGATCTTCTCTTGGAAGTCGGTCATCCCGAGGTTGGTGCGGTCGAACAGCTCGAAGCCGGTGCTGCCGCCCGCTTTGACGACGCCTTGCCCGGCGAGCTGGACGCGCTGCTCGTACACCGACTCGTGCGGGATCAGAATCGTCGAGCCGCCGTCGGCGAGCCGATGCGGGATCTTCTCGGCGTCGAGCTTCTGGATGACCGCGTTCGCTTCGTCGGGCGGCATGTTCGAGAACAGCACCGCGTAGTCGGGTCCGCGGAAGCGGAAGGCAGCGAAGAAGACCAGCGCAAGAACCGCAACCGCTGCGATCGCCCCGAAGACGATGCGGCTCGTACCGCTTTGCGCGCTCCACCATTCCCGGGCCCGAGCCGGGTACGCTGCAACAGACGGGGGGAGACGATCCAAATGCCACCTTCGCGAGGCGTCAACATGACGCGCCGTGGGATGCCGACCGTGGCTCGCTCCACCGCGCGTCCGTGCCCGGTGCTGTGGATACTATCGGCCCGTTATCGCCGGTTGTTTATCATTCATCGGCAAACGAGCAAGCAATCGGTATTCCCGTCGCCTAGTGAGGCGAGGATCACACCGCGAGCGCGGAGCGCTCAGGACCGACCGAAGCGGCAGCGACCGGGACGCCTGTAAGCTCCGCGATCCGCGCGAGAAGCGCGCGCGCGGGCGCCGGGAGGTCGGCGATCCGGCGGACGCCGCGAATGTCGTCGGACCAGCCGGGGTGCTCCTCGACGTCCACGCGCATGTCGGGATCGCCGACCGAGTCGATCCCGGCCGGCGTTCCGTCAGGCCGGCGGTAGCCGGTGACGATCCCAATCTTTTCGAACCCCGAGAGCACGTCGAGCTTGGTGACGAAGAGCGCGTCGAGCCCGTTGAGCTGCGCTGCGTAGCGGGCGGCGACCGCGTCGTACCAGCCACAGCGTCGCGGACGGCCCGTCGTGACGCCGAACTCGCGCCCTTGCTCGCGCAGGCGCTCGCCGCGCTCGTCGAGCAGCTCCGAAGGAAACGGTCCGCCGCCGACGCGGGTGCAGTACGCCTTGGCGACGCCGAGGATGCGGCCGACCGTCGTCGGCCCGACCCCGAGCCCGGTGCACGCGCCGCCGGCGATCGTGTGCGAGCTCGTGACGTACGGATAGGTCCCGAAGGTCACGTCGAGCATCGTCCCTTGCGCGCCTTCGGCGAGGACGCGCTCGTCGCGGCCGAGCGCTGCGTGCAGCCAAGCGACGCCGTCGACGACGTGCGGGGCGACGCGCTTGGCGAGGTCGAGCGCCTCGCCGACGACGTCTTCCTCGCGCGGGACGTCGTCGGCGCCCGCGAAGAGCGGCGCGCGCGCGAGGAGCGCCTGGCGGATCTTCGTCGCGAGCGCTTCCGGCTTCGCGAGATCGCCGAACGTGATCCCGAGCCGGCCAACGCGATCGACGTATGCCGGCCCGATTCCGCGGCCGGTCGTGCCGATCGCGGCGCCGCCGCGCTGCTTCTCCGCCAGCTTGTCGAGCGTCGCATGATACGGAAAGACGATGTGCGCCCGGTCGGAGACGACGATCCGCGACGTGTCGACGCCGAGCTTCTCCAGCGTGTCGAGCTCGTTGACCAACCCGCGCAGCGAGAGGACGGTGCCGGCGCCGATCAGCAGCTTCGTCGTCTCGACGAGCGCCCCGGACGGCACGACGTGCAGCGCCAGTTTCGTCTCGCCGACCTCGATCGAGTGCCCGGCGTTGTCCCCGCCGCCGAATCTTGCGATGACGTGATAGTCCCGCGCAAGCAAATCGACGACGCGGCCCTTTCCCTCGTCGCCCCATTGAATGCCGACACAAATGTCTATTGGCGCGTCGGCCTTGCCGCTGCGCCCCCACGAGAACATAGTGGTTCTTTCCCGCTCAGTCGCCGCGGAAGTCCAGGTCGGTCGTCGATCCGACGGGGAGGGCGGGGACGCCTTCGAACGAGGTCATCACGAACTCGCTGAAGAGCGCGTTCGGCCAGCCGAAGTCGACCCGCGAGAACTTCGTCGGGTCGTCCGGATTGAACGACTCGTGCAGCAGATGGTCGCCGGGATCGGATGCCAGCAGTTGCGCGAGGACGTCCTTGCGCTCCTGATCGGTCGTCGCGGTGAACCCCTGCATCAGCATCGCGATCGGCCAGACCCAGTTGTCGTTGGTGTGCGGCGAGCCGATCCCCCGCGCGAGCTTCCCGACGTAGTAGGTCGGATTGTCTTTCGAAAGCAGAAACTTGCGCGTGTTCCTGTAGACGAACGACGTCGATTTCCCGTAGCCCAAGTACGGCGCTGAGAGCAGCGACGGGACGTTGGCATCGTCCATCAGCTTCGCGTTGCCCATCCCGTCGACTTCGTAGGCGTAGATGTAGCCGTAGTTCGGCGTAAAGACGACGCCGTAGGTCTGAATCCCGGTCTGCACCTCGTCGCGCAGCGCCTTCGCGCGCTCCGCCTTGATGACGTTGTGGTAGACGGTGCGCTCGATCTCCTCGAGGTTGCCGAGCGCGACCACGGCCATCATCTCGGAGGGGATGAGATAATTGTAGGTGCAGGCGTCGTCGGAGGGGCGGAAACCGCTCCAGATCATCCCGGTGTACGCGACCGGATTGCCCTTGCCGCCCTGCGGGAGCTGCGGGTGCGTGTACTTCGAGTTGCGCGGATGGTCTTGCTCGCGCTCCATCGTGTCGAGCGCCTTGTCGAAGCCGAGCGAGAGATCGCCGGTGAAGACCGACGTGTCGCCGGTCTGCTTCCAATACGTCCACGAGAGCGTGATCGGGTACGCGAGCGAGTCGAGCTCGAACTTCTGCTCCCAGCGGCGATAGTCGAGCTGGAACGCGTTGGCATACGGATCGACCTGAAGATATTTTCCCATCCGCGCGATCGCGCCGCGCAGAAGCGAATCCACCTGGACATCGCCTTTGGCGAAGAACAGATACGGCCGCACCTGAACGCTCGCGTCACGCAGCCATTCCGCGGGGATGTCGCCGGTCTTCACGTACGTCGTCCCGTCGGAGGCGACCGTGACCTGGCTGTTCGTGTTCAGCAGCGCCTTCCGGTACATCTCCGTAAGCTTGGGGTCGGAGACGGTGTAGCCGGCCGCCGCTCGGGAGACGGCGTCGAGCTCGATCGCAGATGCGGTTCGAGGCGCGAGCAACACGAGGGCCGCCAGCGCACATAGCGCCGCGCGAACGATCGGAAATCGCATTCGTTACCCGCTCATACCATGGAGAGGCCGCGCTTTCCTCGGCGCAAGACGGATCGCGCCCTCGGTTGACAGGCTGCTCACGCCAGATCGGCGAGCGCGTCGCCCAGCTCGGCGCCGGCGCGCTCGCGCAGGATACGGTAGATGAGCGAGGCCGGGAACCCGAGCCGTTCCAGCTTCCGCGCCGCCGACTGATACGAGAGGTTGGGGCTCGACCGCCGGATCCGGTCGTACGCGGCGCCGATCCGCTCGGGCTCGGCGCTTTCAGCCGCAGCGACCCTCTCGCGCGCCGCATCGCGGTCGATCCCGCGCTTTACCAGCTCGGCGACAAGCCGCGCGTCACCGACCGCAGCGCGCTTCGTCTCAACGTAGAGCGCCGCGTATAAGGCGTCGTCGACCAGCCCGTCGCGCTTGCACGACTCGACCGCCGCTGCAGCGGCCTCGTCGCCGTAACCCTTGCGCGTCAATTTCGCGTGAAGCTGCGACTCCGTGAGACGGCGTTGCGCAAGAAGACGCAGCGCCGCCACACGGGCGGAGGTGGTAGGTCGAGCGGCGACCTTTTCTTCCGACATGGTACTCCGTTGGTTCTGCGGTGGGTCCGAGGCGGGTCGGGATCGCCGGGTGTCAAACCCCGACCCATGCTGGCGGCGATCGTGCTATCGAGTCTTGTCGGGACGTGGTCCT
>DASZGA010000229.1:0-4009 GCA_035939295.1 Candidatus Elarobacter sp. | reverse complement strand
CGCTTGTTCGAAGTGCAGAAGTACGTCTCGGTCACCAACCACATGTGGTCGAACTTCTGGGTCGTCGCGAACGCCGACGCGTATCGCGCGCTCCCGCCCGACCTGCAGACGATCCTGCGCGACGCCGTCAACAAGTACGCGCTGACGAACCGCCGCGAGATGGAGCTCTCGAACGCGAGCCTCGCCGAGAAGATGTCGCGCGTCTACCGGATGCAGGTCAACAGCGTCGACACCGCGCCGTTCCGGGCGCGTTTGAAACCGTTCTACGCGCGCGAGCGCGGCGAGTTCGGCGCCGAGGCCTTCGGCCTGCTCGAGAAGAGCGTCGGAGCCCTCGGCTGAAGAATCCGTCGTCGTGCGGGTAACGGGTGGCGCGGGCTTGGACTTTCACGCCCTCGCCGAGCAGGTGCCGGCGATGCTCTACGCCGCGCGCCCCGACGGCACGATCGCGTTTGCGAACCGGGCTTGTTCGAGCTTCAGCGGGCTTCCGGCCGGTTCGGCGCTCGAGCGCGGTTGGGCCGGCGTGGTGCACCCGGACGACGCCGGCTGGGTCGGCGAAAGGTGGCGATGCGCCATCACCTCGGCGGCGCCGTTCCGCGAAGAGTTTCGCGTCCGCGACCGCGATGGCGGTTACCGCTGGGTGATCTCGCACGCGGTCCCGGCGTTCGATGCGGACGGCGTCGTGGAGTGCTGGTACGGAACCGTTCTTCCGGCCGACGAGCGGCGCGCGGCGGAGCAGGCGCTCGCGACGCTCGCCGACCGCGACGCGCAGCGCCGCACTATGCTCGACCGGCTCGGCGCGGCGTTCGCCGAGTCGCTCGACTTCGAGCGCACCGCGCGCACCGTCGTCTCGGCGATGTGCCAGGACTTCGCCGACTTCGCGTTCGTCGACGTCCACAACGCCGAAGGCGTCCTCGAGCGCGCCGCGGTCGAGCCGGGCCGGCTCGCGGCCGATCCCGCGCCGTTCCGCACCTTCGCGCCGCCGCCCGAGGCGCACGCACACCCGATCAACCGCGTGCTACGCACCGGAGAAACGCAGATCGTCACACTGTGCGACGAAGCGTGGAAGCGCGCGACGACGTGGAGCGACGCGCACCTCGCGTTCTTGAGCACGCTCCCGCTGGCATCGATCGTGTACGTTCCGCTGATCGCGGCCGGCGAGCGGATCGGTGTGATGACGTTCGGCGCGGCGATCGGCACGGGGCGCAGCTTCAGCCAAGCCGACGTCGACGACGCCGAAGAGGTCGCGCGGCGCGCCGCCGTCGCGCTGGCGAACGCGAAGCTCTACCGCGATCTCGCCGCGAGCGAGGCGCGGTATCGCGGGATCATCGACACCGCGCAAGAGGGCGTGTGGATCGTCGACGGCGAGGCGCGGACGCGGTACGTCAACGCGCGGCTGACGGAGATGCTAGGCTACACCGCCGACGAGATGTACGGCCGGCGGCTGTTCGAGTTCGTTCTACCCGACGGGCACGAGGAGACGCGGCGCGTTCTTCGTGAGCACGGCGCCGGGCGCGGGACGCACAGCGAGACGGTCCTCCGGCACAAAGACGGCCGCGTCGTCTGCGCGATGGTGGCATCGAGCCCGATCCTCGATGCGAGCGGCGCGTACGCCGGATCGCTGGGGATGGTCACCGACATCACGGAACGCAAAGCGGTCGAGACGCGCCTTGAGATCGTCGCGCGAGCGAGCGAGGTGCTGAGCGGCTCGCTCGACCTCGACACGCTGCTCGGACAGTTCGCCGATCTGCTCGCCGGCGAGCTGGCCGGCGAGGTCACGATCGCGCTCCATCCCGATCGCGCGGTGGTCCGGCGCAGCGATGCGCTCGCGGACGACGCGCACCGGCTCGACGTGGCGCTGCGCCACCGCGACATCGAGCTGGGAAGCGTCACGGTCCGTTCGACGACGCCGTTCCGGTCCGGTGATGTTTCGCTGCTCGAGGAGCTCGCCGCGCACGCGGCAGTCGCAATCGAAAACGCGCAGCTCTACGAGCGCGAACATCGCGTCGCGGCGACGCTGCAGCGCGCGATGCTTCCGGCGGTGCTGCCGAACGTCGAAGGGCTCGTCTTCGACGCCGTCTACTATCCGGGCGCGACCGAAGCCGAGATCGGCGGCGACTGGTACGACGCGATCGCGCTCGCCGACGGCCGCGTCGTCGTCTCGATCGGCGACGTCACCGGACGCGGTTTGACCGCCGCCGTCATCATGGGCCGGATGCGCCAAGCGATCGAGGCGCTTGCAACCTACGAATCCGATCCGGTGCGGCTTCTCGACGCCGCCGACCGCGTGCTGCGTCGTGCGCATCCCGATGCGATCGTCACCGCGCTGGTCGGCGTCCTCGATCCGGTCGCGCGCACCCTCGCGTACGCGACCGCCGGACATCCGACGCCGCTGGTCCGCGCTCCCGACGGCGCAATCCGGCAGCTTCCCGGCCGCGGGCTCCCGCTCGGGCTGCGCGACGGACACGAGCCGCCGACCTCGACCGTCGTGTTGCCGCCGTCGTCGCTCCTCGTCTTCTTCACCGACGGGCTCGTCGAGTCGACGCACGATCTCGCTGAAGGCGAGCGCCGCACGTTCGCCGCGCTGCGCGATCCGCAGATCGTGGACGGCCGCGCGCCGGCGGCCTCGCTCGTCGCGCGCGTCGTCGGCGGCGCGGTGCGCGACGACATCGCCGTGCTGACCGTCCGCGTCTCGGGCGCGCCGAACGCTGCGCGCGCGTGGACGATGCGCTGGCGCTTCGACCCGCGCGACAAGCTGCGCACGTACGACGTCCGCGAAGCGCTCGCCGAGACGCTGACGATGTACGGCCGCAACATCGACATCGGCGCCGCGGAGCTCGTCTTCGGCGAGCTGATCGGAAACGCGGTTCGGCACGCGCCCGGACACGTCGACGTCGAGCTGGCCTGGGAAGATCCGACGACGCCGGTCCTTCACGTCGTCGACGACGGGCCGGGGTACGCGCCGCAGAGCTGTCTGCCGGCGTCCGACAGCGAGACCGGTCGCGGGCTCTACCTCGTGACGAAGCTGACGCGGCACTTCACGGTGACGCGGCTCCCGGACCGCGGCGCGCACGCTCGCGCCGTGCTGCAGACGCGGCGCTAGCGGAAGCGACCGAGCACCGTGCCGCTTTCGGGAACAATGGGCGGCATGGAACGAGATAAGGTCGTCGAGACCAAAGAGACCACGATCGAAAAGAAAACCGTCGTTGAAGACGTCCCGCCGGCGCCGGAACCGCGGAAGGGCGAGACCATCACGATCGAGACCCATACCGAAGGCTGATCTGGGATTGTGGCTTGGCGGGGAGCGATAGTGCTGCGCCGGGCACGCTCCCTGCGCGCATCGTGCGCTCCGGTCGCTACCGCTCCGTTCGCTCCCGGCCCTCCAGGCCTACGCGAACTCCGCGAGTACCCGGCGCAGCACCATCGCTCCCCGCCTTGTCAGGATTGTTGAACCGGCGGTTAGCCTACGATCGTGCCGGTGACTTCGCCGAAGCCGATGCGTGTGTTAGCGCGTACGGCGCGGCCGCGCATGATCACCGTGTCGCCGTCTTCCAGAAATGTGCGCGTCTCGCCGTTTGGCAGCGTGAGCGGGTTTGCACCGCGTGACGTCAGCTCGATGAACGAACCCTGCGTGCCTTGTTCGGTGCCGGAGATCGTTCCGGTGCCGAAGAGATCGCCGGGGCGGATGCTTGCACCGTTCGACGTGACGTGCGCCAGCTGTTGTGCGACGGTCCAGTACATTCCGCGCAAGTTCGTGCGCGAGATCGTCAGCGGCGGTTCGGAGCGTTCGCGCATTCGCGCGGTTTGCAGCAGCATCTCCAGCTCGACGTCGTACGCCCACGGTTCGCCGGCGCGCAGATACGGGAGCGGCTCGGGATCGCGCGCAGGCTCGTCGGTGCGGAATGGTTCGAGCGCGTCGAGGGTGACGATCCACGGCGAGATCGATGTCGCGAACGACTTGCCGAGAAAAGGGCCGAGCGGCTGATATTCCCACGCTTGGATGTCGCGCGCG
>DASZGA010000228.1:0-13303 GCA_035939295.1 Candidatus Elarobacter sp. | reverse complement strand
CAGGTTCAAATCCTGTCGTCCCGATGTCTGCCCGTGCGCCCGTGGTCTAACGGATAAGGCATCCGCCTTCTAAGCGGAGCGATGGGGGTTCGACTCCCTCCGGGCGCGCCACGTCCGCACGATGCCATGGTGTTGGCATTGTTAGCCGCTATGATCTCGTCATGAAGCGGTGTGGGCGATGCGGCGAATCGAAAGCCAACGAAGAGTTCGGCTTTCGCAATCGTGCATCAGGAAAGCGGCATTCAATATGCAAGCCCTGCCAAGTGGTTTATCGCCAGACGTACTACGAGCGCCATGGAGCCGAGGCGATTCACACCCGCGTGTATGCGCATACAGTTCGATATCGGCAAAGAAACCGCGAATTTCTCGATGCGTATTTGGCGAGTCATCCCTGCGTAGACTGCGGACTCGCAGATCGCGTCGTTCTTGAATTCGACCACGTCACGGGTTCCAAGCGAGCAGCGCTGAGCGTGTTGGCGCGTAGCGCAGCGACGATCGCGACCTTGCGTGAAGAGATTGCGAAATGCGTCGTGCGCTGCGCTAACTGTCATCGACGTCGCACTGCGTTGTCGTGGCGCAAGCGAACCTAAACCACCGCGGGAAGGGTTTCGAGGTCCAAGCGGCTGAAATAGCGCGGTCGCGCGCATGGTGATTGTAGCTCAGTTGGTTAGAGCGCCGGATTGTGGATCCGGAGGCCGGGGGTTCAAGTCCCCTCAGTCACCCCAGTCGCGCCTGTAGCTCAGTCGGTAGAGCAGTGGCCTTTTAAGCCATTTGTCGCGGGTTCGAGTCCCGCCGGGCGCACCAGCTTGCCGCTCGGATGCCGTAGACCTTGACGAAGCGGCGTCCGAGCGGGTACTCTTTCCCTCGTTGCACCGCTAGCTCAACGGTAGAGCAGTTGACTCTTAATCAATTGGTTGAAGGTTCGAATCCTTCGCGGTGCACCATGACGAAGCGGCCCGGTCGAGCGACCGGGCTGTTTCTTTAGGGGCCGATTCCGGCTCGGCCGATCGCCGCGACGAGCGCTGCGGCGGCGATCGCACGGTGGCTCACTCGGTTTTTCTCGGCTGCGGTCATCTCGGCGAAGGTCCGGCCAGCCGGTGGATACAGGAACACCGGATCGAAGGAGAATCCGAGGCCGCCGCGCTCCTCGGGCGCGACCTCGCCGTCGACCGTCCCCATCGTCGCGAACTCCCGCCCCTGCGCATCAACGAAATGCAGCGCGCAGACGAAGCGCGCGCGGCGGTCCTGGGTTCCGGTGGCGTCGCCGGCGAGCGCCTCGCGCAGCTCGGCGAGCAGCTTCTTGCGGCGGTCGGTCCACGGCAGCGTCGCGCCGCCGTAGTACGCGGTCAGGACGCCGGGACGCCGGTCCAGCGCGTACACTTCCAGCCCCGAGTCATCCGCGAGCACGTTCGCGGGCGTTCCGGCGCGCTGCAGCTGCGCGTGCAGCGCGCGAGCCTTCAGCGCCGCGTTGTCGGCGTACGAGACGTCGCCTTCGAGCGGATCCTCGTAGTCGCCGAACGATGCCAGCTCGAACGGCGAGTCGCCGAACAGCTCCTCCATCTCGCGTAGCTTCCCTGCGTTTTTCGTGGCGACGTACACCTTCATGGCACGCCGTCACTTCGCAGGCCGCGGCGGCGCTTACTGCGCCGGCGCTACGACTCGTCGAGGCGCAGCACCGCCATGAACGCTTCCTGCGGCAGGTCGACGCGGCCGACGCGCTTCATCCGCTCCTTGCCGACTTTCTGCTTCTCCAGCAGCTTGCGCTTGCGCGTGATGTCGCCGCCGTAGCATTTCGCCAGCACGTTCTTGCGCATCGCGCTGACGGTCTCGCGCGCGACGATCTTCCCGCCGATGGCCGCCTGGATCGGCACGTCGAACATCTGCCGCGGGATCAGCTCTTTCAGCTTCTCGACCAGCGCGCGGCCGCGGCTCGCCGCCTTCTCGCGCGCGACGATGAACGAGAGCGCGTCGACGGGCTCGGCGTTGAGCAGGATCTCCAGCTTGACCAGATCGCCTTCCTTGTAGTCCGTCACCTCGTAGTCGAGCGAGGCGTAGCCCTTGGTGCGCGACTTGAGCTGATCGAAATAGTCGACGATCACCTCGATCAGCGGGATCTCGTAGGTCAGGATCACGCGGCCGTCGTGCAGGTACTCCATGTTGAGCAGCGAGCCGCGCTTGTTCTGCGTGAGCTCCATGATCGTTCCGACATAATCCGGCGGCGTGATCACGGTCGCCTTGACGTACGGCTCCTCGACCAGCGCGATCTTGTCGCGCGGCGGCAGCTTCGCCGGATTGTCGATCGTGTCGACGCCGCCGTCCGTCATCGTCACCCGGAAGACGACCGACGGCGAGGTCGCGATCAAATCCAGATTGTAGTTGCGCTCGAGCCGCTCTTGCACGATCTCCATATGCAGGAGGCCGAGAAAACCGCAGCGGAACCCGAAGCCGAGCGCGATCGAGGACTCAGGCTCGAAGTGCAGCGCCGAGTCGTTGAGCGCGAGCTTCTCGAGCGCGTCGCGCAGATCGGAGACCTCGACGCCTTCGTTCGGGTACAGCCCGCAATAGACCATTGGAACGATCGGCTTGTAGCCCGGCAGCGCTTCGGCCGCCGGGTCGTCGGCGAGCGTGATCGTGTCGCCGACGTCCATGTCGCCGAGCGACTTGATGTTCGCGATCACGTAGCCGACGTTGCCGACCGACAGCATCCCGGTCTTGCGCATCTCCGGCTTGAAGACGCCGACCTCGGTCGCTTCGTAGACGCGCCGGTGCGCCATCGACATGAACCGCGAGCCGGCCTTCAGCTCGCCGTCGACGACGCGCACGTACGCGACGACGCCCCGATAGGTGTCGAACTGCGCGTCGAACACCAGCGCGCGCAGCTTTTCCTGTTTGCCCTTCGGCGGCGGCACGCGGGTGACGATCGCTTCGAGGATCTCCTCGATCCCGATCCCTTCCTTCGCCGAAGCGGGGATCGCGTCGGACGCCTCGATGACGAGCATCTCCTCGATCTCGCCCTTCACCCGCTCGACGTCGGCGGCCGGCAAGTCGATCTTGTTGATGACCGGGATGATCGTCAGGTTCTGCGCCAGCGCGAGGTGGTAGTTGGCGAGCGTCTGCGCCTCGATCCCCTGCGCCGCGTCGATCACCAGCAGCGCGCCTTCGCACGCTGCCAGCGAACGCGAGACTTCCGAGGAGAAGTCGACGTGCCCCGGCGTGTCGATGAAGTTCAGCTCGTACGTCTCGCCGTCGCGCGCCGTGTAGGTCAGCGTGACGGGGTGCATCTTGATCGTGATCCCGCGCTCGCGCTCGAGGTCCATCGCGTCGAGCAGCTGCTCTTCCATCTCGCGGTGCTGAACCGTCTTCGTGAACTCCAGCAGCCGGTCGCTGAGCGTCGTCTTCCCGTGGTCGATGTGCGCGATGATGCAGAAGTTGCGCACGTGGGCCGGGCCGGCGGTCGCCACGGCCGAGTCGCGTTGGATCACGGCGCCGTCAGTAACAGGTGCGCAGGTTTTGCTGAACGATCGCGGAGTCGACCAGCTGGATGATGATGATCACGACCAGGAACGAGAGGTCGAGCCCGCCCATCGGCGGGATCACGCGGCGCACCGGAACGAGAACCGGCTCGACGAGCATCGCCAGATAGTCCGACCAGCGCCCGCGGATGCTCGGCACCCACGAGACGACCGCGTAGACGATCATGATGAGAATGTAGGCCTTGAAAATCCAGTCGACGAGCGCCCAAATCGAACACATAACGCTCGTTATACGCCCGGCGATTCCGGAAGTGTCGCCAGCACCTTGGCCGGAATCCCGTTCAAGTACGGCTGCGGATCGATCGGCTGGCCGTCCAGCATCACCTGATAGTGCAGGTGCGGGCCGGTCGACTCGCCGGTCGAGCCGACGGACGCGATCGGCTGACCCTTCGTCACCCGCTGACCGGCGGCGACGGCCGTGCGCGAGAGATGCGCGTACCAGGTGTGGTAACCGTTGCCGTGGTCGATGTCGACCTTGATCCCGAACCCGCCCGGATCCCAACCCGCGCTCACGACCGTTCCGGCCGCCGCCGCGCGCACCATGTCGCCGTAGTTCGCTTCGAGATCGACGCCTTTGTGAAACTCGGGCCACGGGTTCGTTCGCCAGCCGAACCCGGCCGCGATCGCGCCGCCGACCGGATTCACCGACGGGATCGAGGCGATCAGCCGCTCGTGCGCGATCGTGGCGAGCCGGCGTAAATTCAGCACGCGCATCACCGTGCGCTGCAGGCGCGCCGCGTCGTCGCGCGTCGCTTGCGAGGCGCGCGCCAAGCTGCGCAGCCGCGCCTGCACCGTCGCGAAATCCGTGCGCCGCTGATCGCCGGCGGGCAGCGCCATCGCGTGCTGGTTCTTCTTCGCGCCGCGGTCGGCGCCGATCATCCGCTTGATGTCGGCGTTCTCGCGCTGCACCGCCTTGAGCTGGTTGGCGAGCTCGTCGGCCTGCTTGTCGATCGTCTGCAGCTTCGTCTGCTGCTCCGAGGTGAGCGCTTGCAGCGCGCGGACGTTCGACTCGGCCGTGTGCAGCTGATAGGTGTGCAAGCCGGCCGCCGCGAGCAGCCCGATGACCATCACGGCGGCCAGCGCGATCAGGTGCCGGCGCGTGAACGCGAGCCGGTAGACGCTGTAGCCGCTCGGCGGGATGATCTTGACTAAAAACGTTTTCTTCGCGTCGTTCATGATGCAGCCGCCCTCGCTTTGGCGATCGCCGCAAGCTCCTCTTCCGAGGGGTCCTGCGCGGGCTTGAACGCGGCGACGGCCTTGCCGTACGTGCGCGTGTCCTCGCGCGAGTAGATGCTGCTCAGCACGACGCCGTCGCCGTCGCGCGTGAGCAGCGCGAGCGCGTACGAGAGGTCGGAGCCGACGTCGCTGAAGGCGTTGTAGCGGACGAAGCCGACGCGCGGCACCTCGCTGCGCGCGACTTTTTCGAGCGCGTCGATGCGGCGCAGCTCGATCTCGCGTGCCGCGGCCGACGCAGCGTTCTCACGCTCGAGCGCCGTAAGCCGGTCGACCGCGCCGGTCGCGCCGCCGCCGAGAAGTCCGTCGTGAGTGGCCAGGATCGCCTTGAGCTTGCGGAAGCGCGGGCCCGCGACGAGCAGATGGTATCCGCCCGTCACGACGATCGCGCTCACCAGCCCGGCAACGAGGGCCGTGATCAAGTTCTGCATACAAAAGAAAGGCCAGGACGAGGACCAGGTGGCTCGCGGCACACGGGTTGGCCGCTTACCGTTGCTTCCTTCCGGATCTGGCGGGGTTCACGGATTACCGTTGCGCGAGGCCCAACCCTCGTCGAGGCCCGCCTATAATACCGATCCGCGGCTCCCCGGGCAAGCTACGGGGTCGCTTTGACGAACCCCGGCGGGACCGAAAACAAGCCGGCGTCCGCCGCTCCCAGGGTGCGCAGGTTGCCGCGCTCGGTGAGGAAGCCGATCCCGCTCGAACCGCCGCTCGGCTGCGGCGCGGGCGTCGCCCCCGACCCGCCGGAGAACGTCACCAGCGAGTAGAGCGCCAGCCGGCTCGAGGGAACCGCCGGGCCGGTGCGGCGCGCGGTGAACGTCGGCCGGCAGCCCCCGCTCGGCGGGGTGACGGCCTCGGTCGCGGTCGTCGGGACCGGGGCGCGGCGGATCGGGCACGACGTTACCGCGGGCCGCATCAGCGGCGCGAGATATTGCACGGTCTCGATCGAGGCGCTGCCGTCGCGGCAGCTCCCGGTCGACTGGGTCGTCGCGAAGGTCGTCGTCGTGTCGTAGCCGGTCGTCGCCTGGTTCTCCATCCGCAACGGGCCGAGCCCGCGAGTCGCCTCGGTCAGGCTGGCGACGGCCGTCCCGGGCTGCGCTGGATCGGGCGGCGCGGCGCGTCCGCGCGGCGGCCGCGGCGCCGGCGGCGCCGTCTCGACCGGCTCGGCGCTCGGGTCGTAGATGCTGTACGTCTTCTTCGCCAGGTCGAGCTTGATGATCTGGCCCGCGTCGCACTTGCGGATCGTCGCCGTCTGCGCGGTCACGTCCTCGACCCGCTCCCAGCCGTTCCAGTACGCGTACCGCAGCTGGTGCGGCTGCAGGAAGCCGCGCGCCATCGCGGCCAGCGCGCCGAACTGCGCGCCCAGCGAGGCCTGAACCGCGTTCTCCATCGCGTTCGAGACGAGGTTTCCGGCGACCGCGCCGCCGACGTCGCCCGCGTTGCCGCCGCTGACGATCACGCTCGCGATGTTGCCGATGTTGATCCCGCGCTTCTTCGGCGCCGGCGTCGGGGATGCGGCGACCGCTTGCGAGCTGAGCGCGGCGAGGTCGGCTTGGAAGTTCCCGGGCGGCGGCGGGCTGGCGTTGACGACGACGCGGACGATCTCGTCATAGGCGAGTCCCGGTGGCGGGGCAGCCGACGGCGTCGCAGGCGCGATGAGGACCGCGAACGCGACGGCGGCGCTCGCCCGGAGCAGCGAACGAAGCATGTCGGGGTCTTCGGAACGGAACGGCCGGCCCCCTCACGAACGTAGATCACACGATGAACTCCGTATTCTCGCGTAGCTCGGCGGCGTTGCTGACCGGTGCGCTCCTGGCCTCGCTTCCGCTCGCCGCGCCGGCGAAGCCGGCCGCCTCCGTCCTCGCCATCGACTGGACGCTCGCGCCGCCGGCGATCGCCTCGTCGTGCGCCGCCTCGATCGCGAAGATGAAACGCCAAGCCGACGCGATCGTACGCGCGCGCAGCCGCCGCACCTTCGAGACGGTCGTCGTCCCGTTAGAGAATGCTTCGTCGGACTTCAACGACGATCTCGCGGCGCAGGGCTTCCTCTATAACGTCTCGACCGACGCGAAGGTCCGCGATGCGTCGCTGAAGTGCTCGACCGATGCCGGGAACGTGCTCAGCGAGATCTCGGCGCGGCCCGACCTCTACCGCGCGCTCGCCGACGCGCAGGCGAGCGGGACCGCGAAGACCGCCGCCGACCAGAAGCTCACGCAGCTCTGGATCACCGCGCTCAAGCGCAGCGGCGCCGGGCTTCCCGACGCGCAGCGGCGCGAGTTCGTTTCCCTCTCGCAGAAGCTGACCGACGAACAGAACAAGTTCAGCGCGAACCTCGGCAACGATCAGACGCAGATCGCGATCACCGCCGCGCAGGCGCAGCCGCTCCCCGCCGACTTCGTCGCCGCCGCGCTCAAGAAGACCGCGACCGGCGACTACACCGTTCCGGTGAACGAGTCGACGATCGGGCCGTTCATGCAGAACGAGACCGACGAAGCGGCGCGCAAGGCGTTCTACATCGCGTACAACAACCGCGGCGGCGACACCAACGTCCAGCTGCTGCAGAGCGCGATCGCGACCCGCGACCGGCTCGCGCACCTCCTCGGCTACCCGACCTGGGCCGCGTACGTCCTCGCCGACCGGATGGCCGGCTCGCCGCAGCGCGTCGAAAGCTTCTTGAGCCAGATCGACGCCGCGATTCTTCCCAAGGCGCGCCAGGAGCGTGACGAAGACGCCGCGCTGAAAACCGCGCAGTTCCCCGGCACGCAGCTCGAACAGTGGGATCAAACCTACTACGAGAACCAGCTTAGCAAGACCAAGTACGCGGTGGACCAGAACGAGATCAAGCAGTACTTCCCCGTCCAGCACGTCGTCGACAGCGTGCTCTCGATCTACCAGCAACTGCTCGGCGTGAAGTTCACCAAGTCCGGCGCCCCGGTGTGGCAGTCGTCGGTGCAGGCGTACGACGTCGCCGATACGGCAACCGGCAAGCCGCTGGGGCGTTTCTACCTCGACCTCTTCCCGCGCCCCGGCAAGTACAACCACTTCGCGAACTTTCCGATCATCCCGCGGCGGGTGATGCCCGACGGCAGCGTGCGGCTGGCGGAGAGCGCGATCGTCGGCAACTGGCCGCTTCCGGCGCCCGGAAAGGCGGCGCTGCTGCAGCACGGCGACGTCGTGGTGTTCTTCCACGAGTTCGGCCACTGCATGGCGGCGCTGCTCGCGAACGAACCGTACGAGACGCTGACCAACGGGTTCCGCCAAGACTTCATCGAGGCGCCCTCGCAGATGCTCGAGAACTTCGCCTGGGATCCGGCGATCCTCAAGCGCGTCAGCTCGAACGTCACCACCGGTCAGCCGCTCCCCGACGCGCTGATCCAGAAGATGATCGCCGCGCGCTACGTCCACTACGCGCTGCAGACGACCGGACAGATCATGTACGCGACCGTCGACATCAAATACCACAGCTCGAAACCGCCGGTCGACACGACGGCACTATGGGCCTCGACCGTCGCGCAGACGACGCCGAACCAGTACGTCGCCGGAACGCACCCGCAGTCCGAGTTCGGCCACTTGATGGGCGGCTACGACGCGGGCTACTACGGCTACTTGTGGTCGAAGGTCTACGCGCAGGACATGTTCTCGCGCTTCAAAGCGCAAGGGCTGACGAACCCGGTCGCCGGCGCGGCGTACCGCAACGACATCCTCGCGCCGGCGCGTTTGGTCGAACCGGACCAGGAAGTGCGCAACTTCCTTGGTCGTCCGATGAACCCGAACGCGTTTTACCGCGAGCTGGGGATCACGCCGCCGCAGACTTCTTCGAAGTAGTAAGGTATTGCGCGGCGCGTGAAAGCGCGCTAGCGTACCGCCGGAGGCGGGTGTAGGCGACACTGCTCGACGCTCTTTCGCGGAGGTCGAACAGCTCTGGACCGCTTACACCCGCGGCGCGGCAGCCATGCCGCGCGCTGATCCCGCGCGCTCGCCGTATTGCGCGTCGCGCCATCTGTTGCGCAACCTCGACGACGCGTGCGCGCTGCGGCGCAATCCGCTTGCACAACCTATTTTCGCATCGGCGGGGGCGCTCCGCCGTGGCGATCCGGAAGCCGACCGGCGCGCGCTCGAGCGCGTGCGCGCCGCGGTGCAGGCGACCCTCGCTCGGTGTCGCGAGCACGCGGCAGCGCGCGGTCACGTCGGCGTCGGCCGCATCTACGCGGCGCTCCTCCGCTGCGAGCTCGACGGCGCCTCGCCGGCCGTCGTCGCGACCGAGCTCGCGCTTTCCGAGCGGCAGCTGCGGCGCGAGCGGCGCGCGGCGCACGAGGCGTTTCTGCTGGAGTTCGCGCGCGTCGCCGATGCGCCGCCGCCGGCAACCGCCGTCGATCTCGCCGCGCTGCGGTTGGCGCAAGCCGTCGAGCTGCACGAGTGCGGCCAGTCGGCGCTCGCGCTCGCCGCGTGCGAAGCGATGGCTGCCGGCGCGCCGCGCGCCGGGCGCCGGATCGAAGCGCTCTGTCTCGCCGCCGAGGCCGAGCTCGACGCGGCGCGGTTCAGCGTGTGCTCGCAGCGGCTCGCCGAAGCCGACGCGATCCTCGCGCTGCACCGTGACGAGCTCGGTGCGGACGGGATCGCGGCGGCGCTCGAGCAGATCGACTTCGTCGCCTGGTCGCTGCGCCGCTACACCGGCGCCGCCGGCGGTTTCGCGATGGAGCCGCCGCGGATCGTCGCGCGCGCCGGCGCCGCGCTCGATCCCGACGAAGCGCGGCGCGCGTTGCTCGTGCGCGCGCTGGCGGCGTACGCCATGCAGCGCTGGGAGACCGGCGACGTCGAGCACGGTGGGGACGCGCTGCTGCGCGCGAACGCGGTCCTCGGCTCGCTCGACGTCGCGCGCGTGAAGGAGCGCTTCGCGGTGATGCACGCCGACGCGATGCTGGCGACGCTGCGCCGGCCACCGTTCGCGATGCGAGAAAAGTTGATGCCGCTCGAGCACCTGGCGGCGCGCAGCGGCCACACGCGCCGGCTGCTTCCGGTGCGATCCGAGCGGATCGGCAGCGAGGTTCCGGTGCTGCGCCGGCCCGATGGTATCCGCGAAGCGCTGCTCGGAATGTACGGCTCCGCCGAACGGCGGACGATGTCGCTCTCGTTCGCGACCGCGGCGCGGCTGGTCTCCCAAAACGAAGAAGACCCGCAGCACGGGACGGCCGCGGCGCTGCTCGTCGAGCGGGTCGCGGCGCCGCGCAGCGCCGAAGCGATGTTCGCGCGTTGCCGCCGCGCCGTCTTCGCGCTGCGGCTCGGACGCGCCGACGAGGCGCGCGCGATCGCGCACGGGATCCACGACGACGCGTGCGAGCTCGGAAACGGCCGGCTGATCGGCGCCGCCGCGCGCCACCTCGCCCGGATCGCGCTCGCGCAGCACCGCATCGCCGACGCGCAGCGGCACGTCCGCGAAGCGCTCCCGCTGCTGCAGCGATACGGCACCTACGTCTCGCTGCACGAGGCGAACGCGATCGCGCGCCGCCTCGGGATCAACTGACGCCGGTGCTGCGTACCTTTCGGCCAACAACGCGTTTCGGCGCGCACGTTCACAAGTCGGACGCACAGCGGTCCGCGTAGCAGCGCACGATGGTGTACGAGATGCGACGGCTTTCGGTCATCGGCGGACTTCTCGCGTTCGCGTTTGCGGGCGCCGGCTGCGGCGGCGGAGGCGGCGGTTCGCCCTCGCCGCCGTTCGTCGCCGGCGCGACGCCGACACCTTCTCCGACACCGGCTCCCGGCGGACCGCTGACGCTCTCGCAGAGCTCGGTCGCGTTCACCGCCGCCGGACAAACCGCGACCGTCACGGCGAACGAACCGGCCTATGCCGGCGCGATCGCGCCGGACGCGAGCGGGTGCACCGCCGTCGCGGGCGTCACACCCGCGTCCGCGGCGGCGGTGCCCGCAACGTTCACGGTGACGGCGCAGGGCTCCGGATCGTGCACGCTCACCTTCGTCGACGGCCACGGTCAACAAGCGAAGCTCGCGGTCGGCGTGACGATCACGCAAGGGAGCCTGAAATGACGCCGCGCGCACCTGCAGGTTTCGCCGCGCTCGTTCTTGCCGTCAGCGGATGCGCGGGCGGCGCGCGTTCTGTTCCCGCCGCGCACCGTGCGCCGGCGGCGGCCCGCGTCAGCGTCGGCTTCACCATGCACTGGCCGGCGCGAACGACGCGCTCGCACCGTCACGCCGCGTTCGTCTCGCCGTCGACCGCGAGCGTCGTCGTCGAGGTGAACCCCGATGCGGCGACGCCGGGGCCGGTCACGTTCGCGAACGCGCCGGCCGGCGGCGGCACGTCGAGCATCGCGATCGACGCGCCGCCCGGCGACGACGTCTTCCTCATCGCGCTCTACGACGCGCCGCAGACCGCCGGCGAAACGACGGCCGCCGGCAACGAGCTGGGACGCGTGCGCGTCGCGCAGACGATCGTGCCGAACGCGACCAACACGCTGAGCGCGACCGTGATCGGAACGGTCGCGAGCGTCCGGATCGGGCCGCTCCCGAACCAGCCGAACGTGATCGCACAACCTGCGTCCGGACCGGCGGGATGGGAGCTGGTCGGGCGCGCGCCGGCGACGTTCGCGGTCGCACCGCTCGACGCCGGCGGAAACGCGATCGTGCAGCCCGACGCTCCGGTGACGATCTCGCTCGCGCCGAACGTCCGCGCCACGGGGATACTCAGCGTCACGCCGGTCGCCGGGACGACGGATCAGTTCACCGTGCAGGCCGTGGCACCGAACGGAACGACCTATCCGACCTCGCTCGCCGCGACGGCACGCGACGCGAACGGCAACCTCGCGAGCTCGTCGGCGGTCGTCGACGCGACCAGCGCCGTCTACGTCGCATACGCGAACGGCGGCGCACCTGCGGTCGCGCGTTTCGACGCGCACGGAAACGGCGTTCCGCTTCCAGCCGGCGCCTTCGCCGGGCTCGGCAACCCGGTCGCGATGGCGTACGATCCCGACGACCGCGAGATCCTGGTCGCCGACGCCGCGCTCGGAAAAGTGCTCGCGTTCGACGAGAACGGTGCACCGCTCGCGGCCTTCACGGCGCCGGCGATCGCCGGCGTGAACGCGCTGGCATACGATCCGCACAACGCGAACGTGTACGCGGCCGGAAGCGGCGGCGTGACGGTGTTCGCTCCGAACGGCGGGCCGCCGAACAACGGCGCGCCGGCGACGTTCGCGGCGGCGAGCGCAACCGGGATCGCGTTCGTCGCCGCGGCGCCGTTCGGTCCGCTGAACCGGATCGCGGTCGGCAACGCGGCGGCTTCGAAGGTCGCGTTCTTCAACGAGAACGGGAACGCGGCCGGATCGTTTTCGGTGAGCGCCGCGCCGGCGGCGATCGCGTACGCGCCGCCCGTCGGTCCGAACGCGTCGCCGCAGACGACGGCGCAGGTGTACGTCGTCAGCGCGAGCGGGATCGCGGCGTTCGGGCCGTTCGGCACCCGGGTGAGCGCCGCCGCCGACGGCGGCGGTCCGTTCGGGATCGTCGTCGACCCGAACAGCGGGACGCCGCAAATCGCGGAGCGTTCGGGCAACGCGATCGCCGCCTATCTCGACGATCTCAGCGCGACCGACGCGACCCGCTCGTTCGCGACACCGGGCGCGCTCGGTTTCACCCAGCCTCAAGGAGTGTGCGATGTTTTCTAGAGCCTGTGCCGCGGCGGCCGTCGCGCTCTCGCTGTTGTCGATCCCGCGCGGCGGCGACGCGCTCCCGCACCGCCACACCGCGTTCGTGGCGCCGACACCGCCGCCGCTTTCGAACCGCGTCGCGTTCACCGCGAAGCTGCACGACGGCCGCTTCGTAACGGTGTACACCGACGGACACGCGATGCTCACCGCGCCGCAAACGCCGGCCACGGGAAGTGCTGCGCTGAAGCGCGTGCGCGCGGCAGCGTCCATGGCGGGGCCGCGAGCTCCCCGCGCGCGGCAACAGATCTGGGTGACGCGTTACGGGCCGCTCGGCGGCGAGGTTCCGGCGAGCGTGCGGCGGCAGATCGTTTTCGATCTCGAGCACCCGCCGGAACGTTTCGCGGCGCAGCGCGTGCTGGTCGCGTTCGCGCCGAGCGTTGCCGTCGCGCGCGACAGCGACGCGCTCGCACCGGCCGCGGTCCGCTCGCTCCAGCAGGCGATCCTCGCGCGGCGCGCCGTGACGCCGCACGCGTTCACCAGCGACGTCCGAACGAATGCGGCGCTTTCGCATCTCGGCGTGGACCGCGTCGAGCGGCTGTTCGCGCGGCTCGACCGCGGCACGCTGGGCTCGCTCCGCGCGCGCGCCGAAGGCCGCACGCACCGCGCGCTGATCCCCTTCGAGAACGCGTACGCGCTGCACGTCTCCGGCGCGCCGCTCGCCGAAGCGGTGCGCAAGCTGCGCGCGCTCCCCGGCGTCGCGTACGCGGCGCCCGACTACACCGTGCAGTCGATGATCGCCGACCGCCGGCCGATCCCGTCCGACGCGTTGCGCGAGATCGCCGCGTATCGCCGCTCGCCGATGGCGTTCGGCCGCTCCGTGCG
>DASZGA010000227.1:0-7152 GCA_035939295.1 Candidatus Elarobacter sp. | reverse complement strand
ACGCAGACCGCCGTCTTCGCGCTGCAGCACGCCCGGCCGGACGATCTCGTTCTCTCGCTGCAGAACGCGCTGCCGCAAGGAACCGTCGTGGTCGGCGACAAGCGCACCGGCGCGCTGATCGTCACGGGAAGCCCGTCTACCGTGGCCCGGGCGCGAAAGCTGGTCGCCGCGTTCGATGCACCTGCATACGGCGTGGGCGGCACGGTCGCGACCGAATCGGTCCAGCTCCACAACGTGCGCGCGACGGAGGCGGTGAAGGCGCTGCGCGGCACCGTTCCGGACGGCTCTCTGTTCGCGGACGATCGCCAGAACGTCATCGTCGTCAGCGGCAACGGCGAGCTTCAGACGACGGTGCGCACGCTGCTGCGGCAGCTCGACGCGCCCGGCCGCCAGGTGATGATCGAAGTGCGCGTCGCCGACGTCCAGCCGGTCAACGACACGACGAACGTCGGTATCCAGTTCGGCGGCAGCGGCTACGGCTCGGGCGCGCTCGGACAATTTCCGTACACGCTCACCAAGAGCTCGATCGCCGTGAACGCACAGATCGACGCGCTCATCCAGCGCGGCCACGCCTCTATCCTCGCACAGCCTCGCATCGCTACGCTGAACAACCGCGAAGCCTCGCTGCTGATCGGCGAGCAATATCCCGTCGTAACCGTCAACCAGCAAACCGGCTTCCCGAGCGTCCAGACCATCGACGTAGGCGTTCGTCTGCGCCTCACCCCCACGATCGGCGCCGACGGCACGATCACCGCGGAGCTTCATCCCGAGTACAGCCAGATCATCGGATTCAATAACAGCTTCCCGATCGTCGCGAACCGGAAGGTCGACGCGACCTTGCGCGTTCACGACGGGGAAACGATCGTGTTAGGCGGTCTCTTTCAGGACGTCGACTCGGAGACGGTCACGAAGTTCCCCGTTCTCGGCGACCTTCCGGTCCTCGGCGGCTTCTTCCGGAACCGTCAGACGACGCACAACAAGGACGAGGTGGTTTTCTTCATCACGCCGCACGTCCTCGACGCTGACGGCGCAATCACTCGCGCACCGTGAATTGCCGCTTGCGTCACCACTCAACGCGTACCGGAACTTCGGCTCCGCCGTCGTATGTTGATGCAACGTGAGGACGGCAGGATGAACCGCCCAAGAAAGCGCCGCCGGCGGCAGGGAGGTGCGAACGGTTCGCGCGTTATGATCGCGTCCGCGCTCGTCGCCGCGCTGATCGTCGTCGGCGCGGTTTTGCTGATCGCGCGCGGCGACACGACGCCGCGACCGAGATACGCCGGCACGAAGCACCACCGGGCCGCGACACAGCCGCCCGAGGCCGGGACGGCGCCCGTCTTGCTCGCGCCGGCCTCGCAGGTGCAAGAGTCCAGCGCACCGTCTCAAGCGACGCAGTCACAATCCGCACCGGCGCAATCATCGTCCGCTCAGCCGGCGCCGCACGCGGCACCGTCCGAACCGCCGCACTCGGGCGCACCGCGGCTCGCCATCATCATCGACGACTGCGGCCAATGGCTCGACACCGAGCGCGGTTTCATCGGTCTCGGCGTACCGCTCACGATGTCGGTGTTGCCGCACGTGCGTTACACAGCGCAGATCGCGCGCGATGCTTCTGCCGCCGGTAAAGGCGTGATGCTGCACCTCCCGATGGAGCCGCGCTCGGGCGCCGATCCGGGACCCGGCCGGATCACCACCGCGATGGACGATACCGCGATCAGCGCGCAAGTCCGCGAGGACCTCGACGCCGTCCCGCTCGCCGCCGGCGTGAACAACCACGAGGGCAGCGCAGCGACCGAAGACGCGCGCGTCATGCGCGACGTCGCCGCCGTGCTCGCCGAACGGCACGTCTTCTTCATCGATTCCCGCACGAGTGCGGCGACCGTCGCCGAACGCGCCGCGAGCGCCGCCGGCGTGCCGACCGCGCGCCGCAACGTCTTCCTCGACGACGTCGCCGACGTCGCCGCGACCGAACAACAGCTGCGAAGCGCGGTCGAGATCGCGAAGGCGCACGGCAGCGCGATCGCGATCGGCCACCCGCGCCCGACCACGCTCACCGCCGTCCGCGCGTTGCTGCCGGAGCTGCAGCACGATGGAATCGCCCTCGTGCTCGCGAGCGAGTTGGTGCGCTAACAGCCTCCGACCGCGGAAGGCGCGACCGCCCGGGAACTTGGCATCCCGGCACGTTTGCGCTAGAATCGGAGTCTGCTCGCTCCGCTTAGGTTGCCGAGCTTCGGACGATAGAGGCAGCGATGGATCCACGGGGGTGGCCCGGTCAGATCGCCGCGGCGTGCCGCGAGCTATCGAAGCGTGCCCGGCCGACGTTTCTCTCCGCGAAGGAGTGGGCCGCCGGACGCATCGAGGCCGCGCAGCAGCGTTGGCGCGACGCCGCGGCGTGGCTCGCCCGCCACGGTTTGGACCGCGACAGCCGCGTGGCGATCGTCATGTCGGTGATCGCGACGTTCGCTGCGACGACGGAGTTCTTCGCGAGCTCGGCGGAGTCGAACGGCTCGGGCTGCCAGCGCAAGCTCGAGGAAGCTCGGAACTTCGAGCTCGTTCACCGGCAGTCGTACCTTGCGCAGCGGTCGGAAAACATTCGTTGGGCCGACGAGTACACGCTCCACGTCGCCCAAGGCAACTCGTTCCTCGAACGCGCTGAAGCCGCCCGCGTGGCGGGCTCGCATTCGGCCCGCAGCGCGGTGAGCGCCGACGTGCTCGACGCCGATGCGCAGGTCGAGTTCGCGGTCGCGCGGCTCATCGCGCCCGTGAAGGAGTTCTTCGACCCGAGCCTCCTGACGACGACGACCATCGACAGCGCGCTCACCGAACGAGCTCAGCGCGACCTCCGGGATCTCGGCGTGCGCAACCACTGCGAGCCGGGCTCGTTTTCGAACGCCTCGCGCGCCGATTATCTCGCTCCGCTCATCAGCGAGATCGACGCGACGAACCAGCGCACCGAACGCGATTTCGTCGTCGTCGCATTGTTCGTGTTCGCGCTGGCCTGCTTCAGCGTGACCGAGATGGCGAGCGGGTTGCTGCTGGTCCTGTGCGACGTCCTCGGGCTCGCGGCGTTCATCGCCGCGACCATCCTCGCGGTGCTCTGGGACCATCAGCTAGGACGCGTTTTCTCCATCGCCGCCATCCTGGTCGTCCCCGCGGGGCTGATCGTCTGGGAGGTCGTCAGCCGCAGGCTGCCAAGGCCGGTCGCCGCCGCGGCGGGCGGCGAGGGTTCGCCGAATGCCGAGGCCACCGAGCTCCAACCGGAGATCGCCACCGATCCGACGGCGCGGATGCGCTACCGCAACCCCCAGGAGCTGAAACGAAATCCGATCGGGAAATGGATCGTCCCGGCGGTCGCGATCGTTGCACTCGGGATCGCGTGGCACGAATACGGTCACGCGCACGACAAGATCCGCTCTGAAGCATCGGCGACGAACGCCGCGATGGCACAAATCCACATGCTGCGCGAAGAAACGTACCGGGAAGTCACCGCGTACGACGACGTGCGCAAGATGATGTTGCTGCGCGAAGCGCGGCTGCGCGCCGCCGTCGCGCGCGATCTCGTTGCCAGCGCATCGGTGCCCGGCGACGAACAAGTGCTGTGGGAGCGCGAAGCGATGCGCTGGTCGTCCTCGGCAGGGCTGAGGCACGGCGGCCCGGCAACCGCGGACGACGGACCTGTTCTCGACCCGTTCTTTCCGTCGACCTACGTCGTCGGCAAGACGGTCGAAGGCTCGGCAACCGATCTCGCCAAGTGGGACGCGATCGACGAGGTGAGCGACGCGTGGGAACGCCGCGGACTTTTGCTGCTCGGCGTCGTCGCGCTCTTCACGATCGCGTCGTATCTCTTGACCCAAGCCCTCGGGATGGGACCCTCACCCGGCGGACATTTCTTGGCGGTCTCCGGCGTCGGCGTCCTCGCGGCGGGCGGAATCCTCGCCATCACGAGCTGGAACGCGACGATCCCGTTGACCGGCGATGTCGTCGAGATCCCGGCCCCGTGCATTGCAACTCCGGCGCCCGACAAACACCAAGTCGAAGCCGCAACGTACGCCGCTCAGCGGGACGTCGCCGTTGCAACGTGCTTCGCGCGCGCCGAGACGACGGCGCGCGCGCCGGGCGGAGCGACGTACCGCACGCTGCTGGCATATGTCGCCGCGGCGCAGCTTCGGCCCGGGTTCGTGTTCGCGAACTACCGTGCGGCGCCGCTGCTGGGCATCTTGGCGTCGCCGCAGCGGAACACGGCGCACGTCTCCGTCGCCGATCGCGGAACACTGAGCATCGCGCGGTACCTCGACCGCACGATCGCGGCCAATCTCGCCGACCACGCGCTCGCGCTCCCGATCGCCCTCGAGGAAAGCCAAGCTCTGCACGATTACTTGTACGCGCTCGACTACGGCGATCGCGACGTGCTTCGCACTTCGATCGCATCGCTCGGACAAGCGGTGACGGTTCAAGACGAGCTCGCGCGCCAAGAAGCGGCCGAGACGAACAAACCGGTCGAACCCCATCCGGAGACCGCGCCGCTGCGCTACCGGTATGCGGTTCAGCTCCTCGCGGACGGGCGCGACGCGTCGGCGCGCGCCGCATATGCCGACGCGCGCGCGCACATCGGCCCCGACCCCGACCTCTCGGTCGGAGCGATGGCCGTCAGCGATCTCAACGTGCTGATCGGGCGCTGCGGAGGTCTGACATGGATGTCGGCCGCGCGCTGCTCGCAGATTCGAAGCATCGCCGGCGAGCAGCAAGCCGCGATCGTCGCAGCCACCTGGCAAACGCCCGCGCGGCGCCCGCACCACGGCGGAAAGCCGGCGGAGATGAGCGTCGACGTCGTCCCTGGCGGCGTGAACTGGCGCCTCACCCAGCCGGCTCACGCACCGCTCGACCCGCAATCGCTCGTGATGCTCGCGTATCGGCTCGATCCCGACCGGCGGACGTGGTACGTCCTGCCCGAGATCTCGTCGCGCGTCACACGCTCGGAGCTGCGATCCGGCCGCGCGGGCGAGCTTGCCGGATACCGGTCGCTACTGCTGCATTCGCACTACTGGGACTGCATGCAGTTGAGCGGCAACTACCGGTTCGAGATGTACGCCGGCGGCGAGCGAGTCGCGCAGGCCGAGGTGGTGCTCGCCGAGTCACATCAAACGATGCGGGGCGTTCCGATGCGCGATCCGGGCGTCGCAATGTGCTATCCCGACGACTGGCTGCGGCAGCCGATCGGTGACGGACGGCTCGCCGCCGGCTACACCGCGCCGAACAACCGCCGTGGCGCGTACGCCTTCGCGTTCATCGCGCGACACGGCGTAGCACGAGCCGAGTATTCGGAACAGCAGCGGCGGGCCGTCGCGCGGTCGGTCCAGCTCTTGGTCAACGGCCTCAACCTTCCGATTCCGGTCGACATCTTCGGTCATCAGCAGCAGCGCTGCGAATCGTACATCGCCGATTGGGAGACGCCGCACGTCGAATACGTCGCGCCGGACTATACGATCTTGGCGAAGGCGTGGTCGTCGACCGATGGTTTGATGCACGTCGGGCTGGTGTGGCAAAAGGCCGGGACGCCGGACCAGTTGAGCTGCCGCATCCTCGCTTCCATGATCTCGGTCGACGCCGACACGGTGAAGAAGCTCGCCGTCCGCCCGAAGCTTCCCCGGCCGGCCGGCGTAACTTCGGCTCCGTTCCAGGATACCGCGCGATGATGAGTCGTACGCTGCTTGCCACTGCCGGCGCCTTCGCGCTCCTTCTGGGAACGTCGCTCGGAACGAGCGCCGCAACGCTGCCGACCGCGCCCACGATCGAGGCGCAGTACGACTCCGGCTCGCTACATGTCGAGCGTTACGGCCGTTCCGGGGATGCCGTCGTTCTTCTGCCGGGGTTGACGACCGGGACGTGGGAGTGGAACGATCTCATCCGCCGGCTTGCGCTGCGGCACACCGTGTACGCGGTCGCGCTGCCCGGTTTTGACGGACGCCCGCCCGCCGCGGCGCCGCTCTTCGACCGCTTCACGAACGACTTCTGGTCGTTCATCGGCGCGCAGAAGATCGCGCGGCCGGTCGTCGTCGGGCACAGCCTCGGCGGAACGCTTGCGATCTTGCTCGGCGAGCAGCATCCGGATCGCCTGCGCGGGATCGTCGCAGTCGACGGGCTCCCGATCTTCCCCGGGATGGAACGCGTGAGCGCCGAGCAGCGCACCGCCGGCGCGCAAGCCGCCGCAACGCAGATCGCCGCGCAGACGCACCAGCAGCTTCTCGACTTCGAGAAAGGCTACATGAAATCGGCGGGCGGCGTCATCGACGCGCAGCTCGGCGACCAGCTCGCCGACCTCGAAGCGAAGAGCGATCCGGCCGCCGTCGCGCAGTGGCTCAAGGAAGACCTCAGCTCCGATCTGCGCCCCGACCTCGCGAAGATCTCCGTTCCGCTCCTCGAGATCGTGCCGTACTACGGACCCGACCTCGCGAACGCGCCGGTGCAGTACACCGAAGATCAGAAAGGCACGTACTATCGCGCGCTGCTCGGCGGCGCGCCGAAGGTGCAGGTCGTCACGGTCTCGCCGGCGCGGCACTTCGCGATGCTCGACCAGCCGGATCGCGTCTTCACGCTGATCGACGCGTTCCTCGCGCAGAACCGCTAAGCGCGCGCGCCTCCGGGCGCGAGGATCGGCTCGAGCGAAGGATCGGCGAGCCGCAAGTACACGTGGCCGATACCGGCGGTGCCCAGGAGCAAGCCGTCGATCTGTTCGCGGCTCATCAGCCCCGACGGCCACGGCAGCTCACCGCGGTCGTAGCGCGCGGTCGCTTCGGCGACGATCGCGTTCAGGAGCGGCGCATACGCCGTGCGACCCGAGCGCACGCCGTCGAGCAGCGCGTCGACCATCCCGAACACGCCGTGGCAGAGCGTGAAGTCCGCACTCGGATCGCGATACCAGCTCTGCGCAACCGTCGCGGTCGTGCGCAACGCGGCGTCGATCTCGCCGGCGAGCGCATCGCGTTCACCCGCGCCCGCAGCCCCGACCTGCATGGTCCCGAACCCGAGCGATTCCGCGAAGAGACGGCTGCGCACGATCCCCACCGCGCCATGACACCACGCGACGGCGTATCCCGGCGCGGACGGCGGTTGACCCGGCATCACGCGGAAGTCGGGCCAATTCGATCGGGCCGC
>DASZGA010000226.1:0-2418 GCA_035939295.1 Candidatus Elarobacter sp. | reverse complement strand
GTCTCCGATCTGAAGCCGCTCGGCGGCGGCTCCGGTGGTTATTGGGAAGATCAGGGCTACGAGTGGTACGCCGGAATCTAATGAGCCCGCATCGGGGTTGAGCCCGATCGTCGCCGAACCGAACAGCTTGCCCGCACAGCTTTTGCTCGACCTCGACCGTCCCAGCTGCGGCGATCTTGCGGTGTCGGAGCAGCGCGAGTGGATCGTCACCAACGGTTTGGGCGGTTTCGCCGCCGGAACGGTCGCGGGAACGCTGACACGGCGGTATCACGGCTTGCTGTTCGCTGCGCGGACGCCGCCGGTCGAGCGAACGCTGCTGTGCCCGAAGATCGACGCCGAAGTCCGCTACGAAAACGTAACGTACGCTCTCGCGACCGACCGCTGGCACGACGGCACGATTGCGCCGCGCGGATACACGCTGCTGACGGCGTTTCGGCTTGAAGCGACGATTCCCGTGTGGACGTTCGCATGCGGCGACGCGATCGTCGAGCGGCGCGTGTGGATGGAGCACGATCAGAACCGCACCTATGTGAGGCACGACGTCATCCGCGCGCGAACGCCGGTACAGCTCACGCTGCACGCGTTCGCGAACCACCGCGGCCTGCACGGCGCGACGCACGCGGGCAACTGGACGATGGACGTGCGGGCGACCGCGGACGGAATCCGCATCGTTCCGTTCGGGGGCGCGATGACGATCGACCTTCGCGCCGACCGCGGCTCGTTCGCCGCCGAGCACATCTGGTACCGCGACTTCGACTATCCCGTCGAACGCGCGCGCGGCCTCGACGACACGGAAGATCACCTCCGCGTGGGAACGTTCGAGGCGACCGTCGCCATGGGCGAGTCGATGACGATCGCGGTCGGGGATCACGAGCTTCCACCGCTCGACGCAGAAGCCGCGCAGGCCCGGGCTATCGACCGTGAACGCGAGCTTTTGGCGACGCGCAGCCGCCGGTGGAACGCGAGCACCGCACGAAACACCAACGGCGCTTCCGAGCCCGAATGGGTCTCGCGATTGGTTCTGGCCGCCGATCAATTCGTGGTGCGGCGCCCGTTGACGGACGATCCGGAAGCGAGCTCGGTGATAGCCGGCTACCCGTGGTTCGGCGACTGGGGTCGCGACACTTCGATCGCTTTGCCGGGATTGACGCTCGCGACCGGACGCTACGATATCGCGCGTCGGATTCTCACCACGTTCGCGCGCTTCGTCGACGGCGGGATGCTGCCGAACTTCTTTCCCGACGGCGGTCAGCCCGCGGAGTACAACACGGTCGATGCAGCGCTGTGGTACGTCGAATCGGTGCGCCGTTACGTGCGGGCAAGCGCCGACGCCGCGACAGTGAAAGAGCTTTTTCCCGTGTTACGCGGGATCGTCTCTGCATACACGGCCGGGACGCGCTTCGGAATCCGCGTCGATCCCGCCGACGGACTACTTCGTGCCGGGGAGCCCGGCGTGCAGCTCACCTGGATGGACGCAAAAGTGGGCGACTGGGTGGTGACGCCGCGGATCGGCAAGCCGGTTGAAGTGAACGCGCTGTGGATCAACGCTTTGCGCGCATGCGCCGAGCTCGCGCCTCTCGCCGGCGAAGAACCGCTCCCATTTGCGAGCGCGGCGACGCGCGCGGAGAAAGGCTTCGAACGGTTCTGGAGCGCCGAACACGGGTGGTGCTTCGACGTGCTCGACGGGCCGAACGGCAACGAGCCCGCGCTCCGTCCGAACCAGATCTTCGCCGTCGCGCTCCCGATCGACGTCCTCGACGAGGCGCGCCGCCGCGCAATCGTCGATGTGTGCTCGGCGCGGCTCTGGACGCCGGCCGGCCTCCGCAGCCTCCCGCCGGGCGAACCCGGATACGCCGGCCGATACGAGGGCGACGAGCACGCGCGCGACGCCGCTTACCATCAAGGCACCGTGTGGACGTGGCTCGCGGGGCCGTTCGCGCTCGCGCACGCGCGCGTCTACGGGAACCGCGCCGCGAGCACCGCGATCCTGGCGGAGTGCGCGAGCGGCTTGACGGCCGACGCGTTCGGCACGCTGGGCGAGATCGCCGACGGCGATCCGCCGTTCACAGCGCGCGGCGCGTTCGCCCAAGCGTGGAGCGTCGCGACCGTCCTCGACGCGTGGTCGGTTCTGACTGAATAGCGGTTTCGGCGTGGCGAGCCGCGAGCGCGTCGTCTTCGTTCAGCCGGCCAATTCCGCGGCCGCGCGCGGCGAGCGCAGCGCGAGCCAAACCCCGGCGAGGACCAGCGCCGCGCCGGCGAGCTCCTTCACGCCGAACCCTTCACCGCCGAGCAGTGCGCCGACGGCGACGGCGATCACCGGGATGACGAGCGCGGAAAGGCCGACGACCCAGGCGGAAAGCCGTTGCAGCAACCAGTGGTTGAGATAGAACGCGATCCCGCTCCCGAGGACGGCGAGGT
>DASZGA010000225.1:0-1569 GCA_035939295.1 Candidatus Elarobacter sp. | reverse complement strand
CGTCGTGCCGCCGGTGAGCCGCTCGAGCGCGGAGGTGTACGGGATCAGCACGGTGTCGTCCTGATCCTGTCCCGCGCCGCTCTGTCCTTTTGCCGTCAGCGTTCCGATCACGGTGAACGGAACGTTGCGGATCATGATGGTACGGCCGACGGGATCGCTGCCGTCGGGGAAGAGCTGTTTCACGACCGTTTGCCCGAGCACCGCGACCTTCGCCGCGGCGTCCGTCTCCGATTGCGTGAAGAACCGGCCGCTCGCGGGATCCCAACTGCGGACGGTCGTGAAGGTCGGCGCGACCCCGGTCGCTTGCGTCTGCCAGTTCTGGCCGTTCGCGACGATCTGCGCGCGCACGTTCACCGACGGTGAGACGGCGCTCACGCCGGAAAGCTTCGCGATCGCAAGGCCGTCGGCGACGGTCAGCGTCGATGCGCCGCCGTTGCCGGTCCGCGCGCCGCTCGTCTGCGTGCTGCCCGGGATGACGATGATCAGGTTCGATCCGAGCCCGTTGATCTGGTTCGCGACCGAGCTCTTCGCGCCGGTGCCGAGCGCGACGGTGACGATCACCGCCGCGACGCCGATCACGACGCCGAGCATCGTGAGCAGCGAACGCGAGCGGTTGCGCACCAGCGCCTGCAGCGCGAGCCGCAGTGTTTGCATCAGGGAAATCATACGAGCACCTTCTCGCGGACGGGTTCGTCGGAGACGATGTGCCCGTCGCGGAACGTGACCAGCCGGCGCGCGTGCGCCGCGATGTCCGCCTCGTGCGTGACGAGCATGACGGTCATCCCGCGCTCCGCGTTGAGCCGTTTGAAGAGCATCATGACGTCCTCGGACGAGGCCGTGTCGAGCGCGCCGGTCGGCTCGTCGGCGAGGATCAGTTGCGGCTGGTTCACGATCGAGCGCGCGATCGCGACGCGTTGCTGCTGTCCGCCGGAGAGCTGGTTCGGCTGGTGCTGCGCGTACTTCGCGAGCCCGACCGCGTCGAGCGCGTCCATCGCAGCGCGACGGCGCTCCGCCGCCGGGACGCCGGCGTAGATCATCGGCAGCTCGACGTTCTCGATCGCGGTCGTCCGCGGCAGCAGGTTGTAGGCTTGGAAGACGAAGCCGAGCGCGCGCGAGCGCAGGTCGGCGAGCGCGTTCGAATCGAGCGAGGTCAGCTCGTGGCCGGTGAAGGTGTACGTTCCCGACGTCGGCCGGTCGAGTAGGCCGACGATGTGCATGAACGTGGACTTCCCGGAGCCCGAGGGGCCCATCACCGCGACGAACTCCCCGGGCTCGATGGTGAGGTCGACGCCGCGCAGGGCGACGACGTCCTCACCACCTTCGAGCGGATAGACCTTGCGCAGACCGCGCACTTGGACGACGGGCGTCATCGCGCTAGCCTCCCGGTCCACGGCCGCCGCCGCGCGATCCGCCGCCACCGCCGCCGCCGTTGAGGAGGTTGCGCGTGTTGGTGTTCACCGACGAGCCGCTCTTGCTGGAGTTGTCGCCCGTCACGACTTGATCGTTCGCGCCGAGCGTGCCGCGCAACGGCGTGACCGACGCCTGCGTGTCGCCGACGAGTCCGACGCG
>DASZGA010000224.1:0-34197 GCA_035939295.1 Candidatus Elarobacter sp. | reverse complement strand
CCCCGTTTCTTGCCGCCGCCCAAGCTGCCCCGCTCCGCGAACGCGCCCGCCGTGCTATGGTTATATGGTCAGCGAGGGCGCAGCCATGGGGATCGTCTCACCCGGATTTTCCGGACGGCGGAGGTCGTCGAACGCGAAGCTGCCGCCGGGGCAATATCTCACGACGGACTTTCCCGTCCTCTCCGCGGGGCCGACGCCGCGCGTCGCACTCGATCAGTGGGAGTTCACGATCGGTTCCGGTGACGACGTCTCGGCGCGCTGGGACTGGAAGTCGTTTCGCGCGCTGCCGTCGGAGAAGATCACGACCGATCTGCACTGCGTCACGCGCTGGTCGAAGCTCGGGACGGCGTGGGAAGGCGTCTCGCTCGACGTGCTGCTCGCCGGCGTGAAGACCGACGCTGCATACGTGATGGCGCACTCGTACGGCGACTACACGACGAACGTCCCGCTGAAGGATCTCAAGAACGGGCAGGCGTGGGTTGCGTTTAGCTTCGACGGCAAGGATCTTGCGCCGGAGCACGGCGGTCCGGCGCGGCTGCTCGTTCCGCACTTGTATTTGTGGAAGAGCGCGAAGTGGGTGCATGGGCTCACGCTGATGCGTGAAGACCAGCCCGGGTTCTGGGAGAGCCTCGGTTACAACAACTACGGCGATCCGTGGCGCGAGCAGCGGTATTGGAACGAGTGATGTGGCTGGTCGGCACCGTCGTCGCGCTGCGCGACGAGACGCCGGTCGCGCGCACGATCGTGCTTGACGTTCCCGATTGGCCCGGTCACGTCGCCGGGCAGCACGTCGACGTGCGGCTGACCGCCGCTGACGGTTACCTGCGGTTCGTTCATACTCGATCGCGTCGGCGCCGAGCGACGATCGCCGCGTCGAGCTCACCGTCGAACGGCTTCCGGACGGCGAAGTGTCACCGTACCTCACGCAAACTCTTACCACAGGCACGCGCCTGGAGCTGCGCGGCCCGATCGGCGGCTGGTTCGTGTGGCGCGCGGAGCAGACCGAACCGGTTCAGCTCGTTGCGGGAGGCTCCGGCATCGTACCGCTGATAGCGATGATCCGCGCGCGCGAGCGATCGCGAAGCACGGCGCCGTTTCGGCTGTTGTATTCCGTGCGCGAACCCGGTGCCGTGCTGTACTCGGAAGAGCTGCGCGCGCTCGCCGGCAGCGACGACGGCGTGCGGATCGACTTCGCGTACACGCGCGTCGCCCCCGAAGATTCGCCGCGCCCGCCGCACCGCATCGACGCCGCTCTCATCGAGCAGGCCGCGTGGCCCGCAAATACGAGCCCGACCTGCTACGTGTGCGGTCCGACGCCGTTCGTCGAGGCAGTTGCCGGCTTTCTTACCACTGCGGGACACCGCGCCGACGCGGTCCGCACCGAACGTTTCGGCGCAATGGGAGAACAACGATGAGCATGCCGACCGACGATTACCTCGACGGAAACGCCGCCGCGGGGATGATGAGCGAGATCTTCGCGGCCGACGTCACGGTCGCGGAGGCGCAGTGCGCGCATTGCGGCATCACGAAGCGCTTCGCCGAAGCGCACGTGTACCTGCAAGCGCCCGGTTTGGTCGCGCGCTGCGCAGGGTGCGGGAGCGTGCTCCTACGCGTCGTCCGCGCGGGCGGACGCGCCTACATCGACGCGCGCGGAATGACGCAGCTCGCGTTCGAGATGCCCGAACGAGGTTAGTGCTGCGCTCGCTGGCCCGCGGAGTTGAGGCCGTTTAGGCTGGAACCGCCGGAGCGCGGGTCCCGGCTGCGCTGACATCGTCAGGCAGCACGGGGACCGCGGCGAAAATCGGCCGGAAGAGCGAACGGTACTTCAGCGCGATCGGGAGCCAGAGAACGAAGACCAGGATCGGAGCGAAGATCGAGCTCTGCGCCATCGTCGCATGAAATCCGAAGCTGTTGTACATGAACGCCGCGAGGATGATCAGCGCAACCGGGACGAAGCGGTTGATCAGCAGCAGCACGCCCGCGGTCAGCTGCGCGACGCTCAAAAAGTAGACCCAGTGTGATTGGAAGAACGCGTCGTTGAAGGCGCCGGCGAGTCCCGGTACGGCCGGCGGGGTCATGAAGAAGTCGCTCGCGCCGGCGAAGACGAAGAGTGCGCCGAGCAGAATACGCGCGACCGTCGTTGCGATCTTCATCGTCAGAACTCCGGGCTCGCGCCGACTTCGAGGATGCGGCAGGTCGCGTTTCCGATGAGGTCGAGAAAGCGGTTCGTGATCTCGATCGCCTCGTCGCGGTCCTTCACTTCCATCAGCGCGTAACCGCCGACGAACTCCTTGCTCTCGGTGAACGGACCGTCGGTCACCGTGGTCGTGCCGTCCTTGCGCTGCACGGTGAACTCCTGCATCTGCGGATAGCGCCCGCCGGTGTCGAGGAGAATGCCTCTGCTCTTGCATTCCTCCATGAACACGCCCATGCGCTGCATCTGCTCTTGGGTCGGGGGGACCGCGCTCGCCATGTCGATCGCGGTGACGGAGAGAATCTTCATCGGACGCCAGTCTCGCTTTCCGGTTCGGGTGCTTTGGTTGAAGGGGCTCTACCAAAGCGTCGAACGTCCGCGGCCGGTTTCGACACGCCGCCCGAAAATTTTCGCGAGCTATGCCGGCTAGGACTCCGAGCGGTCGAGCGTGCCGAAGACGACGGTCACGTGCGGAACGTCGGGGATCAGCAAGCTGACCGTGCCGTAAAAAATGGACCCGAGCGTCGGGTGCTCCAATTGGACCAATCGTTCTTCGGTCGGCGAGACCACGGTCGACTCGCGCCATAGCTTGGCGAACGTCGGGCTCTCGCGTTTCAGCTCGGCGATCAATGACTCGAACGCGTCGTCCCCGGCGTGCCGCGCGTAATCGCTGCGGAACGAAGCGACGAGCCGTCGCGCGAGCGTGGGCCAGTCGACGTTCAGCTTGCGAACGTGAGGGTCGAGAAATGCGTGGCGCAGTGCGTTGCGATCGTCCGGCGCGCTTCCCGGGAACCCGAAGATCCGCGAGAAGATCTCGTTCCACGCGAGCAGATCCCAACGCGGACCGCGCACGAACGCCGGCCCGGCGGTATACGAACGAACGACCTCGGCGACGCGCGGGGGGACCGGGAGATCCCAGCCGGCATCCTCCGGCTTGAACAAGACCAGCTCGCTGAGGTAGGCGCGCTCGTGGCGGTCGAGCCGGAGCGCGTCGGCGACGCGCTCGAGCGTGGCGGGCGCCATCCGGATCGGGCGGCCTTGCTCCAGCCACGTGTACCAGGTGATCCCGACGTCGGCCAGGATCGCGACTTCCTCGCGCCGCAGCCCGGGGACGCGCCGCCCGCGGCCCGCCGGGAGCCCGACGTCCTCCGATTTCAGCCGCGCCCGCCGGGACCGCAGAAACTCCGACAGCAGCGCGCGGCGGCCGGACTCTTTCGCGCTCAGTTCCGGGCTCATAGTGGTGGTATCCACTACCACCATGGTGCCTTCCTTCACCACGCCGCGCTCGCGTGGGAAGATGGCCCGTGTCCCCCGACGCGCGGAAATCGTCGCTGGCCCTGGTCGTCGTCACCGTGATGATCGGCGTGCTGATGGGCGTGCTTGACGCGGCGATCGTGAACGTCGCGATACCGACGATCTCCGGCAACCTCGGCGCCGCGCCCGACCTGGCGGCGTGGGTCGCGACCGGATACACGCTCGGGATGATGATCGTCATGCCGCTCAACGGCTGGCTCACCGCGCGGCTCGGACAGAAACGCTACTACCTCGCGGCGTTCGGTCTGTTCACGGCGATGTCGTGTCTGTGCGGCGCGGCGCCGAGCATCGAAACGCTGATCGTTTTCCGCGTACTGCAAGGGCTCGGCGGCGGCGCGCTGCAGCCGATCGCGCTCTCGATCTTGCTCGGATCGGCTCCGGCGAACCGTCGCAGCGACATGGTCGCGGCGTTCAGCTTCGCGTCGGTCGCGCCGTTCGCGCTCGGTCCGGTCGTCGGCGGGTATCTGCTCGACAACACCGATTGGCGGATGCTCTTCTACTTCAAAATACCGCTGTGCGTGATCGGGATGGTGCTCGCGTGGGTGGTGCTCGCGGACGATCGCGTGAAGGGCGCCGCCGGGCCGCTTCCGTGGACGGGTTTGGTCGCGATGTCGGCGATGCTCGCGTGCGCGCAGTTCGTCCTTTCGACGGGACAGCGTTCCGACTGGTTCGACTCCGAGACGATCGTGCTGTTCAGCGTCCTCGGCGTCGCGGCGGGAGCGTACTTCCTGTGGTCGCAGCTGCGGGCGGCGCGGCCGTTCGTGAACCTGCGGATCTTTCGCACGCTTTCGTTCGCGGTCGGCTGCATCATCACGGTCGTAAGCGGTTTCGGTCTCTACGGCATCAACCTCGTTACGCCGCTGTTCTTTCAAGGGCCGCTCGGCCTCGGCGCATACGACACGGGAATCTACTTGCTGCAAGGCTCGATCGCGACGGCGGTGCTGATCCCGTTCGTCGGGCCGATCACGCGCCGCATCGACGCGCGGATCGTGATCGGCGCCGGGCTAGCAATGTTCGCCGCCGGCGCCTGGATGATGGGGAGCCTCAACGCCGACGCCGGCTACTGGGACATCTTCATCCCGCGCGTGCTCCAAGGGTTGGCGCTGGGGCTGCTGTTCGTGCCGCTGGTCGCGGTGACGCTCTCGCAGATCGCGCCCGCGTTTCTCTCCGACGCAACGGGGGTCGCGACGCTGGTCCGTTATCTCGGTGGAAACGTCGGTATCGCCGTTCTGCAAGTGCTGCAGACGCGCCGCACCGTCGCCGCCGCCGACGCGATGGCCGCCGCGACGACGCTTGCCCATCCCGCGGTCGCCGGCGCGGTGAGCGCGCTCGGCCTCGAGCGAACGCGCATACTGTTGTCCGGAATGATCGGTGCGAACGCGAACGTCGTCTCGTACCTCTACCTCTTCCGGGTCTCGGCGATCCTCTTCATCTGCACCGTCCCGCTGCTGTTCTTCCTCCCGAACGTCCGCGCCGCACGCCACGAACCGCCGGCAACCGACGTCACCGAAGAGCTCGTCGAAGAATTAGAAGAACAAGAGCTAACCCCCGCTCGGCGTCCCCGCCGGAATCGGTACGTAGCCACGGCGCGCAGCGCTGCAATACGTCGTACGGCAGTCTGGTGACGCTCCGTCGCTCACCGTGATGGTGGAGATGACAACGATGCGTTTACCAGCGACGTCAGGATGTGGTCTTGCCAGGCGCCGTTGATGTAGAGGTAGTCGCGCGCGTAGCCTTCCGGGACGAATCCTAAGCGGCGGAGGAGCTTGCCGCTGCGTTCGTTCGACGGTTGGTAGTTCGCCATGACGCGGTGGAGGCTCAGCGTCTCGAATGCGAACTGAACGACGGCCCCGACCGCTTCGGAGGCGAGACCTTTGCCTTCGCGCTCTTTGTCGATCGAATAGCCGAGATGATGGCCCACCGCCGTGCTCCGCTCGCATCGGCTCTCCCTTCAGTGCGGGCGTCCGTTTCGAGTCGACGGGGAGACCAGGTCGGCACACCGTACTTGGTACCATGGGCATCCTTCGCGCAGTGGGCGCCGCGACCGGCGCCGTGCGAACCTCGGTTCTCGCCGCCGCTTTCCTCGTGGTTGCCGTCCCGGTGCTCGCCGAGCCGCGCGTCGCGCTGGTCTACCCGCAAGCGCCGCGCGCCGACGTCGTCGACACGTATTGGAGCACGCCGGTCCCCGATCCGTACCGGCCGCTCGAGAACGTCGAGGCGCCGCAAACGCAAGCGTGGCTGCGCGCCGAGGCGGCGCTTTCGCGCAACTATCTCGGCACGCTCCCGTATCGCGACGCAATCAAGGCCGCGTTCGAAGGGACGACCAAATCGTTGTCCTACGAGACGCCGCTCGAGCAGCACGGACAGTTCTGGACCTGGAGCCGGAACGCGCCGGGCAAGCGCACGGTGATCTACGTACGTGACGGCGCGCTGCAACCCGATCGAACGCTGCTCGACAAGAACGAGCTTCCTTCGAACGTCGCCGTCGCGAACCTCAACTGGAGCCGCAGCGGACGGCTCATGGCCTACTCGACGCAGACCAACGGGTCCGACTGGCTCACCTGGCACGTGCGCGACGTCGCAACCGCCACGGATTTGCCGGATATCCTAAAGTGGGGCAAGTACAGCGGCGTTTCGTTCGCAGGTGACGAGGGCTTTTACTATTCCGGATACGACGCGCCGGCGCCGGGACACGAATACGACCCGCCCGCCGGTCCGTTCAAAGCGTTCTACCATCGGCTCGGAACGCCGCAGTCGGCGGACCTGCTGCTGCGAACGGCGCACTTGCTCGATGAGTGGCCGTGGACCGGCGTCACCGACGACGGTCGCTATGCAATCTCGGTGATCGGACAGGGCGAGAAGAACGGTTTCGAGGTCTTTCCGGCGGAGCAGCCCGGCGCGCCGCACCGCACGCTGGTCGAGCCCGGTGACGGACACGTCGAATACGTCACCAACGTCGGGTCGCGCTTCTTCTTCCGCAGCAACGCCGGAGCGCCGAACGGCCGCATCATCGAAGTCGACGCCGCCGATCCCGCGCACCGCGCGCGCACCATCGTGCCGGAACGAGCGGACGCACTGATCGACGCTTCGTTGCTCGGCGATCGTCTGTTCCTCAACTACCTGCACGACGTGCACAACGTCCTTGAGATCGCCGACGCCGGCGGGCGACGGATCGGCACGATCCCGCTACCGGGGCTGGGTACCGCAACGGTGCCGCGAGGCGACGCCGGCGACGGGTTCGCGTACTACACCTACGAGTCGTTCATTCAACCGCGCACGACGTGTCGGTACGAAATGAAAACCGGCCGCAGCACGATCGCGGCGCGCGACCCGGTCCCGTTCGACTCTGCGCCGTTCGTGACCGAGCAGATCTTCGCGACGTCGAAAGACGGGACGCGCGTTCCGATGTTCGTGACGCACCGCCGTGACATGCCGTACGACGGCTCGACGCCGACGATGCTGTGGGGATACGCCGCATTGGGACTAACCGCTACCGTGACGCCGACGTTCTGGTCGGCGAACGCCGTGTGGCTGCGCATGGGCGGCGCATACGCCGTGGTGAACGCTCGCGGCGGCGGCGAATACGGCGAGGAATGGCACCGCGCCGGGATGCTGCAGCAAAAGCAGCACGGCTTCGACGACGTGATCGCCGCGGCGGAGCTGCTCGTCGCGCGCAAGATCACGTCGCCCTCGAAGCTCGCGCTGAGCGGAGCTTCGATGGGCGGGCTCATGGTCGGCGCCGTCGTCGTGCAGCGCCCGGACTTGTTCGCGGCTGCGTTACCGAACGCCGCACCGCTCGACATGCTGCGCTTCCAGAAGTTCGTCGCCGGGCCGAGCATGGCCGTCGAGACGGGCTCCAGCGAAGAGTCGGAGGCGATGTTCCGGGCGCTGTACGCGTACTCGCCGCTGCACAACGTGCGCGCGGGGAGGCGCTACCCGGCGATGCTGATCACGACCGGCGACCACGACGACCGCGTCTTTCCGGCCCACAGCTACAAGTTCGCCGCCGCGCTTCAGCAAGCGCAGGGCGGCGACGCGCCGGTCCTTCTCAACGTGCACATGAACGCGGGCCACGACTTCGGCGTCGCCGGCTCGGCCGCCGACGGTCTCGCCGACCGCTACGCCTTCCTCGTCAAGGCGCTGAACTTCACACCGTCGCTGTAGCCGACGTCATCAGAGCTATTCGGTGAAGCGCTCGATGTGGCCGCGGCCCCACGTGCGCACGACTTCGACGACCGGGAGCAGCGAGCGCCCGTAGCCGGTGAGCGAGTAGAGCACCGGCGCCGGGATGCTGCCGGTCTCCTCGCGATGGACGATGTCGTCGGCGATCAGCTCGCGCAGCTGCTCCGTCAAGACCTTTTGCGAGATGGCCGGCATCAAGTTGCGCAATGCGGTGAAGTGCCTCGGCGACTCGGCGAGCCAGTAGACGATGATGAGCTTCCACTTGCCGCCGAGCGCCGCTAGCGCGGCGGTGAGCGGGCAGTCGCTGACGGGATTCGGCCGGCGCGCGGAGATCATAGTTACCGTCACGTTCCTTCTGGCATGGAGGCTGCGAATCGGCTACGATCGGACCGCATGATCGTCGAAGTTCGCAACTACAAGATCAAGGAGGGGCTGCGCGAGCGGTTTCTCGATTTCTTCGAGCACCGCGCCGTCCCCGCACAGCAGGCGAAAGGGATCCGCGTCGCCGGTCCGTTCGTCGACCTAGAGAACCCCGAGGCGTTCATCTGGATGCGCGCCTTCCCGTCGCTCGAGGAGCGCGATCGCATGAAGAGCGCGTTCTACGACGGCGATCCGTGGAAGTCGGAGCTCGAGGCGATCGCCATGCCGATGCTCGACAGCTACACCGTCGCGCTGACCTCGACGACACCGGGATTCGTCGACGATCTGCAATGACGAACCTACACGCACGTCTTGGGGCCTTGCTCGTCATCTGCAGCCTGGTCACCATGGTGCCGCCGCTGCAGGCGTTCGCACAGCCCGTGCGCGACGGGGAACACGACTTCGACTTCGAGATCGGTACGTGGAAAACACATCTGTCGCGTCTGCTGAATCCTCTGACCGGTTCGACGACCTGGGTCGAGCTCGACGGCACGTCGGTGGTGCGAAAAGTGTGGAACGGGCGAGCGAATCTGGTGGAGCTCGAAGTCGACGGCCCGAACGGTCACCTCGAAGGGCTCTCGCTCCGTCTTTACAACCCAGAGTCGCACCAGTGGAGTCTCAACTTCGCCAACAGCGGCAGCGGAACGATGGGCCAGCCGACGATCGGCGAGTTCAAGAACGGCCGTGGTGAATTCTACGACCAGGAACTGTTTCGCGGTAGGGCCATTCTGGTGCGGAACGTCTGGTCCAATATCACGCCGGATTCGTGCCGCTTCGAGCAAGCGTTTTCGGACGACGGCGGGAAGACGTGGGAAGTGAACTGGATCGCCGTCGACACGCGCATTCGCGGCTAGGCGACGAAGGGGCGGTCTATTCGCCGAGCTTGCTCTCGAGGTGCTCAGGTTCGGCTCGCGCCGTTTGAGCACGCGAACCATCTGGGGCAGGTAGGCACTGGCGGCCCGCAAGTAACGATTAGTCCATCACCAGCACGGTGCGGGCGACCTCGCCGGCTTTCATCGCGCGAAAGGCATCGTTGACGTCTTCGAGCTTGCCGGTTCGCGTGATCATCTCGTCGAGCTTCAGCCGTCCCTGCATGTAGAAGTCGATATAGCGCGGCATGTCGACGCGGAAGCGGTTGGAACCCATCATGCTGCCCTGGAGCTTGCGCTCGAACAGCAGCAGCCGCGCGTCGACTTCGATCTTCTGGCCGACGGGAATCATCCCGACGATCGTCGCCGTGCCGCCCGCGTTCAGCGATTCGAATGCCTGCGCCGCGACCTTCGCGACCCCGATCGCCTCGAACGAGTAGTCGACGCCGCCGTCCGTCATCTCGCGAACGGCGAGCACCGGATCTTGCGACGACGCGTCGACGACGTGCGTGGCGCCCAGCTCCTTCGCCATCGCCAGCTTGCTCTCGATCACGTCGACAGCGATGATCTGCCGCGCGCCGGCGATACGTGCTCCCTGAATCGCCGCGAGGCCGACGCCGCCCGCGCCGAAGACGGCGACCGTCGATCCCGCCTCGATCCGCGCCGTGTTCAGCACCGCGCCGACGCCCGTCAGCACGCCGCAGCCGATCAGCGCGGCGCGGTCGAGCGGCATGTCGTCGCGGATCTTCACGATCGCATGCTCGTGCAGCAGCATGTACTCCGCGTAGCCCGAGATGTTGAGAAACTGGTGCATCGGCCCGCCGCGCTGCGAAAGGCGCGGCGGTTGCGACGGCGCACGCCGCACTTCCGGGTTCGTGCAGAGATTCGGGTGTCCGGTGAGGCACTGCGCGCAGTGGCCGCAGAAGACGGAAAGGCACGAGATGACGTGGTCGCCCGGCTTCACGTACGTTACCTGATCGCCCACTGCTTCGACGATCCCCGCAGCTTCGTGCCCGAGCACCGCCGGCGCAGGGTGCGGCCACAAGCCCTCGACGAAATGCAAATCGCTATGGCAGACGCCGCTGGCGACGGTCTTCACCAGAACCTCGCGGCCCATCGGCCGGTCGATGTCCACGTCTTCGATCGACAAAGGCTGGTTCGCGCCGTGAAACACCGCCGCTTTCATCTGCATCCTTCCTTTCGCTGAATTCAGAGGCGCACGTCGGGGTGCGCCGAAGGCAGTCGCTTGGCCTCCTCGGACGACGCGGCCGCAGTATCGGCGGTGCAGATCCACCTCCTCGGCGGGCTTCGGCTGCTCGAGCGCGACCGCGAGCTGAAGTTTTCCGCACCGCCGAAAGCCGCGTCACTCCTCGCGTATCTGCTCGTCCACCGCGCGCAGCCGACATCACGCGATGCGCTCGCGTTCGAGCTCTGGCCTGACGACGACGAACCGCGAGCCCGCGCGAATTTGCGCCGCCACATCGCGCTGATCGCACGTGCGCTTCCCGCCGGCGACGAAGCGCCGATTCTTGCCGACCACCGCTCGATTCGTTGGAATCCTAGGTATCCGTGCTCAGTTGACGTGATCGAGTTCGAGCGGTTGAGTGCGGAGGGGTCCGGGGCCGCATCGGCGACCGCGCTGTACGGCGGCGACCTGTTGCCTGCTGCATACGACGAATGGATCTTGCCGGAGCGCGAGCGCTTGCGTTCGATGCACGGCGTCAACCTGGAGCGCCTGACGGAGCGTTACGCGAGCGCCGGAGACTATACCCAAGCGATCGCGACGACACGAACCTTGTTGTCGCACGACCCGTGGCGCGAGGACGCCGTGCGAACGCTACTCGCCTTGCGCAATGCGGCGGGCGATCGTGCCGGTGCGCTGCAAGAGTACGAGCTCTTTGCGACGCGGCTGCGCCGCGATCTCGACGTCGCCCCGATGCCCGAAACCGTGAGCCGCTACGAGTCGATTTTGCACGGCGGCGATGAAGCGGCGCGCCCGAACGCGCCCTCGGCGCTCGAACGCGCGACCGTTCCGGCGGCGATGCCGTTCGTCGGGCGCGGCGAGGAGCTCCAACGGCTCCGCCAGATGTGGACGCGCGCGATGCGCGGGACCGGCGGCGCCGCGGTCGTCAGCGGCGAGGCGGGGATCGGCAAAACGCGCTTGCTGACCCAATTCGCTGCAACCGTCGCGTTGCAAGGGGGTGCCGTCGTCGAGGGCGCTGCCACGTTCCCCGAAGCACTTCCGTATCAAGCCGTCATCGACGCGCTCCGCTCGGCGCTTCCGTCGATCACAGGCTTGCCGCTCGATCCGACATGGCTCGCCGCCGCCTCCGAGTTGCTCCCGGATTTGCGCGACGCGAACGCGGCGTTGCCGCACCTTCCGACGCTCGATCCCGATCGCCAGCAAGATCGCCTGTTCGAAGCGGTGTGGCGATGCTTCGCCGCGCTCGCGCAGGTGCGCCCGCTGCTGCTGGTTTTCGAGGACGTCCACTGGGCCGGCCCGGCGACGATCGACCTGCTGGCATATCTCGCCCGGCGCTCGCGCGGACATCCGCTGCTCGTCGTGATCACCTGCCGCGACGACGAGGCGGATGCGTCCCGACCGCTCGGCGTTCTGCGGCGCGCGCTACGCCGCAACGGCGCGTTCGCCACGATCCCCCTTGGCGGTATCACGCCTGAAGAGCTGGCGGAGATCGTGGAGACGGTGCTCGGAAGCGCCTATGCCGGCACGGCGTTCGCGCAGCGCGCGTACGACGTCTGCAGCGGCAACCCGTTTTTCCTGGCCGAGATTGTGCGCGAGTGTTTGGCGTCGCCGGAGACGCTCGCCGAACCGGCCTTGCCGTTGAGCCTCGCGACGTCGATCGATGCCCGCGTAGCCGGCCTTTCCTCGCAAACGCAGTCGCTGGCGCACCTCGCAGCCGTCATCGGACGCGCGTTTACGATCGAGATCGTGGCCACCGCCGCAGGGACCACGGAAGCGCTCACCGCCCGATGCATGGACGAGCTGCTCGATGCGCGGCTGATCCGGGAGGCGGGGAACCTCGCTGGACGCGGCTCGGGGGAATTCGCCTTTTCGCACGATCTGATCCGCTCGCAGCTCTACCGATCGATCCCCGACGCCGCCTGCCGGCGATTGCACCGGCGCATCGGCTTCGTCATCGAAGCAGCCCATGCATCGGAGAGCGACGCGCTCGCGGCCGAGCTGGCGCGCCACTACGACCTAGGTCTTGAGGCTGAACGCGCCGCCGCGGCCTACGTGACCTCGGCACGACAGGCGCTGCGCGTCTATGCGGACGGCGAGGCGTTGCGCGCGCTGACGCGCGGCGTCGAGCTGAGCGACGATCCCGAGCTGTTGTACGAAGCCGTCGCGTTGCGCGAAACGATCTACGGGCGCGCCGGACGGCGCGCGGAGCAGCTCGCCGACCTCGACCGGCTCGATACGCTCGCGACCTCCGCGAACGACGAAAACCGCAGCCTCGACACCCTTCGGCGGCGCATTCTGTATGCGCGCGCGATCGACGACGTCGAGGGCCAACGGCGCCGGCTCGAAACGCTCCGCTCTCGCATCGCGACGCGCGAAGCCGGTTCGTGGCACGCGTTCTGCAGCGAAGCGTCGGCGGCGCTCATGGTGTCGTCCGGCCGCCACGATCGCGCGCTCGCGGAGGCACGCGAGGCCGTGCGCTTCTACACCGGCGCCGGCGACGACGCCGGGATCGTGCGCTCGTTGTGCTTGATCGCGGACATCGCGACGCTTCGCGTCGATCCCGCGGCGGCGCAGAGCGCGCTCGACGAGGCGACGGCGATCGCGGTCGCGTCTTCGAACGAAGCCTCGATCGTGCGCGCTCTCGCGGCGTCGGCGCTGGCGGCATATATGTCCGTCGACTACGCGCGCGCCGGCGTGGCCGCGGAGCGCGGGCTCGAGATCTGCCGCACGATCGGCGACCGCGAGGGAGAGGCGGACTTTCTCTTCCGCCTCGGCAACATCGCCGGCCGGCGCTTCGCGGTAGCCGAAGCCGTGTCGACCTACGCCGCCGCAACGGAAATCTATGCATCGCTGAACAAGCCGCTGGGCCAAGCGATCGTGCTGCTCAACAGCGGCCTGCTGTTTCTCAAGATCGGCCAGCACGCGCGAGCGCTCGGCGCACTGAAGAGCGCGCGGGCGATCTTCCTCGACGTCGACGATCTGCGCGGGCTGACGATCTGCGCTCTGAACCTCGGGATGGCCGCGTACTTGCGCGGGCGGTTCGGCGCCGCGCTGCGCCTCTCGTCCAAAGCGGTCGCGTTGGCGCAACGGCTCGGAAACCCGCAGCTCGAATGCTCGGCGCTCGGGAACGTCGGCGCCGCTGAACGCGAGCTCGGCGAACGCGCGGCTTCGTTGACCCACTCGGAAGCCGCGCTCGAGCAGCGGCGGACGATGGCGCCGATGGATATCGGCTCCGATCTCGCCGACATGGGGCTGACCTATCTGCGAGCAGGCGATCTCGACCGCGCCGCGGCGATCGCAAACGAGATCGAAGCGCTTCCGCAATCCGCGCTCGAGTCGGTGATGTTTCCGCAAAACGTCCTCTGGAGCGCGGCCAGGATTTACGCGGCGGCGGAACAGCCGGAACGCCGCGAGCGCGCGCTTTACCGAGCCGTCGCGCTGTACGAGGAGAGGCGCGCGAAGATCCCGGAGGGCGCCTGGCGCGACGCGTACGGCCTGCTCGATTTCAACCAAGCTCTGTGCCGGGCGGCGGCGAGCGCGGGGTCGGACGGGATTCGGACGCTGCGCTGATACGCTGGTGTCATGAACCGGCGCCTTCCCGAACGGGCGAAAGAGTTGTTTCTCGTCGAGTTGTGGCGTGAGCCGGCGGCGGCGGGGCACTCCGGCCCGTGGCGCGGCATCGTGAAGCACGTCGCGCACGAGGACGAACGCTACGTCGTCGACCTTTCCGACGTGACCGCTTTCATCGCGCGGTGTATCGACGCGCATTCTAAGGAGTCCTGATGTGAACAGATTCTCCGGACCCGCGCTCGCCGCGGCGCTCCTTCTCCTCTCGACCGGCTGCGCCCGCCACGAGCCGGCTCCCGCCGACGCGGCGACGACGGTAACGGCAGCCGACGCGGCGACGTCGTCTTCCGACGACAAGCCGGGTGCGGGTCACGTGAGCATCACCGGCGAGTACACCCTCGAGCACGATTTCGTCGTGGACGGTTGTCAGATCGCGCCGCCCGGCGACGGACTTCTCGCCGGTTATCACATGAGCATCAAGACTGAGGAACCGCCGCTCGGACTGATCTCGATCGCGCTGAAAGAGTTCACGAAAGACGGCCGCTACGACCAAGCCGTCAAGTCGCCGGATGCCGCCGTCGGTCAGGCGATGCGGACCGGTATCATAGGCCCGTTGACCCTCATGGTCTTCCCCGAACCGACGAGCCCCCTCGCGTTCGGACAAGTGCCGGGCTCCACGCTCGCGATCACCATCGCAAACGACGGCGCCAAAGGCACGGCCGAATTCACCAACCTCGAATCGCAGCTCTCGGCGGCCAACATCGACCCGGCGACCGGCAAGATGGGCCACGGCAAGCGCGTCTCCGGCTCCGTGACCTGGACCTGCGGTTCCGTCGGCCGCATCGACGCGAAGATGAACAACGCCGTGAACGGCATGTTCAACAAGCTCATTCCACCCAAATGATATCAACAAACTGTGAACCGGAAGGATGATCCCATGAAGCGACTCGTTCGTGCCATTCCCGCGGCGGCGCTCGCCGTACTCACCGTCGTCGCCGCTTCAACTACACCCGGCGGCGCCGAATCTCGGACTGCGTGCACGCTGGTGTCCGCAGCGACGGCCAGTACGCTGTTCGCACGGCCGGTTACGACGATGGAGCGCCCGAACCCGATTTCGAGCGGCAGCTCGACGTGCATGTACTTGGCGGCGGGCCGGCCGATCCTGCAATTGGGATTGACCGTTCTGCCGACCGAGGCGGTAGCACAGACAAACTTCAAGGCGCAGCAGCAAGGTGCCGCGCGGCACAAGAACGTGGGCAACCGCCAAAAAGGCAACGTCGTGCTGTCGGCGATCGCGATGAACGGTGACGCGGGAATGCTGAACGCGCTGCTCGACGCGGCCGTCAAGAGCCTCTAAGCGTTGCGCGGCGCATTCGTCCCGGGGTTACGGGACGACCGCGCCGCCCGGCGAAGGCATCCGCGTGAACCGCGGTGTCGTGCTCGATCTCGTCGTCTTCGCGTTCAATCTGCTGCTGGTCGGCGTGCTTGTCGTTCCCGCGAAGGCCCTGGTGCGCGCCGCGCCTCGCGAGGACGCACGCGCCATGCTGCTAATCGGGTTGTTCTTCGCGGTCCTGGTTTTGATCCAGCCGGTGGCGCCGATCTTGAAACGGTGGTCGTTCCACCAGCGAACGGGGTTCAACGCTGATTCGAGTGCCGGATGCCTCGTGCTCTATTTCATGTTCGCGTACTGGGTGACGACGTTCGCGCTCTGCGCGGTCGCCGTCATCGTTCTCGGCGAAGTCTTCTCCACCGGCGAGAACGTCGGCGTCCCGCTGATTCTCGCCGGATTCGTCTGGAGCATCGTCAGCGTCACGTTCGTGTACCGCTACTTTACGACGCCGAAGAGGCCGCCCCGCTGGACGTTTCTCACCACGCCTGCGGCGGAACGGCTCGGTGACGTGTTCGTCTACGTCAACGTGATCGGTTTCCAGATCCTTTGGGCCCTCGTCACCACAAGCGCGCCGTTCCGCGAGCTGGCGACACGAACGCCCGCGGGAAGACCCGGCAGCTTCAGCGACGTTCTCGGACGGTTTGCGGTGATCGCGATCTGCGCGTTGCTGCTGTATTTTCCCGCGCGGATCTACTATCTCGTCGAAGACAAGCACCGCCGGCTCACTGCCGCGACCATGCTGCTCGCGAACCTGCCGCTCATTTTGCGCGTCACGTTCGCGTGAAACGGGGCGCGGGCGCTCCTCGGTATTGACAACGCACGACCGCTCGTGCATGATGCGGGTGGAAGGTCTAAACCAGTCGAGAGTTTTCGCGAGCCGGTGCGCTGAGGGTGTCACCGGCTCTTGCTATTTTGCAGCCGAGAGGTGATCGTCGATGGGCCGCAACGAGCTGTTGTGTTTCTTGCTGGCGTCGTCGCTGTGCGTTCCCGCCGCGGCCGGCGCCGCTGAACGTCCGGCGAACCGCGTCAACGCGTGGACGACCCCGCACGTGCTGACGATCTCCGACGCCGGCGACGTGAACACGCTGAACCCGCATCTCTCGCAGTCCGCTCCCGTCGCCAACCTCTCCGAGATGACGATGGCGTGGCTGATCCGATGGGACGAGCACAACCAACCGTATCCGGAGCTTGCGACCGAGGTGCCGAGCCGGGCCAACGGCGGTGTCAGCAAAGACGGCCTGACGATCACGTATCACCTGCGCAAAGGCGTCACGTGGTCGGACGGAGCGCCGTTCAACGCCGACGACGTCGTGTTCAGCACCGCGGTCGTGAACAATCCGGCGAACGACGAAGGCGGCCGCTTCGACCAGATCGTCAAGGTGGACGAGCCCGACAAGTTCACGGTGGTCTACCACCTGAGCAAGCCGTACTCGCTTTCTTCCGAAGCGTTCTTTTCGAGCTGCTGCGCGAACCCGTCGCTGCTGCCGAAGCACCTGCTGGCGAAGTACCCGAACATTAACGACGTGCCGTACAACGCGCTTCCCGTCGGGATCGGGCCGTTCAAGTTCGAGCGCTGGGACCGTTCGAAACAGGTCGTGCTGGTCGCAAACCCGCGCTACTGGCGCGGCCGCCCGAAGCTCGACAAGATCGTCTACAAGATCGTTCCGGATCGCGACACCCTGCTTTCGCAGCTCGAGTCGCACGGCGTCGACTTGTGGTACCAGTTCAGCGGCGCGTACCTCGCGCGCATCCAGGCGCTCGGGGGATACACCGTTTTGCGGCAGCCGAGCTATGCCTACAGCCACATCGACTTCAACCTCACGCACGCGGGCGTTTCCGATCCTATCGTGCGTCAAGCGCTGCGGCTCGCGCTGAACCGCCGCGAGCTCGTCGACAAGGTCGAGCACGGCGTGGGGATCGTGCAGGACTCGGCGATCCCGGTGAGCGCTCCGTACTTCGTCGACCTGGGAGCGACGCCGTACGATCCCGCGAAAGCGAACGCGCTGCTCGACGCGGCGGGCTGGGCGCGTGGCGCCGACGGCATCCGCACCAAGGCCGGGGTCAGGCTCGACCTCAATCTCGCGACGGTGGCAGGGCGTTCGGACAACGACGCGCAGCTGGAACGCGTGCGCAACGATTGGAAAGCGATCGGCGTCGGGCTCAACGTGCGCCGCTATCCCGCGGCACAGATGTTCGCACCGGTCAAGCAAGGCGGCGTGGTCTACGGCGACTCGTGGGACGTCGTCACGTTCGCCTGGGCGGCCGACCCGTTCGGAGACTACTCGGGGATCTACGGCTGCCGCGCGGCGCCGCCCGCCGGGCAAAACGATCTGCGCTGGTGCAACCAGAACGCGCAGGCCGCGATGGACGCGCTCTTCGGACACGACGAGCAGCGGCAGCGCACCGCCGACGTCGGGATCCTCATGCGCGAGTTCGTCAACGACGTCCCTTCGATCGTCTCGTTTCTCCACGTCGACATGTTCGCGTACAACAAGGACCTCAAGAACTACCGTCCCAACAACGTGACCCCGTTCGACAACATGATGAACGTCGACATCTAAAGGACGCGGAATCATCCGGCTTCAGCTCGAATAGGAGAGTCATGCGCACTGGGTTCTTGGAGGCGCTCGGCGGAGAAGCGGGTTGTAAACGGCTGTCGGCGGATTTTTACGCACGCGTTGGCAAGGACTCGGTTTTGCGTCCGCTCTTCCCCGGCAAGAGCCTTCGATGCGCTACCGAGGAGTTTGCCGCCTTCCTCATCCAGTTTCTGGGTGGCGATGAGGGCCAAGCCCAATTCCGATGGTGGCTGAGCTTGCGTGAATCGCATGCACGTTTCCGGATTGGTGCTGCGGAACGAAGCGCCTGGCTGAAGCACATGCAGGCAGCGCTCGATGCTGTCCCGACGGATGAGGGCACACGAAAATCACTTCGCCAATTCTTCTTCCAGAGCTCGGCTTACGTCATTGGAAAAGAGGCAGCCGGGCCGGAGTCCGAGGAACTCCGCGCGCGCTGGGCTGAGCAGCGGACCTTGGATGAAGCCATCGCGGCGATTGCCGCCGGCCATGTCGACGAGGCCCTCGCCTTAGCACCGCGATTTGCGTCCCGGCGCTCGGTTTTCGTCGGCCTGCTCGCGCGGATGATGCAATCCCGCCGCGATGCGCTCATTCCCTTCGTGATCGATGCCGTCGAGAGAGACCCATCCGTCATGATGCCGCGATTTGCGGGAAGAACGCTACTGCATTTTGCATCCGGCGCAGGCTGCCTAGCTGTGGTGAAATCGTTGCTCCGGCTCGGAGCGGACCCGAACACGCAGGATAGCGGTGGTCACACGCCGCTCTACCGCGTGGCGAACGAGTGCGGGTCGGACGCGGGGCCGGAGATCGTTCGGGCGCTGGTGCATGCCGGCGGAGACGTGAACGCATGCGGCGGAGTCACCCGGGCGACCCCGCTGCACATGGCGGCTAGGCGCGGATTCATGGGGATTGCGCAGGCGTTGCTCGATTGCGGCGCGGCAACTGATGTCAAAGACAGCAAGGGCGACACGCCCCTCCAACGTGCCCTGAACTGCCGCAAGAAAGAAGTTGCCCGGTTGCTCGCCGTCATCTAGCGAAAATCCGACGCGAGATGTAGACTGACCGCATGTCACATGGCGAAACCGGTTTCGCAGGCCGGATCACGATCGGCGGCGACCTCACGGTGCGCCGCTTGGGCTTCGGCGCGATGCGCATCACCGGGCCCGGCATTTGGGGGCCGCCGGCCGACCGCGCCGGCGCGGTGAAGCTCGTTCGTCACGTCGTCGAGCGCGGCGTGAACTTCATCGATACCGCCGACTCCTACGGTCCGAACGTCAGCGAGGAGATCATCGCCGAGGCGCTCGCGCCGTATCCGGACGATGTCGTCATCGCGACGAAAGCCGGGTTCGTCCGCCCCGGTCCGGACCAGTGGGTCGTCGACGCTCGGCCCGAACGGCTCCGCGAATGCGTCGAAGGCAGCCTTCGCCGGCTCAAGCGCGAGCGCATCGACTTGCTTCAGCTGCACCGCGTCGATCCGAAGGTTCCGCTCGAAGAGTCACTGGGCGCGCTCACCACGCTGCAGGGGGAGGGAAAGATCCGCCACATCGGCGTCTCGGAAACGACCGTCGCACAGTACGAGCGCGCGAAGCGGTCCGCCACGATCGTCTCGGTGCAGAACCTGTTCAACGTCGAAGACCGTTCCGCCGAGGACGTGCTGCAGGCGTGCGAACGCGACAGGATCGCGTTTCTTCCGTGGTATCCGCTCGGCGGGAAAGGGAAGCCGCGGCACGCGTCGCTGGCGCGCGTCGCGAAGGAACACCACGCGAACCCTACGCAGATCGCGATCGCATGGCTCCTGGCGCGCTCGCCGGTCACGCTACCGATTCCGGGGACGTCGTCGATCGAGCACTTCGATGAAAACCTCGCCGCGGAAAAGATCCGCCTGACGCCGGCGGACCTGAACGCTCTCGGTTAGACGGGCCGTTCATCTAGCGTTCAGGCAGACCTAACGGAACCCTCATCGCCGGCTCGGAACGTTCCAAGACGCGAGCGGTATTCTCTACATCATGGCCCCGGAGAGTTTTGCTTTGGTCCGCGACCTGACCGCGGTTACGACGCCGTGGCGGTCGCTGTTCAGCCATTCCGCGCCGGTCGAGATGTCGGTCGTCGCGACGCACGTCCTCTCGATGCTGGTCGCGGGCGGGCTCGCCATCGCGCACGACCGCGGCACGCTCCGCGCCGGCCGGTGGGCCGACGCAATTCGCCGGCATCATTTCGCGGAGCTGCACGCGGTCCACAGCACGATCGTCATCGCGCTCGCGATCTGCATGCTCAGCGGCCTGGCACTGTTCGCGGCCGACGTGAAGACGTACGTCGTCTCGGTTCCGTTCTGGATCAAGATGTCGCTCATCGCGATGCTGCTCGGCAACGCTCTCATCATGACGGCCAACGAAGGAACGCTGCGCCTCAACACCGGCGGCGCCGCGGCGGTCGCGTGGACCCGGGTCCGCGTCAGCTCGATCGTCAGCGCACTTTTGTGGGGTTCGATCGTCCTCGTCAGCATCGTCCTCACGCTCTCGAAGTGAATCATGAAATGAATGACTCGAATTGCCCCGTCGCGCGCGCGTGCTTTCTGCGCTCGACCGCCTTCGCCGCGCTGGGTGGAATCGTGGGGGCCGGCCTCCTCGCGGACCCTGCCTTCGCGCAGTCCGTCGGTTCCGTCACGCCGACGCGCTCCAACGGAAGGACGCTCACCTACGCGCTTCCGGCGAGAGAAGGCGCGCTGATCGACGCCGGCAACGGCGTGATCCTCGCGCGCGTGAACAAGACGGTCTATGCGCTCTCGATCATCTGCCCGCATCGTGCGACGACGACGCTGGAGTGGTTGCCCGATTCGAGAGAGTTTCATTGCCCCAAGCACGACGCGCACTTTCAACCCGACGGGCAGCTGATCGACGGTCGCCCCGACCGTGCGATGGACCGGTACGCCGTCCACCGCGCCGGCCAAAGCGTCGTCGTCGACACTTCTACGGTGTTTCAGCAAGACGCCTCGCAGGACGCTTGGAGCCGCGCGACCGTGACCGTCGCCTAGCCTCGCCGGAACGCGTTGACGGCACCGTTTAGGCGGTGCCGAAGTCCTTGCGCGTGCCGAGGGCCTGCATGAAGCGGTCGCGGATTTGCGCCGGGTCGCGCGCCGGCTGGCCGGCGGCGGGCGCGTCGTCGATTCGCGCGCCGATCAGCGAGGGGCCGCCGCCGCGCAGCCCCTCTTCCACGAGGCGTACGAAATCGTCGGGACCCTGTGCCCAGTCGCTTCGCGCGATCCCCGAGGCGCGAGCGACGGCGACGAGATCGGTAAACCCGGCGCTCGCGGTCGGCTGTCCGCCGGTGATTTGATACGACGCGTTGTCCATCACGATCAGCGTCAGGTTCGCAGGCGCGACCGTCGCGATCGTTGCGAGGCAGCCGAGGTTCATCAGCAGCGATCCGTCGCCTTCGATTCCGATGACGCGCCGCTGCGGTTGCGCCAGCGCGACGCCGAGCGCGATCGGAAACGCGAGCCCCATGCTGCCGAGCATGTAGAAGTTCTGCGGCCGGTGTCCGGCGGCGTACAGGTCGAAGTTGGTGTTGCCGATCCCGCCGATCACGGCTTCGTCGTGCAGCATCGGGGCGAGCCGGCGCATGAGCTCAATGCGCCGCATCCGTTCGCTCACGCGGCGAAGACCTTCCCGCCGGTCAGCAGCGGCGAGAGGACGAGCGCCGCCGGCGATTGCGTCGCCACCGCCTGTTTGATCGAGCGATCGAGGATGAACTCGACGTCCTCGAGCCGCTCGATCACGTGATGCGGAATCCCGAGCGCGGCGCACACCGGCGCGACGACGCGGCTCGACCAGACCTGACCTGTGTTGAACTCGCCGAGCGCGCCACGCTCGGAGATCAGCAAAACGACCGGAATCTGGTACGCGACGGCGAGCGATGCGAGCGCGTTCGGCGTGTTTCCGAACCCGCTGGTCTGCATCATCAGGATGCTGCGCATCCCACCCATCCACGCGCCGGCGCAGATCCCGACGCCTTCTTCTTCTCGCGTTGCGCCGACCGCGGTGAAGAACGGATCGTTCCGAACGCCGTCGATCACCGGGATGAGAATCTTGTCCGGCACGTAGACCGCGAGACGAACGTCGTTGGCCTTCAGCGTGTCGAGAACGACGTCGGACCAGGTCTTACCGCTTGCGGAGGGCATCGGCGATCACTTTCGTCGCGACGATGTCGTTGTACGCATACGGCTCGGTGATGAGGCCGGCGGCCTGATGAAACTTGATCGCCCGCAGGAAGCCGACTTCGCTCGGCATCGGATTCGAGGAAACCGAGGTCGAGCGGTACACGTCGAGCGTGAGATCGAGCGCCTTCTGGTCGAGGTTGGGATAGAAGCTCTTGAGCAGCTCGCGGGTGCGGGCGGGATCTTTCAAGATCGTCGTGCACGCCTTGGCGTATCCGCGGACGAAGCCGACCATCGCGTCGTGCTTCTTGTCGATCTCGTCCTGCGTCGTGAAGACCACGCCTTGGATCTCATGCGTCATCTCCGGGAGATCGCCGCGCGCGGGGCTGATGAACGGCTCGCCGATATCCTCGACCTGCGCCTGCTGGCCGAGCGGCCACGCGAACGAAACCATGTCGACCCGCCCGGTGCGCAGCGTCGCCAGCACGGACGGGATGTTCGCGCCGACGTTCACGAGCTGGACGTCGCGCGTCCGGTCGATCCCGCCCAGCTTGAGCAGGTACAGCACGAGCGCTTCCGTACCGCTGCCCGGCCCGGTGACGCCGATGTTCTTCCCGCGCATCGCGCGAATCTTGTCGCCGATGCTGCTGCGCTCGCTGAGCTTCGAGGCTTGCAGAAACGCCTTTGACGCGACGATGTCGATGTAGTACGAGCCTGCGCTCACCGAGAGCACTTTCACCGAGCGACCCGCCTTGGCGAGCGAGAACACATCGGTGATCACCGACGAGCCGACGTCGAGGCTTCCGGCGGTGACGGCGGTGCCGACCAACGCTCCGGTCGAGAACTCGGTCACCTTCCCGATGTCGACGCCGTTCTGCTGGAAATAACCTTGCTGCGCGCCGACCCAAAGCGGAAAGTGCGCGATCGAATGTCCGATCGAACCCACGTTGAGCTGCGTCACGCCGGCGGCCGAAACTACGCCGGGCGCAAGCGCCGGGGCCACCGATGCCGCGGCGGCTGTTTGGACGAAGCGTCGGCGTGAGAGCGGCATGCAGACCTCAGTTCGGGCGGAGTGTGAGATCGGCGTCGACTTTCCAGCGCGATGTCTGGCGGTCCACGACGTTCACGAGCGAGTTCAGAATGGTGGCGAGGATCGTCAGCACGATGAGGGCCGCGAACACGCCCGCGGTGTCGAACTGGCTGGCCGCCGACGACACCAGATAGCCGATCCCGCGATTGCTCGCGATCAGCTCGCCGACGATCGCGCCGATCAAGGCGTACGGGATCGCGATCCGCACGCCGGTGAGCGCCGCGCTGAGCGCATGCGGGACGATCACCTTGAACAGGATCTCGCGCGCCGAGCCGCCCATCAGCCACACCGCGTTGACCAAGTCCGGATCGACGTTGCGCACGCCGGCGACGGTGTTGAAGAACACGATGAAGAACACCGTCACCATCGCGAGGATGATCTTCATCCAGATCCCGATCCCGAACCAGACGATGAACAGCGGTGCCAGCGCGACCTTCGGGATCGAATACAGCGCGATGATGAACGGATCCAGCACCTCGCCAAGGTCGCGCTGCGGTCCGATGATGAAACCGGCGGCGATCCCCGCGACGGCGCCGAGGAAGAAACCCGCGACGGTCTCCTCGAGCGTGATCGACGTGTGGAAGAGCAGCGTCCCGTCGGCCAGCCACTGCAGCTCGCGCGTCCAAATTGCGCTGGGGCTGCTGATGTAGAACGCCATCCCCTTGATCTGCGACACGCCTTGCCAGACCGAGAGCATGATCCACAGCAACGCGACGCGCCAACCGTAGATGCGCCAGCGCCGGCCCGCGTCGCGCGGTTTGCCGCGTACCGTGCCAGCTTGCACCGCCGCCGCGGTCATGACGCCGCCGCCTCCGGGCGGTAGTGCGCGGCGAGCGCGTCCCACAGCCGAGCTTCGATCGCATGGAACTCGGGCGTGCGGCGAATCGTGACGACGTCGCGCGGCCGCTCGAGCCCGATCTGCTCGTCCCGAACGATCCGTCCGCGCGCGCCGAGCACGACCACGCGATCGCCGAGCGCGATCGCTTCTTCGAGATCGTGCGTGACGAACACCACCGTCTTACCGCTCCCGCTCCACAGCCGCAGCAGCTCGTTCTGCATCTCCTGGCGCAGTTGAGCGTCGAGCGCGGAGAACGGTTCGTCGAGCAGCAGCAGCTCCGGGTCGGCGATGAGCAGCCGCGCCAGCGACGCGCGGCGAGCCATTCCGCCGGAAAGCTCGCGCGGGTACGCGCGTTCCCGACCGTGCAGTCCGACGATCTCGATGAGGTCGCGCGCTTTGCGCGCGCGCTCGTCCGGCTGAACGTGACGGATCTCGAGCGGCATCTCCACGTTGCGCAAGACGTCGCGCCACGGCAGCAGCGTGTCCTTCTGCGTGAGGTAGCCGACGTTGAGCCGCGGACCCTGCACGAGCGTCCCCGCGTTGGTGATCCGGCCGCTGGTCGGCGCGATCAAACCGGCGATCATGTTCAGCAGCGTGGACTTTCCGCAACCGCTCGGCCCGACGATGCACACGAAGCTTCCCGACTCGACGTCGAGTGAGACGGCGTCGAGCGCGACGTGCTCGGTATCGCGGCGAAAAAAGACGCGGCTCACCGCTTCGATCCGGACCAATACGTTCATTGTTGACACGGTCTTGGGACTGTAAGACAATCGCGTTGCCGGGCGGTGAATCCTGCCGCCCCGTCCGAACGGAGAGCTATGGCCGTCGCAGTGGATTCCCCTCGGCACTACGCGGAGCTGTTCATCGGCGGCGAGTGGGTTGCGCCCCACTCGGGGCGGACGATCGCATCGATCGACCCGGCGACCGAAAACGTCTGGGCACACGTCGCCGAGGCCGACTCCGTGGACGTCGATCGCGCGGTCGACGCCGCACGAGAGGCGCTGCGCGGCCCGTGGGCGCGCCTCACGCCGTCCGCCCGCGGGGCACTGTTGCACAAGCTCGGCACGCTGATTGCTCGCGACGCGCGCGCGCTCGCCGAGATCGAAAGCCGCGACAACGGTAAGCCGTTGCGCGATACGCTCGGCGAGATGCAGCGCGCAGCCGATTGGCTGACGTTCTACGCCGGCGCCGCGGACAAGATCTACGGTGAGACGATCCCGTACAAGCCGGATGCGCACGCGTTCACGCGGCGGGAGCCGGTCGGCGTCGTCGGCGCGATCCTGCCGTGGAACTCGCCGATGAGCCTGTACGCGTGGAAGCTCGGGCCCGCGCTGGCGTGCGGCTGCACCGTCGTGCTGAAACCCGCCGAGCTGACCCCGGTCAGCGCGATGGAGCTCGGCAAGCTCGTCGTCGAAGCCGGTTTCCCGCCGGGCGTCGTCAACATCGTTCCGGGCTACGGGCACGTCGCCGGCGCGGCGATCGCTTCGCATCCAAAGATCAACAAGATCACGTTCACCGGCGAGCACCGCACCGCGCAAGAGATCATGAGGAACGCGGCGGTCAACTTGAAGCGGATCGCGTTCGAGTGCGGCGGCAAATCGCCGCACATCATCTTCGCCGACGCCGACTTGGAGCGCGCCGCGACGGTCGCGACGCACGGAGCGTTTCGCTCGACCGGACAATCGTGTTCGCTGGGATCGCGGCTGTTCGTGGAGCGATCGGTATACGACGCCGTCGTGGACATGCTCGTGCAGCGAGCCGGCCGCATTCGCGTCGGCTTGCCGCTCGACGACCGCACGCACATCGGTCCCCAAACGTCGGCGGAGCAGCTGGACAAGACGAAGCGCTACATCGAGATCGGGAAAGACGAAGGCTACCGTCTGCTCTTGGGTGGAGGCCGTCCGGCGGGCTTCGACCGAGGGTATTTCATCGAGCCGACGATTTTCGGCGAGGTCGACAACCGCTCGCGGCTCGCGCAGGAAGAGATCTTCGGGCCGGTCCTCGCGGTGATCCCGTTCGACACCGAAGCAGAAGCCGTCGCGATGGCGAACGACGTTCAGTACGGTTTGGTTGCGGGGCTGTGGACGCGCGACGTCGGTCGCGCCCACCGCGTCGCAGCGCAACTCGAATCCGGGCTCGTCTCGGTGAACACGTACCGCCCCGTGCACTGGATGCTCCCGTACGGCGGCTACAAGATGAGCGGAATCGGCCGCGAGAACGGCTTCGACGCGGTGAACGAGTACTTGGAAACCAAGACCGTCGTCATCGACTACGCCGAAGCGCCGCCGCCCGACCCGTTCGCCGACTAAGTGTCATTTCACCGACCTCAGGACACGGTGAGCAGCACCTTGATGGCGCGGCGTTCGTCCATCGCAGCATATCCGTCCGCGACCCCGGTGAGCGGCAGCGCGAGATCGAGCACCGGTGAGGGATCGATGCGTCCGGCTTCCAAGCTTGCGATGAGCTGCGGAAGGTAGGCCCGCGCCGGCGCGAGCGCTCCGCGCAGCGAGAGATTGCTGAGGAATATCTTCCGCATCGGCGGCGACTTCACGTTGTGCGGCACACCGACGAAGCTCACGGTTCCGCCGGGCCGCGCCACGTTCACTGCCAGATCCATGCTTTCCTGATTGCCGACGGCTTCGACGGTATGCGGCGCTCCGCCGGCGGTCAGCTCGAGGATCTCTTGCTGCACGTTCTCGTCATGCGAGTTGAACGTATGCGTCGCCCCAAAGCGCTTGGCGAGCTCCAGCCGCTTGGCATTATGGCCTACCGCAATGATACGGTCGGCGCGAACTTCTTTCGCCGCCGAAAGTACGGCGCACAGGCCGACTGCTCCGTCGCCGACGATGACCACGGTCGAACCCGGCGTCGTCTGCGCAGCGACCACGCCGTGGTGACCGGTCGCCATGACGTCGGACAGCGTCACGGCGGCGTTGTGCTTGTCGGCGTCGTGGGCGACCGCGTCGGGCATTGTAACGAGCGAGCCGTCGGCGTACGGCACCCGCACGAGCTCGGCCTGGCCGCCGTCGTCGCCGCCGAAGAAACTCATGTGGACGCACGACGTCTGGAGCCCGGCGCGGCAGAACTCGCAGGTGCCGTCGCTCGAAGCGAACGGCGCGATCACCGCGTCGCCGGCCCGGACCGTCCGCACCTCGCCGCCGATCTCCTCGACGACGCCGACGAACTCGTGCCCCGTGCGATCCCCCGGCTTCAGCGGACTGACGCCGCGATAGAACCAGAGATCCGATCCGCAGATCGCAGCACGCGTCACGCGCACGATCGCATCGTGCGAATCTCTGATGCTCGGATCGGGAACGTTTTCGACGCGCACGTCGTGCGGGCCGTGGTAGACCGTTGCTTTCATCGCCTTCTTGAATACCCTCATTGCGAGCATCATGCGTTCGCGCGGAGCCTGCTTACGTACGAGCGCTCGCTCTGGTTGCTCCTCTTGCCGCCGGGCCGCCGGCCGGGCTCAAAGAAATCTGCAACCAGAGGGTTGCGCATCGGCTCGGAATATGCAACTATAGGGTTGCACATTTTTTGGAGGACGCCATGGTTGAAGACCGGATCGAGCGAGAAATCGTCGTTGCAGCTCCGCGCGAGCGGGTGTGGGAGATCATCACGCAGGCGGAGCACGTCGGCACCTGGTTCGGCGAATCGGCGCAGGTCGATTTGCGGCCCGGCGGCGAGCTCGTTCTGCGGTGGGAGAAGTACGGCTCCTTTTACGGGAGCATCGAAAAGATCGACGAGCCGAACTATCTTTCGTATCGCTGGGTGCCGGGAATACCCGACGTAAAACCCACGAACGAGAACTCGACGCTCGTCGAATTTACGTTGACGCCCGAAGGTGCGGACACGCGCGTGCGCGTGGTCGAGACCGGCTTTGGCCGTCTTCCCCGCAACGAGAGCGAGCGCGCCGAGCAGTTTCAGGACAATACCGAAGGTTGGACGACGAAGCTGCACGACTTGCAGCAATACGCCGAGAAGCTTCCGGTATAGCGCCCAGGGCGATGAACGCGCGCAAGGGCGACGTGGACGAGGTGCTCGTCGCCCTCGCCGACCCGATGCGGCGGCGGCTGCTCGATGCGCTCTCGGCTCACCCGCAAGCGACGGCAACGGCGCTGGCGGAAAAGCTTCCGGTTACGCGCCAGGCGATCGTGAAGCACCTGACCGTGCTCGAACAAGCCGGCTTGGTCGAAGCGCGCAAGCACGGCCGCGAAGTGCAATTCGCCGTACGCCCTGAGCGGCTGGAATCGACGGCACAATGGATGCGCGGCGTTGCAGCCGCGTGGGATCACCGGCTGACCGCGATCAAGCGTCTAGCAGAGAAACCGAAAACGAACAAGACGGAGAGAGACCATGACCGATCATAAGACCGGAACGCGTGAAGAATGGCTTGCGGCCCGATTGGAGCTGCTCGAGGCCGAGAAGGCGCTGACGCGGCGCGGCGACGAGCTGGCGCGCATGCGGCAGAACCTGCCCTGGGTTCGCGTCGACAAAGACTACCGCTTCGAGACCGCCGATGGCGCGGCTTCCCTGGCGGATCTCTTCCGAGGGCGCTCGCAGCTCCTCGTCTATCACTTCATGTTCGGGCCCGAGTACGAGGCCGGCTGTCCGTCGTGTTCGGCGATCGCGGACGGCTTCGACGGCTCCGTCGTTCACCTCGCGAATCACGACGTCACGCTGTGCGCCGTGTCGCGGGCTCCGCTTCCGAAGCTGCAAGCATACAAGAAGCGGATGGGCTGGAGCTTCCCGTGGGCCTCTTCGTTCGGGAGCGACTTCAACTACGACTTCCAGGTCGCGCACACCAAGGAACAAGAGCAGTCGGGTGCGGTCGAATACAACTTCCGCACGACGGACACGCGGTCCGCGCAGGAGCCGAGCGAAGACAGCTGGCTCGCCCAGATCGCGTCGAGCACCGGGACGGACGCGACCACGTACATGCGAGAAGCGCCCGGCGTGAGCGCGTTCGCGCTCGAGGACGGCGTCGTCTACCACACCTACTCGGCGTACGCGCGCGGCCTGGACGGCCTCTGGGGAATGTACCAATGGCTCGACCGCGCGCCGCTCGGCCGCAACGAGACCGACTGGTGGTTCCGCCGCCATGACGAGTACGACGGCAGGTAACTCCCCGCTAAGGCAGCTTCTTCTAGCCGAAAGAGCGCGTTCCGGCGGACCTCATAGCGCGGTATGACGACGGTGAATACCCGGTGGCTGCCTTGAAGAATCGCGAGAAGTACGCAAGGTCGGCGAATCCGACCATGCTCCCTACGGCGCGGACCGGCGTGCGCGTCCCGCCCAACAACTCCTGGGCGCGCTTCAGGCGAAGCTCGAGCAGATATGCGTAGGGAGTCGAGCCGGTCGCCGCTCGAAACTGGCGCACCGTCGAAAAAGGTGAAAGGCCGAGCTCGCTCGCGATGTCGGTGAGCCGCAGCCGTTCGAAGGCATGAAGCTCGATGAAACGCTTCGCCCGCTGCATGCGAACGTCGGGGGCGCCGCTGTGATCGACCCTCCAAGAGATCGAAGACGCCTCGTCAAAGACTGAAAACACGAGCGACTCGAAGAGCTCGTCGTCTTGCGCTCGGGCGGCCCGCCTTAGCAGCGAAATGACTCCGCGCGCCGGGATGATTTGCCGCGAGAAGAGCGGCTGAAGATCGGGGTCGATCGCACCGGGCCGCAGCGCGACGATGATGTTGCTGTCGCCGACGCGCCGGTCGTGCTGACAGCCGTACACGTCCGACGCGACGCCGACCATCAGCGACGAGCTGTCGATCTCGGCGCGCCCGGCGTCACCGTGAAACAGCCATCGTCCACGTGTCGTGAAGACGATGACGTTGAACTCGAACTGTTTGGCGTCCACCCGCGCCGGCGCTCTGCCGAAATCGTGCGTGTAGTCGAGCATCGCCGAGAAGCGCGACGAGCGAACCGGTATCAGCGTGCCGCACCCGATGTCGACGGGTCCGCTAGGGTCGATCCCACGGGCCGGGTCCAGGCGCCGCATACCGCCTTTTTCCACGCCGGCCCCGTAGAGCATTTGCAGAATATTGCCCTCCGCCGGGCCTATCTCGGCGAGGTCGGCTCCCGTCGGATGCCTTCCGCCCAAGCTCACCATCGATAGTCGCCGAGAAGATCAGCGAGAATCCAGGCGACTCCGGCAATCGCGAAGGTCTCGGCGGCTTCGCTCCAATTCGTATGGCTGTGGGGGTCCGCAAGAAGCAACGGCACCCACACGAGTAGTCCGAAGGCCAAGAGCATCACGGCTAGCAGGCGAGCCGCGAGGAACGCCTGTCTATTCGTGAGGAGCGCCACGGCCGCGAGCGCGAATGCAACCGTCGTCGTCACCGCCCAAAACATTTGACTTGGCGGACACCACTTCGGAACGAGACTTGCGGTAACGTCGAGATGAATCGCCTGTTCGACGGCAAAGGAAGCGGTGCAGATACCGAAGAGTATGCGGCCGATCCGACCGACCGTTTCCGGCGCCCATGCCGATGACAAACGCGCATAAATGATCCCAGGTCCGATCACGAGGGAGAACTGCTCGAGGAAGTTTCCCCAGCGGTCGTAGGTCTGCGGTCTGGCGACGATTCGTGGCACGAATAGCAAGGCGAGGACAAGATAAACCGCACCCAGCACGACCGCGCCCATTTTCGCCGTCCGGCGGAACTGAAGCGCAGCGCCGCCGAAGATCTGTGCGACAGCTGCGGCGTAGACGAAGACCGGACCATCGCTGGCGTTCAAAATGGACCGCAGTTGATCCCAGTCCTTGTAGTCGTGCCAAACCAGCGTGACGAGTCCAAAGGCCAATGCCGCCACTCCGAACGCGTGGCGGCCGAGGTTCGAGCTCGGCGTTGATACGGTCATTTGTTTCCTCGCACAAAGGTCGCTGTGCCGGCACCCCGTCCGCGGTAGAATGGCGGCGGAGGTGCCTGTGCCTCGGATTTCGCCTACGGAGTTCTCCGCGCTGCCGTTGCGGGTGAACACGCTTTTCGCGGACGTCCCGCTACACGATGTCTGGGCGGTAGACCTGCCCGGACTCCGCGACGGCGTCACGCTCGATGAGATTCTTCGCCGAGCAGGCCGAGACGTCTTCGCCAGCCGAGACGCGAAGATGAGCGTGCAGCCGGCAGCGTCACGGGCGCTCTTCCGCCTGCGCCTGCTTCTCGGACGCCTGTTTCGTCTCGATCGTGAACCGAACGACGCGTTAGCGGCGTCGTTCGTGAGGCGGCTAACCGCAGAGGACCGCGCACGCTCGTCGGTCGTTCCGGGAACACGGGCCGGGAGCTTCCACGTCGTCTACCGCTTCGAGAACGAGCAACTGCTCGAAATTCACAACCGTACCGTCCATGCCGCCGCGCTCAGCGCACTCGCGAAAACAGCGAACGGTTATCGCTATTACTTCGCCGTGTACGTCGTCAGCATCGGCTGGATCACGCCGCTCTACATGGCATTGATCGACCCCTTCCGGCGGTGGATCATCTACCCCGCCCTCCTGAAGAACATCAAGGCGGCCTGTTCACGCCTGTGAATCGCCTCGGCCCTTTTGCGAACGCGCCGGGCCGGGTAAACACGACGAATGCAAGCAGTGATGGTCGAGATCAGGAACTTCCGCGCGCACGCGACGCTCGGGGTCCCGATGGCGTACGCTCCGGACGTTCCGATCCCGAATGCCGGCGACGTGGTCGAAATCGACGAACAACCCTACGTGTGCCGACACCGCAGCTTTCGCTATGACGGTTCGGCGCTCGTTCACGTCTACGTGATGGTCGAACCCGACGAGGAATGATGCTGGGGACGCTCGTTCCGATGCTGCTTTCATTTAACGCGCACCGAGAAGAGGCCTGAGGTCGCCGACGATTTGATGTGCGACGGTGCGTTGCGTAGCGAGGGTCGAGACGTCGTCGAGTGTGTAGCTTTTCACGCGGCGCTTCTGTCCCGACGCCGCGTCCATGAGAAATGCGCTTACCAGCTTTCCGCGGTCGGCGTCGCGGACCGAGATCACGATCAGCGTCGACGCACCGAGCTCCGCGGCGATCGACTGCAACGAGCGGTGCGACGTTTGATAGCGGAGCATGACGGGCCAGGCGATGACCCGCGCGATATCGCGGTTTGCGAGCTCGCCGTCGACGGCTTCGGCGATGCCGGCGTCCGCCTTGTCCAATCCGTTTGCGTCCGAGATCCATCCCACGGGCAGCACGGCGACGGTCTGAGGTCGTAGCGACGGCGCGAAGCGGTAGGCGGCCAGAATGACCGCAGCGAGAACGATCGCGCCGGGGATCGCGAGCCACTTCAGACTGCGACGCTGTGCCGGCTGCGCGCCCGCGACGACCGGGGCCGGCCGCGTGACGATCGGAACGTAGCTTCCGCGCGGGTATGCGAGCCGCAGCGGCTCCGTGCGTCCCGGTCCCTCGTAGTATTCCGCCAGCTTCGCGCGCAGCCGCCTCGCCTCGACGCGCACGATCGGATCGAGCCGTGGATCGTAGCCGTCCTTCCGGTCGAAGACCTCGCGACCGATCACGAACTCCTTGATCTGCTCCTCACGGCCGCTGATCTTGGATTCGACGGTGAAGCGCAGGAAACGGCAGAGCCGCGCTGCGCCCGAGAACAGGTCGTCGGCGACGATACGTTCGAGATGGTCGCGTACCGCCTGCACGAGGATGCCGTCCATCTCTTTCACACTGGCACCCACACTGCTTTCACTTCAAGAGCTCGGGCGAACCTTACGGTAAGATTACCGCTCTCGCGGCGTCGTTACTCCGCCGGCGCGGCGGCACGGTGCAATCCTGGGAGCCTGAGCGGACGATCTCGCCCGCCCATTCACGAGGAACGACATCATGAAAAAGCTATTCCTGGCACTCGCCTTCGCGCTCGTGGTGACCGCGGCCCCGGCGCTCGCCGGACCGCCGCTCATCTGCGGCTCGATCGACATCGGCACGGCGCCGTCGCTCCCGTGGTCGAGCGCGCCGGGCTGGAACGGTGCCCTGGCTTCGTACGAACTCGCGCATCTGAGCGACGACACCGTCTCGCTGCTGACGCCGCAGACGCCGGTCAACGTTCGCCGCGAGACGCTGCGGCGCGCAGCGATCTACGCGGCCGGCCAAACGGGTCTCGCCGAAGCGTTGGCCGCCCGCCTCATCGCCCGAGCCACCGCGGCCGGCAGCGCCGGGAACAGCGCGGCGGCGTCGTTCGACGCCGGCTACTTCGTCGAGACGATCCGGGAAGCTGCACGGATAGGGCCGATGCTGCGTGGCGAACAGCGCGTGGCCTGGAAGCTCAGAACGGATCCCACGCACGTGGACGGACTCGCCCTCATCGACAAGGCGATTCGGATGGGCGGCCGCGACATGGAACCGGCGGCCGCGCTCGTCGCCGCAACCAGAATGCACGTCGACCGCTAGCGTTCAGCAGGACGGATGGGTGGTAGCGACGGCCAAGGCGTCTTGCGGAGTGAGATTGCGGGTGACGCTCGAGCCGTTTGCCGATTCGAAGCGCACCGCGATAGGTTCGCGGTCGGGGCGAGTGGCGAACCACGTACGGAGTCGTGGCGGCGACCACGGCTCCGTATCGTCGCCGTTGACGGCGACGATCGTTTCGCCGGGTCGGACGCCGCTGCGAGCCGCCGGGCTGCCCGGCGTTACGGCGGCGATGGTCGGGCCATGCGCCCCGCTGGAAATCCACATGCCGATCGAGTCGTAGCGGTCGTTGCATTCGAACTGCAAGCTGGGCCAGACGACGAGCTGCTTTCGCGGAAAGTCGAAGATCATATTGAAGCGCCGCAGGAAGCCCGTGCCGATGCTCGCGGACCATTTCGAGCCGGCAAAGAAGCCGCCTCCGCCGGGCTTCGGTTCGCGCGTGAGAACATCCGGCACCGAATATCCGAGCGCGTCGAGCCGCGTGCGGAGAACGCTGGCGACGATCGGGCCGCCGACCCCGAAGCCGGTCAGCGCATTGCGAACGATCGGCTTCGCGCGGTAAAAACCGTTGCGTCGCGCGAACGGTTCGAAGAGCGTCAGCGACGATCGGTCGCCCAAATCGAGCACCACCATGCCGTTGCGCCCGTCGACCGAGGCGGGTATTTCGATCAGATTCTGCCGAATCGAAAAGGCCGTCGTGCGTGCCGAGGGCGAGGCCGCGACCGGTTCGCGCGAGAGCGTCATCAGGCGATGATCCATATCGATGCCGACTGCGAAGCGGTCGAAAACGTCGTACCCGAGGACTCCGTCGAGGCGCGAGAAACCGATCCCCCTGCGAATCGCACCCAGATCGGCGACCTGCGCCGTCATTCTGCCGAAGTTGATGCCGGCGATCGTGACGTCGTTCACCTTCGTTTGCGAAGTGCGCAGCGAGCCGCTGCCGGCGCCGGTAATCGGCTGCGAGGCCGAGGTTCGCGCGTGAATGCGCGC